>NZ_SGSX01000003.1:0-255394 GCF_004209355.1 Acinetobacter sp. WCHAc060025 | reverse complement strand
AATATAAATGTAATTGTTGGTATTTATGTAAAAAAAGAGCTTCTATTATTCAATTGAAGCCCATATTTACATTGATATTTACAATATATTATTGTAGTTGTCTTCTTGCATGTTTCAATGCAGTACGTAATCCTTCTTCTAGTGTTGGATGGTAAAAAGGTTTTTTAAGAATATCATCAATTGTTAATTCTTCACTGATCATCCAAGAGAGTAGATGTGCCATGTGTTCTGCGGATTCTACAAATAATTCAGCACCTAAAAGCTTTCTTGAATTTTTGTCTACATACACTTCTATCGCGCCTTTATTTTTTCCTAAAACCAAAGCACGCCCCTGTTTTTCATAGGAAACAAAGCCAGTTATAAACTCAATGTTTGATTTGGTTAGATTTGTATAACTTTGCCCAACAATTGCCATTTCTGGATTGCTAAACACAATACCTAAAGGTGTTAACGTATTTAGATTGCTTACTTTGGGAAAATTCAAACAACTAGAGATGACTTCACGTCCTTCATTGGCTGCTTCATGTTGTAATGGTGTTTGAGTAAAAGCATCACCAATGATAAAGATCGGTAGTGACGACAATTGTTTACTTTTTAGATCAATTGGAAGTTTTTTTAGGTCTGAAAAAGCAGGATCAATATTTTCTAAAGCTAAGCTGGGTAAATGTGTATTACGCCCAGTAGCATTTAAAATATAGTCTACATGGATGGATTTAGACTGATTATTCTCAGTAAAGATGATTTCTACACCGGATTCAATATTCTTTACATCGCTTGGTAAAACTTCAAATTTGATATTCAATTCTTTTGTTAGTTCTGTTTGGGCAATGTTTTGCAAATTTGGACTGCTGAGTACGCCGACCTTTTTACTACGCGCAAATATTGTCGTTTCAACACCTAAACGATGCATTGCTTGTGCCAATTCTATTGCGATTACACCACTACCTATGACCGCAATTGATTTTGGTAAAGTATTTAACTCGAATATTTCATCCGAAGTCATGAGCTTATCGCCAATTTCATTTTTCCAATTTTGGTCGTAGCTTGGTGTTGAACCGACAGCGATAATAAATGATTTTGCTCTGTATTGTTCTCCATTTACTTCAATGGTATTCGGATTGATAAATTTAGCTTCACCTGAAATTTTGTGTTCTGGATTCCAGCTTTCAACGTCTCTAAGTGTTGCTCGGGTAAAGCGATTACGCAAAGTTTGTACATGTTCCATTACTTGGCTTGTATCTATTTCAGATTTTACGTTTAAACCGACTTCTTGAGCATTTTGAATATCATGCATTCTATTTGCTGTAGAAATGAGTACTTTACTAGGCATACAACCGACTCGGGCACAGGTAGTATCCCAAGGACCTTTATTGATGATAAGGACATCTTGAGTATGTTTAATTGCTTCTTTATAAGCACTTATGCCTGCTGTTCCCGCACCGATAATAATAATGTCGTACATATATTAACCTGATTTTAAACAATAAAAATTACATAAAAAAACATTTATAAATAGCATATTTACACCTGTAAATATCTATGGTTACATAGCAGGCAAATTATACAAATACAAATTTAAGGTTTCTTCAGTTGGGTAAAGTTATGGATACTAGAAAATTTACTGGAAAGTTAAGTGCAATTGCTATTTCAATTTTGTTAGCGAGTTGTGGTGGGGGAGATGGTTATTATGGTAAAAGTGGTTCACCAGCTGGCGATGGTGATACAACAACAATTCCAAAACCTGTTGCAACAAATTATCACATCGTAATGAATTCATCTAAGCCAACACTTAATGTGATTGGAGATAAAGCGACGTTAACTGTTAAATTAGTCGATGTTAATGGTGGTGGAGTTTCAGCACAAAATGTGTCATTGGCAATTGAAGATACGCAAAATAATGGGATAACTATTGCCGGTACATCAACCAGTGTAACGGATGAGCTTGGAAATGCTGTATTTAACTTAGAATTAAATGGTGCAAATATAAAAAATATTGATGATTTGGTTGCTAAAGGTGTGAGACTGACTGCTCAGTTTGTAGACACATCTGAAAAAATTACCTCACAAACAATGTTATTGAATGTATCTAATTCTGTTAGTGGTGTTGAAGCTTTATTACATTTAAATCTATCAACCAATAAACCAACATTAGTTGTCACTGGTGACTCAGCACTTATTACAGTAAAAGCCGTAGATGAGAATGGTGGTGGTGTTAGTGGTCAGTCTATTTCACTCGCAGTGTTAGATACTAAGACCAACTTAGTCACTATTTCTGGTGCATCTGTTATCACAACGAATGATGAAGGTAATGCTACATTTACGATAGTCTTACCAAGCTCGAGTGGTAGTGTTGCTGATAATCTAATAAAAAATGGTATTACACTGAATGCATCTATTAAAGATAGTAACGGTGTTACTACTTTACAATCTACTAAGTTAAACGTTACTTCAGCTGTAGTAACGCAGCCAGTAGGAAATATCACGTTTGGTCGTTCAGGTGTGATCTCAAAGAATCCTGCGGAAACTTATTATACAGAGTCATTGTCTGCACATATCGTAGACATAGATGGTAAACCAATAGCAAATCAAACGGTAACGATGAGTATTGATTTTCTTCAAGCTTATGAAGGTGTATTTAAGCTAAAGCAAGAACTCGATAATATTCGACAAAATGATGTATTAACTTTAAAGACTAAGTCTGCTCAAGCTTCGGCAAAGTTACAACAAGCGAATAGTGAATTAGCTGATTTACAAAGCCAATTAGCTGATAGTAAATCAGAGTTAGATAAGCAAAAGGCAATAGATCCAGCAACAGCTGACTCTAAGGCTGCAATAATTACGCTTAATAATTTAATCGCTGATTTAAATGGTAAAATTTCAGTAAAAAAATCAGAGATAAATGCATTTCAAGCAACAGTTACAGCTCTACAAGCTGGAGTTGATGCTTTAACTGGTTTGGTGATAGCTCCTCGAACACCAGTCAAATGTGCAATTGCAGCGACAAAGCCTATTGCTACAGGTTTTGTTTCACCAGATGGCACGATTACTCCTACATTTACATACACTTCCGATTCTACTGGTAAATTTGATTTTAAAGTTAACTATTTGAGAAGTTATGCTGGTTGGCAAAGTGTTCAGCTAAATGCTGATGTGAAGGTGAGTGGTAGCTCTTTAAGATCTAGTATGAATTATGGTTTAGGTATCATGAAAGTAGATAGTGATTCAGATGCAGGACAACCTTTTGATGCCAGTCCATATGGAACGAATTGTCCATTTGTAAAACCTTGGCAAGGTATTATGGATGCATTTAAATAAAAAAAACAGCGCCTCGGCGCTGTTTTTTATTTCACAGATGTCCCCATACTGACACCGACAGTCGGTCTTACATTCATTGAACTACAAGCTGAAAGCAGTAAACATGCGATCACGACAGTTGCTAAAATTTTCATAAAGACAGCCAAATACTAAAACAAAACTCTATTTTAAATTGGAATAATGGATGGGGTATGTATTAAAAGTATTGTTTCTATCCCGTATTTATGACTAAAAGTATGCCAAAAACAAAAAAGCCAAAATCTAAATGTGTAGACTTTGGCTTTAGATTATATTTAATGATTTGGTACTTATTGAATCTTATACTCTAAAACACGATTTCCATATTGATCGAGCAATTTCAAAGTTTTGTCATAGACTTGATAGCCTTTCACCTTATTCAACGCTTCAGTATATTGCCCTGCAAGTTGCATCGTATTTTGACAATACATATTGGTCGCACCCAATTGCCCAAGCGTGATGTGCTGTCCTTTAATCGCATACTGTCCCATGAGACGATTACAACCATCTGAACCACTGACACGTAAGTCAGAACCAAACTGAATACTTGGATTATTACGTGCATTTGGATCAGCTTTAAATTCAGTCGCACCAATATAAGTGAGTTCCCAATTTTTATTTTGTAATAAGGCTAAATTTTGAGCTTGTTGATCTGAATTAGGTGTAGTTGTACAAGCTGTTATCAATAAGCTTGCGGTCACAATTGAAGTTGAAATTAGTTTTTTTAACATAAACGATCTCTTTAATTTCAATAAATTTATCTACATAGAAAATAAATGAAATTTCTGGTCTGAGCAAATTTAAATATACAACTTGCGATTACTCATTTCTCTAAAGGTTGGGGTAAACCAAGACGAACGACTTTTGAAAAATTGGTACTGTTCTGATATTTAAAATGTGCATATCTCGCAGTTCTTGGGTTGATATGTGCATTTTTATACCATTCTTTCATTGACCATTGATGACTAAGCGCACCTAAATCATATAAATAATTTGGTAAATAACCTGAAGCAAATAAACGATAATCAGAAGGAAGTTTTTTAGGGCTAATAGCTTGAATCATATCAAAAACCAAAGTTGTACAGTTACTTGTTAGCGTGTTGTACCATTTTGGATTTTTAGCTAAACCATCGGATTTTGATAAGTATTCTTCAAACAGTGCTTTGCTTTCTGCTTTGGGTAATTGAATGGGAAAGAAGTAGACTTGTTCACCGCGAATATTACTGCGTGTATAGACAATATCTTTTTCATCTGCGGCAATTAGGCTCAACTCAAACTGTCGAAAAAAACCACCGATGGCAGAAAAGCTTTCAGTTTTCTCTTTGCGGATTTCTATTGAAAAAACTAATGGTTTTTGATCTGAAAAATTAAAACTAACCAAGGTATGCGCGATTTGAGGTCCCATCCAATAGGAAGTAATGATATTGACCCCAGTGATGTGATCTAAATTAAATGTTCGAGTATCCCATTGTTCGTCATACTGTGTTTCTGAATGCCAGTTAAAATTACGGACATTGTGAATGGTGACTAGATTTCCTTGTTTTTCATAGCTAAAAATACGAGAGACTTCAGGACTCCATTGACGATCTTGTTTGGCTGGAATATTGAAATACCACAATAGACTGATCAGAAAAGCCGCTATGTAGATCAAAGAATCTGTTTTTCGACTAAACAGATTTTTTGTAAAATAGATTCCTAGAATACTAAAAGCGAAAATAACCCAAAGCGCGATGATGATATAACCCACCACTTGTCCTAAAGGTTGTTGTATCCATATCGCTAAACAAAACCAGAGTGATGTTAGAACAATGAAAAGCCCAAAAAGGGAATGGAGCAAGCCCATTAAAATGGTATGCATTACTGATTTTCTATTTACACTGTTCATAACATGCTATTTTTATTTATTAAACAGCCCTATTTTCGGTAAGTTGCAAACTCAAATGCAATGGCAGTTTTGTCATCAATATGTGATTCAGTTGCGACTTTTTTAAATTCAGCAGGAATTTCTGGGTAATGTGCATCGCCTTGTACATCCAGCTCAACATGAGTGAGTTCTAAACGATCTGCAATGTTGATGGTTTGTTTGAAAATTTCACCACCACCGATGATAAAGATTGTATTCGGTTTTTCCGAAGTTAAAACATCAGGAATAGCTTGTTCTAGTGCTGATTCAATTGAGTCCGCAGTTTTTACACCTTCAAAAGCCCAGTTTGGATCACGAGTAATCACCCAGTTGACACGTTTCGGTAGAGCACGTCCCATCGATTCAAGGGTTTTACGTCCCATTACCACCACACCGCCTTGGGTGATTTCTTTAAAGTGTTTTAGGTCGGCTGAAATATGCCAAGGAAGATCGTTGCCTTTGCCGATACAATGTTGCTGATCCATTGCAACCACATGCACAATTTCAAAATTTTTAAATGTCATAATTAACTCGTTTTTTAATCCCTCCCACCCCCCTTTGTCAAAGGGAGGAGTTTAAGAGAGGAGAATATTTTTAAAGAGGGATTTAGGGGAATTCAATTAATGTGGTGTTATTTTAAAATTAAACCGCAACAGGAGCTTTAATCGCAGGATGCGATTCATAACCGACAATTTCAATATCTTCAAATTTAAAATCGAAAATGTCTTTGATTTCAGGATTGAGTTTCAATTGACATAAAGGCAAGGGTTCACGGGTCAATTGTAATTGCGCTTGTTCAAAATGGTTGGCATATAAATGTGTATCACCACCAGTCCAAACGAAGTCGCCTACACCTAAGCCACATACTTGCGCGATCATGTGTGTGAGTAGGGCATAGCTTGCAATATTAAACGGCACACCTAAAAACACATCTGCGCTACGTTGATACAGTTGGCAAGATAACTTTCCATCTTGAACGAAGAACTGGAACAAGGTATGGCAAGGTGGCAAAGCCACTTTTCCAGCTTCATTTGGATTCCAACCAGATACGATTAAACGACGCGAGTTTGGATTGGTTTTGATTTCATTGACCAACCAACTGATTTGATCAAAGCCGTCATTTTCAAACAAACCATCCTCTTTTTTAGTCGCACCAAAGTTACGCCATTGATGACCATAGACAGGGCCCAATTCACCTTCAGGACGTCCAAAACGAGCCGTTTGTTCAGCAGTTGACCATTCATCCCAAATTGACACTTTATTGTCTTTTAAATACTGAACATTGGTATCACCTTTCAAAAACCATAACAGTTCAATCACGATTGAACGGAAATGCACTTTTTTTGTGGTGAGAAGTGGAAAGCCTTTGGATAAATCAAAACGCATTTGGTGACCAAATACAGAACGTGTACCTGTACCAGTACGATCACCTTTGTCACCGCCATTGTCTAGGATATGTTGTAAAAGGTCTAAATACGCTTTCATAGATGTTCCAAGTTGAGGAGAGTAAGCATGGTCAAAACTTATCTATAAGACAAGTCATGTCGCGTTGCTACTTTTCCGTAATATTTTTGAATAGCTAGAGAGTTTATACTAATCTCATGGTCTTTTTAACTATGATATTTTTTTAGTTTGTGACCTAACTTTAAAAAGCCGATTTAAATCGAATTTACAATCAAACCTAAGATGAAGAGAGATAACAAATGAGTATAGATTTGAATGAACTTCCTGCTTGCCTACAACCCTATAAGGAACAAATTGTAGCAACTCAAAAAGACAGTATTGAAATCAATCTATCTGCTGCTGATCAGTTAAGTCTTTGGCAAAGTAAAGTGGGTGGACATCCATATTTACCGATTGGGCAACAATACCCACAAAGTTTAGAGGGTGAAAATTTACAATTGTTGGCACAGATTAATTTTGCTGAATTGCCTGAAAATGATCAGTATCCGAAGTCAGGAATCCTGCAATTTTTTATCAATCCAAATGATGATTTATATGGTTTGGACTTCGATGATCAACAAAAACAAGATGGTTTTCGGGTTATTTTTTATGACACGGTTCAGCAAGATGATTCAGCATTGGTACAAGATTTTCCTGTATTGGGGGATGATGCCTATAGCCCAGTTTCAGGTCAATCCGCTGTGCAATTTGAAAAAGCGGTTAGCTATATTGATCTGAATAATTTTGATTTTGCGAGTAAAGTCACTGATCCTTATGATAAAGAGGATGATGAGAGCGAAGAGTTTTGTGATGAATATAGTGAAGTGATCTCTGCAAATGGTCATCGTCTCGGCGGTTATCCATTCTTCACTCAGTCTGATCCACGTGAATATAATGAGGATATTCAAGACTATGTCTTACTGTTGCAGATTGATACGGATGATACAGACGGTATAGAGATTATGTGGGGTGATTCAGGTGTAGGGAATTTCTTTATCCATCCAGATGATCTTAAAAAGCGTGATTTTTCCAAAGTGCTGTATAACTGGGATTGTTATTAATTCGCATTGCTGTATCACATTTGTTATTGGTTGTTTGAGGGAAAGCTTATGAGAAATTCATAAGCTTTTTTATTTTAAAATAGAAATTTAGATGCGTTTTAAGCAGAAATTAAAAATATAAATGTGACTTAACTGACAGTTTAATTGATTGATTAGATTCATGAAATATTTTACCAATACGACTTAAAATTCATTGGTTGGTTAAAAAACAACCAATTAAAAGTGTTTTGTATACTTTGTAAATTCAGTAGTTTCAGTGAGTTGGGGTATTTCAAATGAGATTTATTAACACTTACATATTTTTTTACATGTTTTAAGTCTACATTTTAAGGTTTGCTGATTAGTATTCATGGCTTGTGAATTGTTTTGTTGGTTTGAACAAGGCTGTTTGGATCAATTGAAAGGGCTGTTGAGGACGCTACATGATTTATGACCACAATGTGAATATGAATGAATACGTGAATCCCACGGTAAATGTTCAGATTCGATCAGAAAACAATAATAAATTTAACCCAGAGCAATTTTTAAAAAATAAAGCATTTGAAAATTATAAAAATCAAAATGATGAGAACAATCAGTTTAAGTTTTTGGATATTTCAAAGTTTACTGAAAAGTTAGTGAGCATGTCTCGAAGCACTACTGCGCATCGTTGTGCACGATATGTACGTATTGCACTTCAGTCAGCAGGGGCTCGTTTTACGGATCATCCAATTGCAGCATCAGATTGGGGTTCAACATTAACAGAGATTGGTTATAAGCAAATTCGTCCAGCCTTTGATAATCCACAAGAAGGTGATATTTACATCATTAACCGTACCAGTCGCCATCGTTATGGGCATATTGCTGGGTTTACAGGCTCTCAGTGGGTGTCGGATTATAGACAGCGTAGCCATGATGTGTATAAAGATCCAAACGTGACTTATGAATATTATCGTTTACCTAGCTGATCGCTTTTATTTTCAAATGTGCTGTTATAAATAGACTTCTTACATAATTACTTTGTGGTTGTAGAAAGTTATTTAATGTGATGTAAGACGTGTGTTTATCTAGTTTGATATAGTGTGGTGTTCGTCGATATAAAAAGAAGTTATTCACTGAATAGCTTCTTTTTTTTGAGAATCTAGAAACTTTTGTTATTCAAATCGCTTGGCTCGATTTTGATAAATAGACACAATGAATAAACCTAATGCACTAAAGCCAATCGCTTGTATGGCGGTAAAGAGTTTGTGTTGAGGTGCTAATAAACAGATCACTAAAATTACAGCAACAATAGGTGCAATAGAAAACAGAACTTTAAAGCCTTTTGCATAAGGATTATTTTCAGAAATTTTAAGGCTTTGTTGGTGTAATAAATGTGCTACAACACCAATCCCTAAGCAAATCATCGTGAGTGTTGTACTGAGTTTTTCAATGCCTGAGCAATAGTAAATAATGCCACAGACGACGATTGAACTGATCAGCTTTATTTCACGAGTACAGCGTTCAGAGTACCAAAACTCCAACATCATTTTGACTCTGATTTTGTTTCTGGCGAAGTTGTGTTTTGGTGCAGTAATGATAAAGGTGAAAAAATACATACTGCTAATGCCATGAAAGCAATACCTTGTGCACCTGGAATCAGAATTTCGCCATTGTTCATATTTTTAAAGACCAGTGCCAAAACTAAAGCCAATGGAATCCAAGTGAGTAGGCGGTAAAAAATTCCTGTTGGATTCTTTGCAGCAAAGTGAATTTTGCAATAACGGCAAATCAAGAAAATAATCCCTGTTCCTGCAAAAAGTAAAATATTGTCCAATGTTAAAGGCTGGTAAAGATATAAACCAATGCTGACACATGCCAGTAAAACCAGAAAGGCTAATTTTTTTGCAACAGAAACGGTAGGATTAAACCAAAATTCAAGCATGGTAATGTCAAAATATTGAGATGCTGATAATTTAACATAAAAAAGGTGAAGCCACTGCTTCACCTTTTATGCCTTAATGTAGCTTTATTAAGTATTTCGTTGTGGACCCCAGTCGAAGATTTTCTTTTGGTAGGCATACCAGATGAGCCATAGACCAATCAGAATCATTGGCAATGATAGAATTTGTCCTTTGGTCATCCATCCAAACAAGATATAGCCTTGATCTGCATCAGGTTCACGGAAGAATTCCATAAAGAAGCGTGCGCAGCCATAGCCCATCAGGAATATCGCAGAAACCGCGTAACGTGGACGAGGTTTAGCACTGTAGAACCAAAGGATAATGAACAGCAGTAATCCTTCACACAAGGCTTGGTAAATTTGTGATGGGTGACGGATTAACTGTAATGGATCAGTTGGGAAGATCATGCCTAAAGCAAAGTTAGGATCAGTGACTTGGCGACCATACAGTTCGCCACCAATGAAGTTACCAATTCGCCCAAACATCAGACCTGTAGGTACACATGGGGCAATAAAGTCTAAAGTTTCAAACCATGTTTTCTTATATTTATGGCACCAGAGTAACATGGCAATCATCACACCGAGAAAACCGCCGTGAAAACTCATGCCGCCAGTCCAAACTTTAAAGAGCCAAATTGGATCTGCTAAGAATTTTCCAAACTCATAAAACAGTACATAACCGATACGACCACCAAGTACCACGCCTAATGCACCATAGAACACGAGATCAGAAACCATTTCAGAGTTCCAATTGTCACGCTTTTTGGCACGATAAGTCGCGAGTCCCCACGCACAGAGAAATGCGAGAAGATACATCAGTCCATACCAATGAACTTTGAGTGGACCCAGTTCGAGTGCTACAGGGTCAATATTCGGGTAGGTCAGCATTCCTAATCCTTTGAAATTATATTTTGCACAGATTTTAGCTGAAACATATTAAAAATGTTGTACATTCAATGTGTAAAGTTCATGGAATGTGTTTTATGTGTATTGTGGCGTTGGCATGGCAAGTTTTAGATGATTTACCTCTATGTTTAGTTTCAAATCGAGATGAGTTTTATCACCGTCCAAGCTCTCAATTACATGCTTGGTCTGATTCTCCTATTATCGCAGGGCAAGACTTACAATCTGGTGGTACGTGGATGGGTGTGACACAACAAGGTCGCTGGGCAATTGTCACCAACTACCGAGATGGTCAGGATAAACAGACCTATCCAACCACACGCGGTCAATTAATACAGGATTTTTTAGAATCTGATCAAACCCCGATTCGCTTTGCACTGGAACTTGAAACAAAACAGTGTGATTACGCAGGCTTTAATTTATTCGTTGGAGATCAACAACAAGCGGTCTATATGAGCAACCGTGGTGAAGCACCGCAAGTTTTAGCCAAAGGTGTATTTGTCGTTTCCAATGGTTTGATGACTGACGACTGGGAAAAGACTAAGCATTTACGTAAACGCTTTACCCAAGAATTCTTACCAATGATGCAATTATCAAGTATTCCTCAACAAGATCTACAAAATGCTGTGTGGGATATTTTGGAAGATGAACGCAAAATTATTCCAGACTTATTACCTAACACTGGGATTAATACAGAGATGGAAGAATTATTGTCTTCAACCTTTATTCAAAGTCCAATTTATGGCACACGCTGTTCAAACTTTTTAAAAATTGGGCATTCACAAATTGATTGGATCGAGAAAACCCAACAGGGTGAATATTCAGGTGACTTAGTCAATATACAGCGCGATATTCAAAACTAAAAAATCCATACATGTCGAGACGTGTATGGATTTGAAACAGTTTTTTAAAGTAAATGGGTCATTAACCCGCGATCACACCACCATCTTTACGCGTAATGACGACAGTCGCTGAACGAGGACGAGCAGTTTTGTTGCTTGCATCTTTTTGCGATGCAGGCCAGTTACTATCAGGTTTGTCATAGCCTTTAGAGTCTTCACCAGGATGTTGAACATTGATGAAAATGGCTTTGTAATCTGGTGTCATGGTGACCCCTGTGATTTCACATTGCTTAGGCCCTGTTAGGAAACGACGTAAGTTCTCATCGGTAATTTTCTTACCCACAATGGTTTCTTGTCCCGCTGATGTTGTTGCTTTTGCACCATCACCAACGACACCTGGCAAGGCTGCGAGCATCATACAGTTAGTAGTATCTGTATATGCGCCGTCATCTGTTTGAATCCAAAGCACACCGCGTGGGTCGAACCACATGCCATCTGGTGATGACAAGTCATTATTATCATTTAAACCCGAAAGGTTAATGTTGCTCGCCATTTTTGCTTCTGCACCAAAGAGATAAATGTCCCAAGTGAAGCTTTCAGCGGTGGTTTTATTGTCTTTTTCATGGAAACGGATAATGTGACCATTCACATTGCCTTTACCACCTTCAGGATCGCTATAGTTACGTGGGTTTGCTGCATCAAGTGCATGTGTTGTGCCACGGTTTGAGTTGTTGGTCAACGTCACATAGACTTCGCCATTTTCAGGGTTTACTGCAACCCATTCAGGACGATCCATTTTGGTTGCTTTAACTGCATCACCTGCCAAACGTGCAAATGTAGTGATCTCAGCTTGAGATTTGAAAGGGTATACAGCATTAGTTTCATTCAAACCATTTTTACCATAAGCCAATTCGATCCATTTACCTGTGCCATCATTATTGAACTGAGCAACATAAAGTTTGCCTGAGTTCATATATTTGTCACCAGCTTTGTAACCGCCATTGACATCTTTGGCATCCCATTTTGCATCAGATACAAATTTATAGATGTATTCTCCACGTGAGTCGTCACCCATATAGAATGCAAGGTTTTCACCTTCAATTAAACGGCTCGCACGGCAGTCTTCATGTGCAAAGCGGCCTAAAGAAGTACGTTTTACAGGATTTGAACGACTGTCAAATGGGTCAATTTCAACAATCCAACCAAAGGTATTGGCACTGTTGCGGAAGTCTTTGTCTGCTGTGTCCGCTGTAATTGATGAATTCCAACGGTCATAGAGGTCTTGGCGTTCTATTGTACCTACTGCTGTTTCCCAACCATAGCGTGAACTCGCACCATCTTTTAAACCATAGCGATTTAATGCCACGATCTCGGCAGGTGTACGCTTAGTATCATCACCTTTGTTACGCACGAAATAGCCAATGAAGTTTTCTTCAGTGGTTAAATATGTTCCCCAAGGTGTATAACCATTACCACAGTTATTATGTGTGCCACGGGTTTGTTTTGCAGTTGGTGAATACTGAGTTTTAACTAAGTCCGAACCTGCAACAACCCCTGCAAAATCCATCACTGTAGATGCTGTAATGCGACGATTTAATAATGAGTTTTTAACGACTTCGACTTTTTGTGTTGAGCTATTTTTTTTCAACTCAATTACAGAAACACCATGAGCGTTCATTTCACGAATGACTTCATCTTCAGGGCGACGACCATCAACTTTGGTTGCACCCTTAGGGTGTAAGAATGTTTGGTTGATATATTCATGGTTCATAACCAATAAGCCACGTTCAGATGCTTTAGCATCATATTTCAATGATGAAGCATTGAGTCCAAAGTAGCTCATACCATCGTGACAGTCACCTGAGCGGAACTGGAAGCTCGGGCCTGATGGAACATTATTATCATCCCATTCTGCATAACTCGGGTTGATTGAATCACCTAATGCATAGAGTACATTTGCTTCGTAGCCTTCTGGAACAGTGACAATATCATTTAGATTCTTAGCAACAGGTTTGAATGTTAGTTTTTCAGGCTTTTTAATTGGTGAAATTGTCGTGGTATTGTCGTCGTCATCATTACAACCTGTCAGGGTCGATGCGAGTGCAAGTGCTGCAGCACCGCTGGCTGTTTTTGCAATCAAACTACGGCGTGAAATATGTTGCTCTAAAATATCGCGAAAATGAATATTGTTTGAAGTGTTATTATCTAACTCTTGGTTTTCATGATATGGCGTGAGGTCTGTCATACGATTCCCTTTGGCTAAAGTGTTTGAAAAATAAATATTTAATCTGCTAGACCATACTTGAGTTATATGTAAACTTTCTTACTGTTATATTTACATTTAATTAAATTTTAATAATATTTTAAGTTTTTAATGATTTTTATTTAAAATTTAGTTGCTTTTAATCATTGTAAATATCAATGTGATAGGGTTTGTGCTGTCATTGAGAAATGTTGAAGAGGGAAGGGAAATAGTCAAGAAATTAACATGAAATTAAACCATGGAATTGATTCAGTAAATATATTATCTAAAAAAAAGCAGTGGCTTAAGACCCAAGCCACTGCTGAAACTTTAAAGTTGTAATTGATATTATTGTTAGGATATTTAAGCTTCGATTGGTTTGCCTTTTTCAATGATTTTGCCGAGGAGTAAACCGATTTCAAACAACATCCACATCGGAACTGCGAGCATGATCATTGAAATTGCATCTGGTGGTGTAATAAACATTGATACGAAGAAACAGCCAACGACAATGAAACGACGTTTCTCAGCTAAGGTTTTAGTGCTCACTAAACCGATTAAAATAAGAACTAATGTAATAATCGGAATTTCAAAGGTCAAACCAAAGACCAAAAATAGTTTTAAACAAAAACTGAGGTAGCTATTAATATCAGTCATTGGTGCAACAGTTTCAGGAGAAACACTGATAAAAAAATGCAGTATAGAGGGGAGTGCAATAAAGTAGGCAAATGCAACGCCTGCGTAAAATAAGATAATACTGCCAAATAACAAAGGAAAAGCCAGATTTTTTTCTTTCTCGTACAGCGCAGGTTTGATGAATGCCCATAACTGATAAATGATAAAAGGCATTGCAATCATCAGCGCAATGAAAAAATTCAACTTAAAGGGTGCCATGAATGTTGCTGTTACATCCGTGGCAATCATGGTTGAATTTGCAGGGAGTTGTTTTCTAAGTGGTTCTGATAAAGTAATGTAGGTTTTATTGGCGAAGGGTAATAAACAAAAAAATACTGCAATCAAGACACCGACGATTTTAAATAAATGCCTTCTCAATGCAACCAAATGCTGAGTAATCGGCATTGCTTCTAGTTGAGGGGTATCACTCGATGGATCTGTTTGTACTTGAGGTAATAAAGATTCGGTCATACAGCTACCTTAAGTTCAGGTGTATTTGTTTCTATTGGCACGATTCGAAGAGTTGGTTGGCTACAGTTTTGAAGTTCAAACCAGTTTTTTGATTGGTAAATCAATGGCATGGAAATATCTGTTTTATAGTAGTTTATTGACTTATTAAATGTTTTTGATTCTAAAGATGTTTCTTGTTCAGCCAAGATTTTTTGTTGTTGTAATTCTTGCATTTGAGCTTCCATTTTCTTTTCAAGCTCTTGAATGCGCTGCATTTCTTGTTGCATCTGTTCTCTAAACTCAGAAAGACGTAATTCACGATCAATGTCATTTTGAACATTACTGATCGCACGTTTAAATTTGCTATACCACTTTGCAGCAAATCGTGCAGCTTCAGGGAGTTTTTCAGGACCAAGCACCAACAGGGCAATGATGCCGAAAACTAAAAGTTCTGAAAATCCTACATCTAACATGATCTACGCCTCACCGATTAGTGTTTTACCGTAGAGTTCACATCAGTATGAGTGGTTTGATGCTCAATCGTACGTGCTTCAGTTGCAGATGTGGTCGTTGCTTCATCTTCTTTGATTGATTTTTTAAAGTCTTTAACTGCACCACCAACATCTTTACCAAGGTTTTTGAGTTTAGATGTACCGAAAAGCAAAATCACCACAATAGCAAAAATCAGTACATGCCAAATTGATAAGCCAGCCATAGTTTTAACTCCTATTTTATTAACAGCTATAACAACAGTTCTGCATGACAAAAAGGTGACATTAATATTTCAATTTAAAGACAGGGGGCTTCTGGTTAATTTTTTCAATTGCTTAAATGCATCAATTTTTAAAGTGGTACTATAGTCATGATTTGAGAATCAGGTGTAGGATCATGGCGTTGTTATTTCCAGTTTTATCATTTATGTGTGGTTTGATACTGGCAAGTAGCAAGTTTTCGGCAGAATTAAAGCCATTATTGTCCTTATTGCTGGCTCGAATTTTTATCCCGATTGTGATTATTTACAATATGGTGTTTTATAAATCGGGTAGCATCACTTTAATTTTATTTGCTTTTTTCTCATGCTTTATTCTGTTCTTTGTCTTTCTGCAACTGTCAAAAGATCGCTTGGCTTCATTGTGTTTTAGCTATACCAATATGGCGTGGTTGGGCTTTCCAATTGCGATCGCGATTTTTGGAACAGAACACAGTATGGCAATGATTCCACTCTATATCGGGGTATCTATTTTTGGTAATTCATGGGCGGTGACCTCGGTCAGTTCTGAACCGCAGCCAAAGTTATATTTATTGAAAAAAATGCTGCAATCTCCGCCTGTAATTGCCTTGATTGTTGCAGGTGCTTTACGCTGTTTTGATGTACAGCATTTTCAAAATAACCTGATTGTAGAATGGATTTACACTTTTGCGAAATGGAGCATGAGTTTTGCTGGCATGTGTGTTTTAGGCATGTGGTTGCGAAAAACCAAAGTACATTGGGCGGACATACAAACCAGTGTCAAACTTGCTGTATTGAAAATGTTTTGTGGATTGATTTTATGTGGCATGGCTTATTTTCTACTCCCACTTCCGCAGATCAATACCTATATTGGCGTGATGTTTTTATTATTTTGTTTGCCCCCAGCCGCTAATATTGTGGCGTTGGAAACGCATTATCAAGGCACTGGTGTTTCAGCCAAATATATCGCTTCTGGAACGATTGTGAGTGTGGTGGTTTGCGTGATTTATGGCGTGGTGGTGCATTTATTGTAAATGACTTAAATAACTGATGTTACGCATTTAAACTATGTCTAAAACTGAAAATGTTCAATTTTTTTACTATATATCAATATTCTTAAGCTAGTACAGCCCCATCTGCCTTGCAAAGTTTGAATTACTTTGTGCAGGCGACTGTTACTTTGAAGGATCAAAGTAACCAAAATCCTTTGTTGGACATGAGAAGCCAAGCTTCGCAAGATCTCCTGTCTTCGGAATATATTCCTTATGTCCAACGGCGACATCCTCGTCGCCTAACGCGATAGCACCACTGATTTGAAATCACAATCACAAGTACTTTTGCAATTTCATTGATGATAATCAGCCCTCATACGTTAAAAATGTAGAACTGTCCCATAATCAACCTGTGTAACATCAGCTAAATGATATAAATTCTTTCTTATCATAGGTTTGAATTCACCCTTGCGGAACATGTCCCTCACCTTTGAAAAGGAGGGGGGCCTATAGGGACTTATTTTTCTAAACTTGCTTTAAATAATTGCATCGCTTGTCCACGATGGCTGATTTTATTCTTTTCATCTTTACTCATTTCAGCACTCGAAATGTTGAGTTCAGGTAACCAGAATAAAGGATCGTAACCAAAACCATTTTCACCACGGGCTTGTTCTAAAACTTCACCTTGCCAAATCCCTTGGAAAATTTGTGGTAATGGGTCTTCAGCATGTTGTACCAAAGCCAATACACAAACGAACATGCCTTGTATTGGTTGATCACTTTTACGTAAAGGTTTTAGGTTTTCTAAAAGCTTTTCGTTATTCGCCGCATCATCGCCGTGCTTACCTGCATAACGTGCGGAATAGATACCAGGTGCGCCACCTAAAACAGGTACACAGATACCTGAGTCATCCGCAATAGCAGGTTTTCCTGAAATTTTAGAAGCATGACGTGCTTTGATAATGGCATTTTCAATAAAGCTTAAACCATCTTCAATTGCATCTTCGATATTGAGTTTTCCTTGAGGAATCACTTCAACTGGCAGTTTTAACTCAGCAAACATTTTTTCAAATTCAGCAATTTTACCTTTGTTATTACTTGCGAGTACCAGTGTTCCTTGGGATAACCAATCTTGTGCAGACATTTCAATTGCTCTGAGTTTGAATCGTGAGGAGTAGTTTAACGGATTCTGAGCATAATTTGAAAAATAGAAATATTATCCTGATTGATGAAGATCAGTTTAGAAAGTTCATTTTCAAATCAAAAGCCATACTTGTTTTTAAATCGAATTGGTTTAAATAAAGTATGGCAGATTAGGGCTTCTTTAAATTATTTCATTGAAATATCAGAACCAGCTTTCTTTGGGTCAACCAGAATTTTTGCATGTAACTCAGGATCACGTAGTGCAGAAAAAGCATTGATCACGCCATCTAAACCTACGATTCCAGTAATCAGTGGTGAGCAATCAATTTTGCCTTCTGCAATCATATGTAATGAGTCACGAAATTCTAAAGGCGTATAACCCAGTACAAATTGCATTTCGATTTCTTTATTAATCGCCAAAGCAGGCTCAATACGATCGCTTTGCATACAAACACCTACACCAATGATTTTTGAAAATAATGGTGCGCCGTCAATAATATGTTGCAAAATTCCAGGTACACCGACACATTCAAAAATCACTGCACGTTTGGGTAATGCACCTAATTTATCTGCAACTCTCCAAGCATGCCACCATGGCATGCCTGTCGCCTGAATTTTATCGAAAATACCTAAACCATAATTGAGCGCATCGGCAGCATTACCCAATAAACCGAGTTCTTTCCAATTTTCAAAAGGGGAGTTTTGCGCAGGGTCAATCACCATATCTGCACCACAACGTTCAGCCAGTTTACGACGATTGGCAGAGAAGTCACTGGCAATGACTTTTTTCACGCCTGCTGCTTTGAGCATTAAGATAATACCGAGCCCTACAGGACCACAACCGATCACGATAGCAGGTTCACTATTTTTGATTCGGCTACGTCGAACGGCATGCAAAGCAACCGCCATCGGTTCAGTCATGGCAGCACTGTCAGCATCTAAACCATTTGGAACTTCAAACATTAAACTAGATTGTGCTAAAACTTGTTCTGCATAACCACCCGATGCATTTGGTGATAATCCCGTGGATTGATAGCCTAAATCTTCAAATTGTAATAAAGGCATGGCACAGACGAGCGTATCTGTTTTGAACTTTTTACGTGTCTTTGGCCCATAATCCATGATTTTTCCGCAAAATTCATGTCCCATGACAAATTTATCTGAGTTTTTAGCCAAGCCTTGAAAGCCAACTTTTGCAGCAAGATTATGCATATGGTCACAGTTATGTTGCATGTGTAAATCACTACCACAGATTCCACAACGGACGACTTCAAGTAGTACTTGTCCTTTGGAGGGCTTAAGTTCTGCGAGGTGTTCTATTGTTAATTCAGCATTTTGGCAGACAACTGATTTCATTCTAACTTCCGTATTCTTATTTAAATATTGAGTTCATCATTACAGTTCTTATTCTATAAAAATATGGCTCTTATTCACGAAGCCGACGTTGGATAGGCAAATGTTGTGTTATTGGCAATAAAAAAGCACCTTACGGTGCTTTCTATTTTTAAACTTGAACTTACTGTGCTTGAATCCATTGGTCTGCACGTTGAGTTGCAGTACGGATTTGATCTTGAGTTAAGTTAGCAGCCAACGCTGTTTTCTTAGTTTGAGACATGTTAATGACTTTATTGTCTAACATACCGTCACGTGTTGAAAGCTCATACCACTGGTAAGCACCCATGTAGTTTTTCTTTTGCTCTTCCATCACTGCTAAGTTAAAGCTGGCACGGTTGTCGCCGTGGCTTGCTGCTTTTTCAAAGTATTGGCGAGCAGAAGTTTCACTTTTAGAAACACCTAGACCATCGGCGTACATACGACCCACATTCAGTTGAGCCGATGAAATACCTTGATCAGCCGCAGCTTTAAACCAAGTAAAAGCTTGTTTTAAATCTTTAGCAACACCACCACTACCAGCTTGGTAATGTGCAGCTAAATAGAATTGAGCTGCAGGCTGTCCAGCTTTCGCTGCTTTTTGCAAAGAATTCACATCCATGTGCGCATATTGCGCAGCCATTTGTGAAACAGATTGCTGTTGTTGTGGGACATAGTCCGCATGGGCTTGAATACTGAGCAGCCCAAAAAATAATGTACTGCCTAATAATAATTTTTTCATATAGCGCTCACTCGATAGATCGCGACTTCGCCAAACAAATTCGGTACAGCTTTGCTTAAAAAACTGCCTTGTTGGTTCCCATTTACAGCGAGTCGGTCAATAATTTGAATCTGATTTTCAGCACACAGGGCTTCAAAATCACGAAAGGTGCATAGGTGGATATTGGGTGTATTGTACCACATATACGGTAAGGCATCAGAAACAGGCATCATCCCTTTCAAAGCAAGGAATGAACGTGTTTTCCAATACGCAAAATTAGGAAACGTAATAATTGCTTGTTTCCCCACACGCACCATATCGCGCAGAAGCACATCGGGTGCATCTACAGCTTGCAAAGCCTGTGCCATGACCACATAGTCAAAAGACTGGTCAGCAAAGCGTCCCAAACCGAGGTTTAAGTCTTGTTGGATAATATTTAACCCTTTGCTGACTGCAATTGCAATCTTTTCTTGATCAATTTCCAAACCGTAGGCCTGAATTTGGTGTTTTTTGCTCATTTGTGACAATAATTCACCATCACCACAACCTAAGTCGAGCACACTTGCACCAGGATTGATCCATTTTTCTGCAAGTTGTTGGTCAATACGCATTACACAGTCTCCTTAGGTGTTGAATTGAGGTGTTCAGTACCACCTAAAAATGCACGTAAGGATTTGACGTACAACGGAATAGGGAACAGGAATGAGTCATGACCTTGTTCAGCATCAATATCTAAATAACTGACTGATTTATGATTGGTAATCAATCCATTGACAATCTCTTGTGAGCGTTGCGGACTGAAACGCCAATCGGTTGTAAATGAAATTACCATAAAACGGCATTTAGTATTAGACAATGCTTTGGTGAGTGACTGCTCATATTCACGAGAAGGATCGAAGTAGTCCAAGGCTTTGGTCATTATTAAATAAGTATTAGCATCAAAGTTACGGCTAAATTGTTCGCCTTGATAGCGCAAATAGCTTTCAACCTGAAACTCAACATCGAAACCATACATAAATTTGCCAGATTTTAAATCTCGTCCAAATTTTTGTTTCATCGCTTCTTCAGACAAGTAGGTAATATGACCCACCATCCGTGCCAAGATTAAGCCACGTTTTGGATAGCTATCATGTTCTAAATAGCGACCATTGTGGAAGTCTGGATCTGACAAAATCGACTGACGTGCCACTTCGTTAAAGGCAATATTTTGCGCGGATAGTTTTGGTGCAGAAGCAATAATGACACAGTTTTTCAAACGATCAGGATAATCAATTGACCATTGTAAAGCCTGCATACCACCCAATGAACCACCAATGATCGAGTACCATACATCAATGCCCAAACGATCTGAAAGCAAGGCTTGAGTTTTAACCCAATCACGTACAGTGACGAGAGGGAAGTCTGGTCCATAAGGACGATTTTCATTTTCAGGATTTGGAGAAGTTGGTCCTGTAGAACCGCTACAACCACCAATATTATTCAGTGCAACCACAAAGAATTTTGAGGTATCAATGGCTTTTCCTGGTCCGATGCAGGCATCCCACCAACCCGCTTTTTTATCATCTTCATGATGATAACCCGCAGCGTGATGATGCCCTGAAAGTGCATGACAAATCAAAATCGCATTGGATTTATCTGCATTCAGTTCGCCATACGTTTCCACCATGATTTCATAGCGTGGCAACATTCGACCACACTCAAGTTCTAAAGGTTCTTCAAATTCAAACTTTTGTGGGGTTACGATCCCCACCGAATCAGCTGGAAAAGACACAGGAAATGTTCGCCTTAAATTTTGAGAAAGAGGTAACTTTCATAAATCAATTTTTGATCGGAAAACGACTAGTTTTGATCATTTGAACTTGACTATCTTTCACAAAGAAAGTTCCCTCTCCTTTTAGGAGAGGGTAAGGGAGAGGTAATTATTTCCCCTCATCTGAACCATCTCCAACGACCTCTTGCGCTTTAACAAAGCAATGCTTTATTGCGCTTAAGGAGAAAGAACTTTTATTCCTGATTTAATAGCACTTTAGCCTGTAAAGTTGTTCATTCTTTGATTCGTGAAAATACTCATTTCTAATGAATACATAAAAGAAAGGATACCACTAGAGGCATCCTTTCTAAAGTCTTTTAATTGATATGGCTTATATCGATCAGGCACATTCGCCTTGATTTATACAGCAGCAGCAATCACTTGATCTGTGCTAAGTACACCTTGATCAATCAAGCGATTGGTTGCTGCAATAATCGCTTCAATAGATGAGGTGACGATATTGTCATGAACCCCTGCACCGAATGCAGACTTACCTTTACCTTGAACTTGTAGTTCGATCAATGCCAAAGCTTTTGCATGTGCACCTGAGCTGATACTACGTTCTTCATAGTTCAAGACGTCAATCGGCAATTGAAGTGCATTCAAGATCGCAGAGATAGGACCGTTACCTTCACCACGTAAATGCTGAGTTTCACCATTCACTTCAATATCAAGTTCAATCACTTGGTTGCCATTTTCATCCGACAAACGATAGTTTTTCGCTGAATAATGGGCATCTTTTGCCGCGACATAGGTATCTTTGAACAATGTCCAAATTTGCTGTGCAGTCACTTCCACACCTTCATCATCAGCCACTTGTTGAACCACTTGAGAGAATTCAACTTGTAAACGACGAGGTAATACGACGTTGTAGTTCGATTCCAACAAGTATGCAATACCGCCTTTACCTGATTGTGAGTTAACACGAATCACTGCATCGTAGTCACGACCTAAATCACGTGGATCGATTGGTAAGTAAGGCATATCCCACATTTCTTCGTTCTTTTGGAACTCGAAACCTTTTTTAATCGCATCTTGGTGTGAACCTGAGAATGCTGTGAAGACCAAATCACCTGCATACGGATGACGTGGATGTACAGGTAAGCCTGTGCATTCTTCAACAGTAGCAATGATTTCATTGATATTTGAGAAATCCAATTCACATGGCACACCTTGGGTGTACATGTTCAATGCGATTGCAGCAACGTCGACGTTACCAGTACGTTCACCATTACCAAACACACAACCTTCAACACGGTCTGCACCTGCCATGATTGCCAATTCAGATGCTGCGATACCACAACCACGGTCATTATGACAATGAACTGAAATGATCACGCCATCACGACGTTGGATGTTACGGTGCATCCATTCAATCTGGTCTGCATAAACGTGAGGGCCTGAAACTTCAACGGTTGCAGGCAAGTTCAAAATCACTTTATTTTCAGGCGATGCTTCCCAAATTTCAGTCACAGCATCACACACATCTTTCGCAACTTCTAATTCAGTTGCAGTAAAGCATTCAGGGCTGTATTGGAAAATAAAATCTGTTTCAGGCTGTTTTGCAGCATATTCTTTGACTTTGGTTGCAGCATTGATTGCCAATTGTTTTGCACCCGCAACATCAACATTCAACACTTTTTGACGGAAGGTTGGCGAGTTCGAGTTGTAGATATGCACAATCGCGCGTTTTGCACCTTGTAAAGATTCAAAAGTACGTGCAATCAAATGATCACGTGCTTGTACCAAAACTTCGATATAAACGTCATCAGGAATATGACCTTCTTCGATCAATTTACGAGTGAAATCAAAATCCACTTGTGATGCAGATGGAAAGCCAATTTCAATATGTTTAAAGCCAATTTTCACCAACATTTGGAACATTTTGAATTTTTGTTCAATGTTCATTGGTTCAAAAATCGCTTGGTTACCATCACGAAGATCCGTGCTCATCCAAATCGGCGCTTTATTGATTTCGTTGTTTGGCCATTGACGGTCAGGCAAGTCTACACGTTGATACATGCGACGATATTTTTTACTTGGATCAGCCAACATCATGAGGTAACTCCTTGTGTAGTTCTTGTTGCTCGTTGCTTCGGTAAAGACAAGGGATAAATGCAACTTACTACATATATAGATTGTGTCTATCTGCTCAATTTACAAGTGTTTTTACAAAAAATGCTGTAAATTTAAATAAGCTTCATCGTGGGTAATATAACTCAGCTTATATACGGATGACTTGCAAATGGTTTAACTTGAGATTAATTCTAAAACAGTTGTCTTGGAAATAATTTCCTTAATTTGCACAAAAAATATAAGTTGAGAGAAAAATTTCCTTTAAAAAGCTTAATCTTGAAAAATAAATTCTTTATTGATTTCTTTCACGGTAGCTGTTCCCATTAAAGCCATGGTAATTTCAAATTCTTCCTTCAAGATTTTCAATACATGCGCCACACCTAAAGCACCTGCAACGGACAAGCCATAAATCGCAGGGCGACCAATCAAGATTGCAGAAGCACCCATTGCCAAAGCTTTAAATACATCAGTTCCACGACGGATACCGCCATCGAGTAAGAGTGGAAAATCAGCAGGGACAACAGCTTTGATTCTTTCTAAGGCTTTCAGTGGGGAAATAGAAGTATCTAAAACTCGCCCGCCGTGATTAGAAATGATTAAGCCTTGCACACCGATTTCTACTGCTTTTTTAGCATCAAGCGGATGTAGTACGCCTTTTAAAATCACAGGTAAATCTGTGTTTGCAATGATAAATTCGATGTCCGCCCATTTCGGTGCAATGTGCATTAAACCTTCAAATACAGGATGTTGATGCGCTTCTAACTCAGGTAGGGGAATATGTGCAGGTGTATGTGGATGTTGCATGCCTTCGGGTAGTTGGAAAAACACACGACGCTCACGATCACGAATTCCTGTATGTGGAGAATCTACTGTAATCACGATCGCTTTGAAATTTTGTTGCTCTGTAAGGCGTACCAAAGCCAATGATTTTTCACGATCACCTTGCCAATACAGTTGAAACCATTTCAAAGGATTTTCTTGTTTTAAATGTCGCATGTCGGTATTGGTAAAGGTACTCAATACCATATTGCTTCCCAATACTTCAGCTGCCAAAGCGGTGGCTGCTTCTGCATCAGGATGGAACTGTTGTTGATGTCCAATCGGTGCAAGAAAAATCGGATGCGGAAATTTCTGTCCAAAGATTTCAATCTCGGTAGAACCTTGCGTCAGGTCATTGAGCAATCTTGGAACGAGTTGAATATTTTGAAATTGTTGTAAATTATTTCTGACACTCTGTTCATCCATTGCACCGCCTTGTAGATAGTGCCATACCATATCAGGCAAATGCTTTTGTGCTTGAATTTCATAATCTGCAATGGTTTGTAAATACGCAGGGATCTGTGTCAATGGCGCGAGGATTTGCTGTGCTTCAGCCATGTTTATAAATCTCCCCATTGACGAAGCAAATTATGATAATGGCTAGTCAAACTCACCACTTCTTCATTGTCACCTAACTGTTGGCGTAGTTTGATAATCGTCATATCTAGATTAAACAACATGGTGCGTTGCCAATCATCTTTGACCATGCTTTGCATCCATGTAAATGCCGCGATACGTTTTCCTGAAGTGACAGGTTCAACACGATGTAAACTGGTCGCAGGGTAGAGGATCGCATCACCTGCATCGAGTTTAACTTCATGACAACCATAGTTATCTTCGACGATCAGTTCACCACCTTCGTATTCTTCAGGATCAGATAAAAAAACAGTCATCGACACATCGGTACGAATCATTTGCCCTGTGAGTGATGAAAATTGCACTGCATTATCTACATGATTACCGTAGTTTCCACTGTCCTGATAGCAATTTAACATCGGTTGTAAAATGTGTTTAGGCAGTCCTGCTGATTGTACCAAAAGATTGTTTTTGAGCGCTTTTAAAACTTGAGTTGAGATCTCTTGGTAGACTTCGTGATGAACATCAACTTGTAAATTATTCTTAATCCGTTGAGCTTGTGAGCCTGCACTTAATTTGCCATTGAGCCAAAGTTTTTCATCTTGTAACTGTGCTCGAAACTCAGCGACTTGTTGTTTTGTTAATACTGCTGGAATATGTAACATCATTGGCTTGGATCACTCTTTGAAACAATATTTTGTACAAATAATAAAGTAGTACACTCGCTAAGAATGTACTACTTTTTGACATTCAACTAAATGTAAATTTAGGAGAATTTGAACTTTTAGAACTTGTAGTTTACCGATAATGCAGCAGAACGAGGTTGTCCAATAGAAACACGACTACCTCCATTATTCAGTGTATTGAGGTACTCTTTATCTGCAAGGTTATAGACGTTTAAGTTCACTGAGGCATTTTTAAAGCTATAACCTGCTAGAGCGTCAAAAACCACATAACCTGGAATAGAAGGCATTGCTGCTGGAGCTGTACTGTCGGTGATTACACGTTTTTGATCATCTACATATCGAGCACCTAGACCGATGTTAAACCCTTTGTATTTGTAAGTAGACCATAAACTTGCAGTCCATTCAGGTGACCAACGAACATTATCAGTTTTTGTCACTACTCCAGTTGTTGCATTGACACTGATTTGATCTTCTTGCTCAGTTTTCATGTGAGCAATACCCGCTGAGATGTTCCAAGCATCGGTTAGTTTACCTACAGCACTGAGTTCAACACCTTTAACGATAGTTTTACCTTCTTGCACAGATTCAAGGGTGATCGCATCTTGAGTAAATTGATTCTCATTGACAGTGTAATATGCCGCCGCATTGACCGCTAATTTGTCATTAAGCAAGTCCCACTTTGTGCCCACTTCATAGTTATGTGTTTCTTGCGGCTTCGCTGCTGAACTATTCGCTCCTGTTGCAGATAAGCTAAAGTTTGCACTGCCTGGAGGTGTCAATGATTTTGCATATGCAGCATAGACACTACTTTTTTCTGTTGGTTTAAACAGTGCGCCTAATTTCCAACTGACTAAAGTATCGTGAGCAGAAAAAGAACTGAGTACGTTGGTTGCGCTGAGTGAATCATAATCTGTGTCGTAATAATCAACACGAATGCCTGTGTTAAACTGTAAGCGGTTATCTAACATTTTTAAAGTATCAAATAAGAACACAGCCGCGGTATCCGTTTGACCATCATTTTTTGCACCTGTATGTGTAACTGGTGCAAATACGTCAGTTTTATAATTTGGTCTATAAAGATTTGCAGGCGTCGTCGTTGTACCTGTTGCAGCAGCCAGCGGTTTTGTGATTTGTTGCTCTTGTAAGAGTTCTAATCCAGCAACTACATTGTGTTCAATTGCCCCAGTTTTAACATTCCAGTTTAAGGTTGACTGGTTTGCTAAAATTTTATTGGTCTGATCTACCCCTTGTCTTGAACGTGTTAGTGTCCATTTTGAAGGATCTGTAGAATTGTTGCGATTGAGTGCACCAGTCCCTGTAAGTACTCGATCCATTTGGGTTTTGCCAAGGCTTGTTAAGTTCGTAAACTTTAAATTGTTGGCTAAATCACTTTCGATTTTTGCACTCACTAAATTAGAGTCAATATCTTCATAGTCATTTTTGCTACCATAATAATTTTCAAAATCTACTTTTGGTGCTGTCGCTAAAATAGAGTCTGCATTCCAGAAACCTTTATGCCCAACGGCAGGGATGCCACCATCTGGAATATTACGTTGACGCACATGTTGGGAATATAGATAGAAGCGTGTATCTGTATCTAAACCAAAGGCGATCGATGGTGCGATGGCATAGCTATTACTTTCTACGACATCACGACCTTCCACACCACCATCTTGTCCCATGACATTGAGACGAACAGCAGTACTTCCATTAATGGCTTGGTTTAAGTCAGCTGATAAACGACCATTTTCTGCGGTGTTATAGCGTGCTGAAACAGAACGGCTGTTAGTCAGAGAAGGGAGTTTACTCACAAGATTGATATAACCTGATGCTGAACCACGACCAGTTTCAGAGCCTGATGGTCCTTTTACAACTTCGATCTGTTCTAAGTTGAATACATCTCGGCTAATTGCACCTAAGTCGCGGATACCATCGAGATAAGTGGAAGTCTGGGTTGAAAAACCACGCATTTGGAACGTATCACCAGCACTGGTATTCCCATTTTCACCCAGCTGTAAAGTAATCCCTGGAGTGTTGCGCAAAGCTTCAACTAAAGAAGTTGCACCTTGTTCTTGAATAATTGCTTTTGAAATAATTGAAACTGTTTGAGGCGTATCAACCAAAGGCTGTGTGTATTTTGCTGAACTTACTTTATCTACTTTATAAGGATTCTCTTCTGTCTTTTCAGCTTTAACATCTATCGTAGGTAGCT
This sequence comes from Acinetobacter sp. WCHAc060025, assembly GCF_004209355.1. Lineage (NCBI taxonomy): Bacteria > Pseudomonadati > Pseudomonadota > Gammaproteobacteria > Moraxellales > Moraxellaceae > Acinetobacter > Acinetobacter sp. WCHAc060025. Next base: position 227,485 of record NZ_SGSX01000003.1, on the reverse strand, counting down.
GAGAAACATCAGTTTGCGCAGCATGTACAAATAAAGGCAACGATGCAGCAATTGCAATAAATGATGCAGATTTATTGAGTTTTCGGCTTTTGATTTGTGCCATGTTGGAATCCCTTAAAATAATAATTTATGTTCATAAGCACGTCACAACTGTTCTGAAATAAATTGTGCAGAGTTCATGAATACTTTGTTAAATAGTGTAACAATGGTGCGAATAATAATGAGAATGCTTATCAATAACAATGGTGATTATTCTTATTTATATTTGGAAATTATGTTTGATTTTTAAGTTTTGATTTATTAAAACAATAATGAAAACGATGAAATTATGTCTTTAACTATATGAATAATGATATTTTTTAATATTTGGTAAAATTTAACTACTTAAAGACAAGCATAAAAATAGCCCCTAAGAGTAGGGGCTATTTTATAGTTCGATCAGTGTATTGAAAACTTAGTATTTAAAGTTTAAAGATAATACTGCACTACGACCTTCAGCTTCTGTTGCATAATGTGAAGAATATGCTTTAGTGAAGTAGCGTTTGTCTGAAAGGTTGTTTAGGTTAAGTTGTAAATCAACATTTTTGTTTACATTATAACGTGCCATAGCATCGTAACGGACATAACCTGGTACAAATTTAGTATTTGCAGCATTGCCATAGACTTTATCCATTGCAATAGCACCAACACCTAAATTTAACTGTGGAAGTACTTGGTAAGTCGTCCAAAGAGTAGCTGAGTTTTTAGCAACGTTTTGAACTTGTTTACCATTATTGCTACTTGCTACATAGTTTGGTGCAGCTGTAGTTCCTTTATTCTCAAAACCGCCATCAACTAATTCACTGTCTAAATAAGTATATCCAGCTGATACAGCCCATTTGTCAGTAATGTTACCGTTTACACCAAGTTCAAGACCATCTACACGAGTTTCACCGATGTTGCTTGTTAAACCTGTGTCAGTCGTTGCTCGTGTATTGGTTTTTTCAGTACGGAAGATTGCTGCGGTTAAGTTGAGCTTTTCGTTTAGGACATCCCATTTTGTACCAAGTTCAATTGTACGAATTTCTTCGGGTTTTAAGTTTTTAATAGCTGCAGTAATACCTTCAGAACCATCACCACCATCTACACCAACTGGGTTAGATGAAGTTGCGTAGCTTGCATAAATTGAGCCATTCTCAGCAGGTTTAAATGTGATGCCAGCTTGCCAGTTAATAAAGTCTTTATCGTTTTCGATAGAAACTTGGTCACCTGCTTTTGCTGTTGGTTTTGCAGCAGTCACAGCACTATTAAGTGCACCATAAGTCATGGTTTGTTCGGTTTTGTATTTATCCCAACGAACACCTAAATCCAATAACCACTGTGGGTGTAGTTCAATATTGTCAAGGAAGTAAACTGAAGTATTTTTACTTTGAATATTATATGCGTCAGCACCTTCAGTACTGATCGTACCATTCCATGGACCACGGTTTGGGTTTTGAACTGATGTACACCAACCACTAGCAATAGAACCTGTAGGACATGCTTGAGTTGCACTACCAGTAGAATTTAATCCATCGATAATGTATTGAGTACGATCTGTTTCTTGATCAGAATATTCAGCTCCGATATTGAAACGATGTTTTAAAGCACCAGTATTGAACTTACCTGTTAATGATAATTGATCAGTAAAACCATCAGTATCAGCTACACGAGAGTTCGCACGAGCCCACACATTACCTGTAAGAGCGCCTGTTTTTTTATCGTAAAAATTACCTTTTGAATCATCAGGGTTTGTCCAGAGGTAATCATTTTTAGACTTATTATAAACAGCAGTATTACTAATGGTTAGGCTATCAGTTAAATCATGCTCTAATTTGATTGTACCAGATTGATTTTCTTGTTTTTGAAAATCACGCTCAGTCCAACCATAGTATGCACCTTGTTCAACATCAATAGGTTTACCATTTCCGTTCAAACCAGCATTTGCATTGGTTGCTGCAAATGGATTGTTGTAAGGAATACCTGAATCAGGAGTATCGTCAGTTCTTAAGTAATAATAGCTTAACGTCGCACGAGTTGATGTATCTAAACCAAAAGTAATACTTGGTGCAATACCTGCACGTTTGTATTCAGCGCCATCATCTTGACCTGCTTTTTCGTTATGGTGACCCATCACAGCAACACGTGCTGCAACGCCGTTACCAAAGTCTTTGTTACCATCTAAAGTAATACGTTGATAGTTATCTGTACCGCCTGCAACAGAACCTTCTAAAAAGTCACCTTTTTTAGCAACTTTAGAAATCATATTGATGCTACCACCTGAAGTACCAGCACCGCCCATAGCAGATGCAGAACCTTTGGTCACTTCAACTTGTTCTACAGCGAACATTTCACGGTTTTGTGAAGTTGAATTACGTACACCGTCAACATACATAGAGCTTTCAGAGTTATAACCGCGAATGAAAGGACGGTCACCATTTGGATTACCACCTTCACCTGCACCCAAAGTAATACCAGGAACTGTACGAAGTGCATCACTCAAAGTTGTAACCTGAGTATCTTCGATCAATTGTTTTGAGATCACAGAAACTGACTTAGGTGTATCTAGTAAAGGTGCAACAAATTTTTTATTGGCAGATTCATCTACTTTTAAACTTTGTTCAGCAGTCGCTTGTGCTTTAATTGTTGGAAGTTGTGTTGTTTCTTCTTGTGCAATCGCTGCTGTTGCAATAACAGAAAGAGAAGAGGCGATTGCGGTTGAAACAATCTTTTTGCGTGATTTGATAAAAGACATACGTGACTCACAAAGAGTAGTGTAAATTTGTATGCGAATAATAATGATTCTTGTTTTTTATTGCATCTGTTTTTTATTGAAATTGTCGATGGTTTTCTCATTAAAATTCGTCTAAATAAATTAAGGAAAAGATATTTTTAAAATAAAATATTGATATTTATTTAATTTTTTTCAAATTGAAATATTTCAAAATGTTAAAAAAAGGATGATTCATGGATGCTGTTTTATCATTAAGTAAGTTTGTTGAAGATTCAAACAGCTTTTTAAAATGAGGTTTGAGAGAATCTGGAACAATAAAAAATAAAATGGTTTTTTTGCTTTAAGTTATAGTTATTATTGCAAATAAATATAGCCCTGTATTAACAGGGCTATATTTAAAAAACAACTTGTTATTGATTATAGAGTCTTAAAAATCATAAGAAAGTGATAACCAGTAATTTCTACCTGGGAGGTAAGTACCAGACATACCAGAACCAATCACCATGTAATCATAATAAGAAGCAGGGTCACCATTAGCGTCTATATAACTACCATTCTTAGTAAAGTCTTTGTCTAACAAGTTATTTATAGCGCCTGTCACACGAATATTGTCAGAAATTGAATAATTTGCACCTAAATTAAATAAATTATAGCCTTTCAATTTATTTCCAGTCGCTTGATAAATGATGGCAGCATCACCAGAAGTTTGTTCTGTATTATAGCGTTTACGCTCAGACTTATATTCATGTTGTAACCAAAGGTCAAATGCATTGTTGATATGCCATGTTGATGTCATATTGAATGCATTTTTAGGCACATTACTTAAATATGAACCTTTGTTTTCCCCTTTAGTGATTTCAGACTCCATGTAAGTATAGGCAGCTTTAACATCCCATTCTGGAATAATGCTGTACTTCAAACTGAGTTCAACACCTTTAGTCTCTGCTTCATCTGCATTGATACTTTGGGAAAATGTATCTTGTGTGATGTGTGCACCATAGCTCACACAATTTGGTCTATTTGGTGTTGTAGTAAAGGAACAGTTTAATAGGTCTGGGCCATCTGTGATTAGATTCTTAATTTTATTAAAGAAAGCAGTGGTAGTTAGGTCTAAATTACCATTGTTATAGTTAAAGCCTAACTCATAGTTAATAGACTCTTCAGGTTTCAAATTTGGTGAACCAATTTGGAAATTTGCCCCTTGACCACTCACACCAATTACGCCGTCATGTAGTGCTTTTGGTGAGGGTGCTTTGTATCCTGTACTTACACCACCTTTTAGCGTCCACTCATCAGATGCATTCCATACAAAATACCCACGAGGACTAAATTGACCACCAAAACCTGAATGGTCTTCGTAGCGCCCACCGAAAGTAAATGCTAAGTTATCCATAAGATGCCATTCATCTTCTGCATAAAAAGAGTAGGAATCTTTGTCAAACTTAGCCCCCATACCTGCAAGATCATCGGCAACTTCTGCTTTTTTATATTCAGCACCAACTGTTAAGGTGTGATTAGCAATAGGTGCGATAATGTGAGTATCGGCAACAAGATCAGTATTTTTTAGGTGACGATCAGCACCTGCATATGCATTTTTAGCGAATGTACCTGTTGGTATTGTTCGACCTTTGGTTTCCGTTTCAGTCTGGCTAACATAAGAGTTCCATTTACCAAAAGCGTAGTTTCCTTCATGACCGAGTGAATATTGTTCTCGGTTAAATTCTAGCTCATCTTTATATCCACGGGCGCGACTAGCAGTATCTTGAGTTCCTAGACGATCTCCAGCATTACTATACGTTTGGCTTGATTGGAAACCATCAACCCAAAAATTATTCTGATCATTGAGTTTGAAATTAACCTTTCCACCGATATCGTAAACATCTGCTTCAGATGGGCGTGGATCACGTCCCGAAGTACCAGGAATACGCTCAGATTTTTGACGATCGAGGAAGCTACCACGTAACTGTAAACCTAAAACGTCATTAATTAATGGGCCATTCAGGACGAAGCTTGTTTTCCATGAGTCAGCTTCTTTATTATTTTCCATAACATTACCACTTAGAGTAACGTTACCACTCCACGTATCAGTCACTTTTTTGGTAATAATATTGATGACTCCACCCATAGCTTCTGAGCCATAGCGTGTAGCCATAGGGCCACGAATAACTTCAATACGTTCAATTGCTGCTAATGGCGGTAAAAAACCATTTGAAGATTCACCAAATCCATTTGGTGTAACATCTGATGAAGTCGTTTGACGACGCCCATCAATTAAAATAAGGCTATATTCATTGCCTAATCCACGCATTTTTATATTTAAACCAGATGTTTTACCAATACCATCTCGAATATCAATACCTGGAATATCTGAAAGTAAATCTGAAATGCTTGTTGCATTTTTCTTTTCAATATCATCCTTTGTCACAATACTAATACTTGCAGGCGCATTTTTAATATCTTGCTCAAACCCAGATGCAGTAACCACAATCGTAGAAAGTTGATGAGATGTCGTAGTGTTTTCAGGACTGGCTGTATTTGCAAATGCTGAACTTGCAGTAATGCTCAGGATCGCAAGTGCGAGTGGGCAGAGTGGGGATGTACTCATAAATAGAATTCCAAGTGGACGAGATAAATATATGAAAATAAATAAAATATAAAAAACAAACAAATGATAATGATAAAGTTTATCGTTTGCAATAAAAAATATACAAAAATGAGTAATTATTCTAAAACATTGAAAAAAATAATAATGACTAGAAAGCTAAGAAAAAAAACGATAGTTTCGTTATCCTGTTTTGTATATCCTTTAATGTTGTCATATAATGTGGCACTTTTTAAAAAACTGTAATTACTAAATTCTATCGAGGAAGCCATGCAAGTAACTTCTGAAGCGGTTTCGGGCGTTGCCCGTCGTTTAAATGTATCTGTACCGACGAGCCGTGTGAACGCGCAATTTGAAGCTCGCTTAAAACGCACTGCTAAAACTGCGAAAATCAATGGTTTCCGTCCAGGTAAAGTGCCATTAGACGTTGTACGTCGCGAATATGGTGCGGGTATTTATCAAGAAGTAGTGAACGATGTAATTCGTGACACTGTTTTTGAAGCGATTCAACAAGAAAAAATCAACGCTGTTGGTATGCCGAACATCGACAAAGTTGAAAACAAAGATGATGCTTTAGTTTATCAAGCAACTGTAGAAGTTTACCCTGAAGTTGAAGTTAAATTTGACGGTCTTGAAGTAACACGTAAATCATCTGAAGTGAATGACAAAGATGTAGACGTAATGCTTGAAAACCTTCAAAAGCAACGTGCTGAATGGACTGAAACTAAAGGCATGGCTAAAAAAGACATGCAAGTAACTTTCGACTTTGAAGGTACTGTTGACGGTGAAAAGTTTGAAGGCGGCGCTGCTGAAGACTTTAAACTTGTATTAGGTTCTGGTCGTATGATCCCTGGCTTCGAAGACGGTATCGTTGGTATGAAGAAAGGCGAAGAGAAAGTTATCGACGTAACTTTCCCAGAAGACTACCAAGCTGAAAACCTTGCAGGTAAAGCTGCTCAATTCAAAATCACTGTGAAGCTTGTTGAAAAACAAAAACTTCCTGAAATTGATGCTGAATTCTTAAAAATCTTTGGTTTAACTGAAGAAGAAGGCGTTGAAAAATTAAAAGCTGATGTTCGTAAAAACATGGAACGTGAAGTGAAAAACGGTCTTCGTAACCAAGTGAAAGGTGCAACTTTTGATGCGCTTGTTGCTGCAAACGAAGTTGAAGTTCCTGAGTCTATGTTAGCTCAAGAAATTGACCGTCAACGTCAACAAATGATTCAACAATTCACTCAACAGTTTGGTGCTCAAGGTGCAAAAGCATTTGACAGCAGCATGCTTCCAGATGAATTGTTCAAAGAACAAGCTGAAAAATCAGTTAAACTTGGCATCTTAGTAAGCAAAGTATTGGCTGATGCTAAACTTGAAGTGGATCAAACTCGTGTAGATGCTTATATCGAAGATATGGCTTCTTCTTATGAAGATCCAACTGAAGTGATCGAATACTTCAAAAATGACAAACAACAACGTGCTCAAATCGAAGGCGTTGTGTTAGAAGATCAAGTAGTTGATCACATTCTTGCTGCTGCAAAAGTGACTGATGAAGCTGTAAGCTACCAAGATTTGTTAAAAGAACAACAAGCGCGTCAACAAGGCTAAGTTGTTTGATCTAAAAAAGGCGCTTCGGCGCCTTTTTTTATGAAGTTGTAAATAAATTATTCGATTCATTCACAATACTTATGCAAAAAATATCTGATATTTAGTTGGGAATATTTTGCATTTTCAGCAATTATCCCGCATATTGTGAACATGAGTGCAGTTACAAGAATTCAGGAATAAATAACATATGTATGTTCCATCAATTGAAAACGCTTTAGTGCCAATGGTCGTTGAACAATCTTCTCGTGGTGAGCGTTCTTTCGATATTTTTTCACGTCTTTTACGTGAGCGTGTGATTTTTTTAACAGGTGAAGTTGAAGACAACATGGCCAACCTTATCGTTGCGCAAATGTTGTTTTTAGAAGCTGAAAATCCTGATAAAGATATTCATTTATATATCAACTCACCAGGTGGTTCGGTGACTGCGGGTATGGCGATTTACGATACCATGCAATTCATTAAGCCAGATGTTGTGACGTATTGTATGGGTCAAGCAGCATCTATGGGTGCATTCTTGTTGAATGCTGGTGCAAAAGGTAAGCGTTACTGTCTTGAAAATGCACGTGTTATGATTCACCAACCATTAGGTGGTTTCCGTGGTCAAGCATCTGATATTGAAATTCATGCACGTGAAATTCTATTTATCAAAGAACGTTTAAATCGTTTGATGGCTGAACACAGTGGTCAAGATTATGAGCGTGTTGCAAAAGATACAGATCGTGATAATTTCATGACAGCGCAACAAGCCAAAGAATATGGTTTAGTGGATCAGGTGTTAAGCAAACGCCCTCAAGACTAAACATTTAAAGATAAGATTTAAGAATTTGGAGTGAAAATGTCCGATCTTCCTCAAGGACAAAAGCATTGTTCATTTTGCGGTAAAACGCAGTCTGAAGTCGGTAAGCTGATTGCAGGCGAGGACGCGTATATTTGTAATGAATGCGTGGACGTATGCTTAGACTTAGTTCAAACAAGTCAGCAAGTGGAAACTGGTGATTGGGCATCACGTCCTTTACCAAAACCACATGAAATTCGTGCTGCGCTTGATCAATATGTGATTGGTCAAGACACTGCGAAAAAGACTTTATCTGTAGCGGTGTATAACCATTACAAGCGCTTAAAAGTCACTCAATCTGCAAATAAACCTAAAGATGCAATTGAACTTGCGAAGAGTAATATTTTGCTGATTGGACCAACAGGTTCGGGTAAAACTTTGCTTGCACAAACACTTGCACGCTTGCTTGATGTACCTTTTGCGATGGCAGATGCGACGACATTAACTGAAGCGGGTTATGTCGGTGAAGATGTTGAAAACATCATTCAAAAGCTGTTGCAAAAAGCGGATTATGATGTAGAAAAGGCACAAAAGGGCATTATCTATATCGATGAAATTGACAAGATTACGCGTAAATCTGAAAATCCATCAATCACTCGTGATGTGTCTGGTGAAGGTGTACAACAAGCATTGTTAAAAATGATTGAAGGTACAGTTGCATCAATTCCTCCTCAAGGCGGTCGTAAGCATCCACAGCAAGAGTTTATTCAAGTCGATACTTCGAATATCTTGTTTATTTGTGGTGGTGCTTTCGCAGGTTTAGAGAAAGTCGTGCAACAGCGCCAAGAAAAAGGCGGTATTGGTTTTACTGCTGCTGTGAAGAATAAAGATGATACCAAGAAAGTATCTGAATTATTCCGTCAGGTTGAAGCGACTGACCTTGTTAAATTTGGTTTAATTCCAGAGTTTATCGGTCGTTTGCCAGTCATCGCAACACTTGAAGAGCTTGATGAAGAAGCTTTGATGCAAATTTTGACTGAACCAAAAAATGCTTTAACGCGTCAATATCAATATCTCTTTGAGATGGAAGATGTAGATCTATTATTTGAAGATTCTGCATTGCGTGCAGTGGCGAAAAAGGCACTTGAGCGTAATACTGGTGCGCGTGGTCTACGTTCGATTCTGGAAAATGTATTGCTTGAAACTATGTATGACTTACCAAGCCGTACAGATGTGGGCACAGTTGTGATTAATGAAGCTGTGATCAATGATAAAGCTGCACCAGAATTTAAACCAGAACGTCAGCCAAAGCAGGATGATGTTGAAGTTGAAAAAGTGGATTTAAAAGTACTTGATACAAAATCAGCGTAAAAGTTGTTTTTGATCGAATTGACTTTGCAATTCATCCGAAACGTGTAATTAGCTTGACTATTTACACGTTTTTTTATTTTTAAAAAGTCATTGAAATGTTAAGCTGACTGTGGAAAATAGTGTTTATTCAAATTATTTTATTAAATAACGAAAATAAAAAATACGTGGTGAGGGAAAATCATGCGTTACTTAGGTCTAATCATTTTGGTCAGTTGTGGGTTAACAGCTTGCCAAAGTCATAAAGGAATTGAACAGCAATCCACGAAAGTTGTATCAACTTTAAATCCGATTGATTTTAAAAAAGAAGATTCATTTGTTCATGAAAAACTGGATCAATATAAAGTAGGTGGTTTTTCAGTTGGCTCTTGGGTAAATCAAACCCCAGGACAATATTTTAAACTGGTTAAACCTCAAAGTGCTCAAGCTGCTGTGGTTTATTTTTATCGTGCAGATAGTAAATGGAATCGCCAGGAAATTATTCCCACCAATTTCTTTTTAAATGGAAAACGTATTCCAAGTTTGATTAGTAATCATTATTACTGGATTGAGCTTGCACCAGGGGATTATAAGTTAAGTCTGAGTCGCCCTCTGGCTGTTTTCCATTTCCAAAAGCCTAAAGTTGCCTATTTTACTGTTGAAGAGGGTGGGCAGTATTTTGTGAAATATGAAGAAGAAAAATTCCGTGGTGGTCCAAATGGTGAAGCAGGTTTATTGCGTGTTGGACCTTTGATGCAAATGCCAACTCGCCAAGGTTTAAAAGAAATAGCGATGACTCAACTTAAATCACCTGGCTTAAACTTTGTTGCTGAAGTGACTGCTGATGGACGTGTGCTTAAACCGAAGCAAGAAATTAAAGGTGAACCATATAAAGTCAGTGATGATGTGCATTTGGCGACACCATTTAAATTATGGAACCCAATGACTTGGTGATGTGTTGAATAAAAAAAAGAGAGCGTAGCTCTCTTTTTTTATATTTATTTGTTCTTGGCAGCTTTTTTTAACGTATCTAGTTTTTTATTGATTTCCTTAAAATCATCTGCTGTTGTCTGCATACTCGACATCAATCTTGTATTCATAAGTGCCATGGTTTCTTGAGCGACTTGCGGTGTTTTTTTCAGAATAGATTGCCCTACGGTACTCGAATAAAACTCGATTTGTGCTTGAATTTCTTCTGCGCTGTAAACCTCTTTATAAATTTTTTGATAAAGTGGTTTCATTTGATCCCAAGACACGGTCTTCTGGCTTTGAGCGTAAAGTTTATCGGAAAGCTCATTGGCAACGATTTGTTCTTGTGGATTGAGCTGATCTTTCTTTACCGTCATTTTGACAATTTGATACGCCTGTTGATCCAACTGAGGGCGAATTTTTTGTATGGTCTCTTGCAAAAGTGTATCAAGATTCATGACATTGAGAAGCTGTTGTATTTGTTGATCAGATGCAGGTGCTGCAAAAGTTAGATTTGCTGTCAGACATGAACCGATTAAAAGAAGCTGTGGCAATAATTTCATAAAATACCTGAGTGATTGAACGTCATTTTGATTGAATTTACAAAGGTCTTAAGGTTGAGTTGGGAGAATTGGTTTGAGTATGGCTTCCATTTTGGCTTTGAGTACTTTTTGGTTTTCAGGCTTAAGCATTTGTTTCTGAGAGAATAAGGTTGTTTCCTGTAATATCTCAGTCATTAAACTATTCGTTTTATTATTGATGGATTGCCCTAGTGGCGTGCTTAAAAAAGCAATGTTGGCTTGGACTTCTTCCTCAGTAAAAGTCTTTTTGAACAAGGCTTTAAACATATCTGTAAATTCAGGATTGGTGACGAGATTTTGCTGTACTTCTGTATATAGCGCACTGATTTGTAAGACTGCATTTTGCTGTTCAATATTCAGTGTCTGAGCACCTGTAATTTGACGGACAAGGTCTTCAGCTTGCTCATCAAAGTAAGGTTGCATATCTCGAGTACTTTGTTTAAAAATTTCCGAGATATTAGAAAGTTGTATAAGTTTATCGACACTTTTATCGGTTGCAACTGTTGCAAAAGCCGTAGATTGAATTCCCCAGATGAAACATGTAAACAGCATTGGTGCGAAGATTCGTGTTATTTTCATTATTCAACTCAAAATAAAAAAGCACCCTAATCATAGGATGCTTTTTCATTAAGATACAAGTTGTATCTTTCTAAATCTCGGATTAGTTCGCAGCAGCATCAACCACTGGAATTTTTCCAATTTTTGCTTGCCAGATTTTAGGTGCAATGGCATGGATAGACGTACCATTGACATCCACAGCAACAGATACAGGCATGTCTTGTACTTTGAATTTGTAAATTGCTTCCATACCCAAGTCAGCAAAAGCAACGACTTCAGCTTCACGGATTGCTTTAGATACAAGGTAAGCCGCACCACCTACAGCCATCAAATAAGTTGCTTTGTTGTCTTTGATTGCTTCAACCGCAGCAGGACCACGATCCGCTTTACCAATCATACCGAACATACCGGTTGCTTCTAAGACTTGGCGAGTGAACTTATCCATACGCGTTGCAGTCGTAGGACCAGCAGGGCCAACAACTTCATCACCCACAGGATCTACTGGACCAACGTAGTAAATAAATTTACCTTTAAGGTCGACAGGAAGCTGTTCACCTTTATTCAACATATCAACCATACGTTTGTGTGCAGCGTCACGACCTGTATAGATTGTTCCGTTTAGAAGCAATGTATCACCTGGTTGCCAAGTGTTCATTTCTTCTTGAGTGATGTTGTCGAGGTCAACACGTTTAGATTGTGATGAATCCCAAGTTACTTCTGGATAGTCAGAAAGTTTAGGAGCTTGAATGTGTGCAACGCCAGAACCATCCAATTGGAAATGAGCGTGACGAGTAGCAGCACAGTTCGGGATCATACCGACTGGTTTACCCGCAGCGTGGCAAGGGTAGTCTTTGATTTTAATATCAAGAACTGTGGTTAAACCACCAAGACCTTGCGCACCAATACCCAGCGCATTCACTTTTTCGAAGATTTCAATACGAAGTTCTTCAAGTTTGCTTTGTGGACCACGGCGAAGTAATTCGTCCATATCCAACTCTTCCATCAATGCTTCTTTAGCAAGCATCATGGCCTTTTCAGCAGTACCACCAATACCGATACCCAACATACCAGGCGGACACCAACCTGCACCCATTGTTGGAACAGTTTTAAGTACCCAATCCACGATTGAGTCTGATGGGTTTAACATTGCAAGTTTAGATTTGTTTTCTGAACCACCACCCTTAGCAGCAACAGTAATATCAACTTTGTTACCAGGAACAAGTTTGTGATAGATCACTGCAGGCGTGTTATCTTTGGTATTCTTACGACCAAACGCTGGGTCTGCAAGAACAGATGCACGTAGAATATTTGAATTTTCTAGGTAACCTTGGCGGACACCTTCGTTAATCGCATCGTCTAAGCTCATGGTTAAATCAAATTTAACATCCATGCCCACTTCAACAAATACGTTCACAATACCAGTATCTTGACAGATTGGACGATGACCTTCTGCACACATACGTGAGTTAATTAAGATTTGTGCAATTGCATCCTTGGCAGCTTTGTTCTCTTCACGATCATAAGCACGGCTCATCGCTTGGATGAAGTCTTGTGGGTGATAGTAAGAAATGAACTGAAGCGCATCCTTGACCGATGTGATCAAGTCATCTTGCTTGATAATAGTTGTCATATCGAAAATCTCTTGAGCGGGCTGATAGCTAGCGGGCTAAATTATACGTGATAATCCAAGTTTTGTCGGCACTTTGCTTAAGATTTGGTCTAAAGTTTAATAAATTACATCAGACAATTTTTTGTCATATTTCAGCGTGAAAATCGTGAATGTCTGTCATATAAAAGCAGTTTTTTGAAATATTAATGATTTATTTTAGAAATAATTAATTTATAAGTATTTGAAATATATTGATTAGTTTTGTTGAACTAGAAATTTTTATAAATATGACATTGCTGTCATATATTTGTCATAAAACTTTCACATAATAAGCCTGTCCAAAAATGAGTAATGAAATATGACAATTTCGAGTATCTTAATGGTTGTGGGCTTTAGCGTTTATATTGCAGCAACTTGGATGTACGGTCAGAAAGAAGATCAAGCCTAACGCTTTATCTTCTTTTTTTATGTTTCAAACTTTTTAAATACAACAATAAATAATTTCCCCATTTATACTGATCATAAAAATTATTCCTCTATTTTTGACTATGACAGATCAAACTTATCTTTATGAAAATATTATTGAAATTTACAAAAAACATAGTCATGCATGGACTGAACTACGTGGAGAATATCTTTATGAGCGAGCATGGCTTGACCGATTTTTAGCTTTGCTTCCGCAAAAGTCTAATATTCTAGATTTAGGCTGTGGTTCAGGAAAACCGATTGCTCAATACTTTATTGAGAAAGGGTATGATTTGACAGGTGTGGATGCATCCGACTGTATGATCACAATGGCACAGCAGAATTTTCCACAACACTCTTTTCCAAATTTACATTGGATTCAGGCAGATATGCGAACGCTTGAACTTGATCAAAAGTTTCAAGGGATGATTGCTTGGGATAGTTTTTTTCATCTTAGATCCGATGATCAGCGTGCGATGTTCCAGCAATTTACAAAATTTTCAGAACAGGGCACAGCTTTAATGTTCACAAGTGGTCCTGCGCATGGTGAAGCAGTTGGTGATCTGTTTGGTGATGCTTTGTATCATGCCAGTTTGTCACTAGAAGAATATCGTGAATTATTCCAAATTTACGGTTTCGAGGAGGTGTTGATGATCGCGGAAGATCAAGACTGCACAGGGCATACGGTGTGGTTGGTGAGGAAAATAAGAGATTGACCATCGTGACTTGGCACTGTTAAATGTGGAAAGTATTTCATTAAAAGAATAAATCAATGCACTCGATTCCAATTATTGAACCTATTCAGCAGTTATTTGAACAGCATAATATTCCCTACGCAATGGAACAGGATTGGTTGGTTCCATATCAGGATTTCACACAGTATCCAGCAATTCGAGCTTTATGGTTTCCTTACACGGTAAATGGCTGTTTACAGATTGAAGTGTTACATCATGATAGTGAGTTGATGATTGAGTGCTTTGCAGGGATTGGAGAAGACAATGATGCTATTACGGATGCTTTGCAAAATTTTTGCTTAAATTCATTTCATGTATTTGCTGTTGCATTTTGGGATTTACCACAAGGTGATCAGGTCACCATTGAACAATGGGAAATCCAAGGGGTAACTTATCAGGCTTATTTGGGTGCGATGGGAACACGTTTAATGAGTAATGATGAATTCCCTACTTTACCTGAAAATTGGTTCGATAGTTTTTCCTCCGAGATCCAGAAAGAATCAAACTTAGATACTTTGGCGTGGTTTCGATTATTCATCGGAAATAATCAGGGAGATTTGACGGTTGAAGTATTGAGGAATAATGATGTTTGTGAAGAAATACAAAAAGTGATGCGTGAATTAGATTGGATAACATTGGATGGGTATTATAGTATTCGTCATTTTATGATTTTAAAAGCACAGTAAGATAGATAAGATATAAGAATAAGTTAGGTTTGTCTTAAAAGACTTATGTTATCTTGATGTTAATCTATTTAGCAACGATTCAAGGCTCTCTAATTTTGGTTCTGCTAATCGATGCTGTCGTTCTTTTAATCAAAACACCACAAATTATCAGCATTTTTCAACGATTCTTTTTTGTTTAATTCGGCAAAATAACAACAATCACTCTACCGAATATTGAAAATGCCTAATACAAAACAGTTTCTTATTGGTCAATACAAAAAATTAAATCTCAATATAGTGACTTGGGATGGTGTAACAGCAAAGGTGGATTTATCCTGCGGTTGTCTATTTGATCATGAGGTAGATCACGCACCTATACAAGGTGGGCTTGCGGATCTCAACCAAACTTTAAATGGAAAATTGCTACACATTCGGGAGCAAAAACTCTTTCAAGCAGTGCGTTTTGAAACTTTATTATTTGACCAAGCTCAGCCGAATATTCAGTCTGAAAAAGTCTTGTTAATTGGTATGGGAAGTCCAGAAGATTGGAGCACAGCCGATACCGCAAAAGCGGTACAAATCGCATTTAGAACTGCACAACAATTGGGTTTGGAAAGTGTGGCTTTTGCACCGAGTATTTTAGATACAGGCATACAGATCAAAGCAGATTTGAGCGCTGTATTAGTTCAGGCTTTGCTTGATGTTTATGATGCACATCTTCAATTGGAACAGTTGGGCTTAGTGAAGCCTTGCACTGTGCAAAATTGGTATTTTGATGCAGGTGATCATCAATTTGAAGAAAAAGCAAATAACTATATTCAAATATTTAAACAACTCACAACAAAATAATAGAGAGATTAAATATGAGTGACATTCAGCAAAAACTTAAGTTAAGAGAATTGGAAATTGTCGATGAGCATGATCAACCACGGATTCGGCTTAGTGTTGAACAAGGTTTAGCATCAATTCAATTGTTGAATTTACAAGGCGAAGTTGGCGCTCGTATTGAATTAGATCAAGCAGGATTTTCCAAGATTCAACTGGCTTCAATCACAGAGCCTTTGCTAAATGTCAAACTTGAAATAGATCCCAAAGGCTCACACATCAAATTTGATCATCAGAATGGTGCTTCCAATTATTTGTTTTTAAATAATCAAGGTGCTTCAGGTTTGGTGATGTTAGATGCACAGCAACAGCGTAAGTTTGCTGCGACGGTGAGTGAACAAGGTGTTTTAAAGATTGATCAATAGCGTGGATATTGTGGCATGAAGTAAAGGATTGCTGTTGAGTCAACGCCGAATGATTGTGTAGCGTCGTAATATGTCTTTGTACGCTATGGCGTACATGAATTGAAGGCGTTGTCCAATATACAGCACATCTATATTTTTTTATCATGGGGACATAGAGAGCAGGATACTCCGAAAATAAAAAGACAATACAGAACAAGGAATGTGAGGTAAGACAGGAGCCATACCTAAGCATCAAATACGGAAAAAGCCCGACAGGATGTCGGGCTTTTTTTATGTTCAAATTTTACTGATGCGATGTACATTAAAAGGAAGGGATCTTTTAAACTGTTTTAAAGCTTAGTTATCGTTTAGTGAACATCCTGTAACTTGATCCAGAGCATAGAAGTCGTATGGTTTTGTGTGGTGCGACCTGTTATTTGCAGTTGTGTCTTTGGGGGATTTAACTGACCACTGATTTTATATTGGTAACCATTGTCAGGATTTGTCCACAGACCATGGCTAAAGTGACTTTTGTTTGTATTTGAACTAAGCCCTTGTAATACCTCCATACCGATAACAGGTTGGTTTTTAAGGCTTCCAGTACATTTTTGACAGGTTTTTAAATTTTTTGAAGCACCATGCAATTGAGTAATCACGGCACTGTACTGTTGTGTTTTGGAGTTTTTGCGAATCACAATGTCGGAAATATATGCGTCTGTGCGATGATCAATGACTTTCCATGTCCCAATCAGTGGATCGAAAGTATAAGAAAAAGCAGAGCTGCTGAATAAGGCAAATGTGAATGCTGTAGATAAGGATTTAAAATTCATAAATAAAAAACAATCAAATAAAACGTGAATATTATACTTGTTGTGATCGCTATTATTTTTTAAATATTTGATTTAATGTGTCTTTGTTGATTTTAATTTAAAAAAAACCACCCAATTTTTCAATTGGATGGCTGAGTATCAACTTGAAAATCAGATGAAGTGATTAAGCTTCTTGTTGTGCAGATTGAATCGCAGTTAGGGCGATGGTGAATACAATATCATCCACCAAAGCACCACGAGACAAGTCATTGACTGGTTTATTCAAGCCTTGCAACATTGGTCCTACACTCACGACATTGGCAGAACGTTGTACCGCTTTATATGTGGTGTTTCCTGTATTTAAATCAGGGAAGATAAATACATTGGCACGCCCCGCAACTTTAGAATCAGGTGCTTTAGAACGACCAACACTTTCTACTGAAGCAGCATCGTACTGTAATGGACCATCGATCAATAAATCAGGGCGACGTTGTTTCGCAATCTCAGTGGCTTTCGCGACTTTCTCAACTTCGGCACCTGCGCCTGATGTTCCTGTTGAATAAGAAATCATGGCAATGCGTGGGTCGATACCAAACGCTTTTGCAGAATCTGCTGATTGAATGGCAATCTCAGCCAATTGTTCTGCATCTGGATCAGGGTTGATCGCACAGTCACCGTATACATAGACTTCATCAGGCAATAGCATGAAGAATACAGAAGACACCAGTGAATAATCAGGCGCTGTTTTAATCAGTTGGAACGCTGGGCGTACAGTATTCGCCGTCGTATGGACTGCACCAGAAACTAAGCCATCGACTTGATCAAGTGCTAGCATCATCGTACCGAGTACAACCGTGTCTTGTAGTTGTTCACGTGCTTGCAACTCATTGATTTTGCCTTTACGTAATTCAACCATTTTGGTCACATAGTTTTCACGGATCAAATCAGGATCAATGATTTCTAAGTCAAATGGCAATTCGATATTACGCGCTTTAGCAACTTCAAGAACCGCTTCTGGTTTTGCCAATAAAACACATTGTGCAATTCCACGAGATTGACAAATCGCAGCTGCTTGGATGGTACGTGGTTCATCACCTTCAGGAAGTACAATACGCTTTTTCGCCGCAATTGATTTTTGTACCAATTCATGACGGAATGCAGAAGGTGATAAACGTGGTTTGTAATCACCATTGAGCATTTGAATCAGCCATTCTTGATTGATATGACTTGAAACAAAACGTGTCACTTGATCCGCACGATCAGTATCATCCACTGGGATTTCATTGCTTAAATTCGCCAATTGTTGTGCAGTTTCAAAAGTGCTTAATGGTGTATGTAAAATTGGTAAACCATTTTTAATTGCAGACTGACAGAAATCTAGTACCAATGAATTTGGTTCATGGTGCTCAGTCAAAACAAGACCAGCCAGTGGAATACCATTGCTGGTTGCAAGACTACTTGCCAGTAATACATCAATACGATCAGATGCGCTGATAATCAATTCGCCTGCCGTGAATTTATGTAACTCATGTTCAATATTTGCAGCAATCAAACTGCTGTGTAAAACACGACGTGTTTTTGCTTTGCCTTCATTGATCCAAGTTGCTTTGATTTGTTGTGCGAGGTCAGAAATACGTGGCACACTCAAAGTATCGCTAAATGGTACTAAACCAATGATTGGAAACTCAGTTGAACCAATGTGGGCATGGGTTTTATGAATTTCATTTTTGAAATTATTGGTATCTGAAATTAAACGTAAATTCGGATCAATGGTGACAGGAATCTGTGCAGAATCCGCAGGTAAGCCACGCGTACGCATGAATAAAACACCTGCATTACGCGAAGATGATGCACCACCAAAGTTGCGTAGTTGCGCTTCAACTTTTTCAGCTGTTTGTTCTGGTTTAGTAATATCTGCATTGCTAACAAAAATAACTTTGGCATCTAAAGCTTGAGCCAATGATGCGTTTAAATCACTCGCAAAAGAATCACGTGCAGTCGGTACTAAACCTTCAACAATAATAATATTGTGTGACTTCGCGACTTGGCGTTGTAGGCTGACAGCTTCTTCAAGCAGTTCATCAGTTTCACCATTGTTTAATTGCTGAGTCAGCTTCGCATAAGAAATAGGCTCAACTGTATCTAACTTTGAAATATGGCGATACAGTGCCGTGGTACGATCTGGATCGGTATTTAATTCTTGTGAAAATGGTTTTACAAAACCTGCTTTAACACCTTGGCATTCCAAAGCATATACTAAACCTAAACAAGCAGAGGTTAGACCTACGCCTTCTCCAGTTGGAACCAATAAAATCGTTTTCATAGACTATTTCTTTAATAAATAAAAAGCTGTTAATTTTTCAAAGGTTTGTGATGAAAAACTCCGTACAGGATTTGTCGGAGTTCTTCATTTATCTGTTGTGTTTGGGTAAAACCAGATTATTTTCAGTGATGGGATGATGATCAAATCATCCCTTCGACAGCTACAGGTGTTAGGACAGCTTAAGCTGTCGCAATATCAGATTCATGCTTTTTTGCAGCCTGTTGTACCTCATGTTCTACAACGCTTTCAGTTTCTTTAGCAATACGACCTTCTTCATCTGTAGGAACAACCCAGATTTGTGGACCAGTACCTGCATCAATACGACCTTCTGTACCACGTTTTAAACCATCATTGTGTTCTTTGCTGAGGTTGAAACCGAAGTGCGGTAAGTATGCAATGGTTTTTTCACGGATATAAGCAGAGTTTTCACCAATACCACCCGTGAAGAATAAGCCGTCAATGCGTGGAAGACCACAACTTAAAGCTGCAAGTGATTTTGCTAAACGGTAGCAGAATACTTCAATGGCTAAAGTTGCATCTTCATTGCCTTGTTCAGATGCTTCAATCAAAGTACGCATGTCATTTGAAAGATCAGATAAACCTAATAGACCTGATTGGCTGTTGAGCATCTTATCAATTTTATAGATGTCCCAACCTAAGTTCGAAGCAAGGAAGCTGTGAATACTTGGATCTACATCACCACTACGAGTACCCATCACTACGCCTTCAAGCGGTGTTAAGCCCATAGATGTATCTACAGATTGACCATTCCAGATCGCACAAGTCGAGCTACCATTACCTAAGTGTGCTGTTAACCAACCACCGTGTTTGTAGCTACCTGCAAGTTCAGAACCACGCTCAGATACATAAGCGTGACTTGTACCGTGGAAGCCATAACGGCGTACATTGTGTTCTGTATATAAGAATTTTGGCAATGCATAACGGTATGCATGTGCAGGCATCGTTTGATGGAACGCAGTATCAAAAACAGCAACTTGAGGAAGTTCAGGGAACAAACGCATTGTTGCTTCGATACCCACCAAGTGAGCAGGGTTGTGAAGTGGTGCAAGCGGTGTTGCTTCACGAATTTTGTCTACAATTTCAGGTGTTAATAATTCTGCCTTAGTCGAAGTACCGCCGTGTACAACACGGTGCCCAATCGCTTTTGGTTTGTATTGAGACAGACGACCTAAGATCGTTTCCAATGCTTTTTCATGATCAGCATGTGGAATAGAAAGTTCAAGCGGTTGATTACCCGCTGTGACGCCTTTGATACGTGCCTCAGCAGAGCCTAAGTTTTCTGCAAGACCAAAGATTCGATCTTCACGACGTTCAGAAACAAGCGCATATTTGATTGATGAAGATCCGCAGTTAATTACTAATACTGATGTAGACACGTTTTAATACCCGAAATTGTAATTTGAAAAAGTCATCCTGATTGATCTGATTACGCTTCTTTGCAGGGCAATTTAGATCAGTAGTGATGTTGTACCATGTGTAGTTTTTTTGTCCTAGATAGACTTTAGGTGATTAGACTTTTGGATGATCGACCTGAAATTGATTAATATTTAATATTTATCAGTTGATTGCTAAAAATTATCACTCATTTACACGCTTCGCTAGAGTCTTTATGTTTTTCTTGTAAGCAAAAGATTTTTTTGAATATTCACAAAAAAACAGATTGAAAATAAAAAACTCAGCACCTATTGAAATAAATACTGAGTTTATATTGCTAATTTATTGAATTATTGGCGAATTTGCCCATCACCTAAAACAATCCATTTTTGCGAGGTTAAGCCTTCTAGACCGACTGGACCACGTGCATGGATTTTATCAGTTGAAATACCGATCTCAGCACCTAAGCCATATTCAAAACCATCGGCAAAGCGGGTTGATGCATTGACCATCACTGAACTTGAATCTACACGTGTTAAGAATTGACGTGCTAGGCTAAAGTTTTCAGTAATAATCGCATCGGTATGGTGTGAACCATATTTGTTGATGTGTTCAATCGCTTCTTCAATTCCAGACACAATTTTGACTGCCAAAATTGGACCTAAATATTCTTCATACCAATCTTCTTCACTGGCAGGCTTTACGGTATCACCTAAAAGTTTTTGTACTTTTAGGCAACCACGTAATTCCACTTGCTTTTCAGCATAGAGTTCAGCAATGCGCGGTAAGAATTCATCTGCAATTTTTTCATCCACAAGCAAGCTTTCCATGGCATTACATACACCATAGCGATGCGTTTTGGCATTTAGTGCGATTGGCAAAGCTTTATGTAGGTCTGCTTGTGCTTCCACAAAGACATGACAATTCCCATCCAAATGTTTAATCACTGGAATCGTTGCTTCATTGGTAATTCGTTCAATCAAGCCTTTACCACCGCGCGGTACAATGACATCGACATATTCAGACATCGTGATTAATTGACCGACAGCAGCACGATCAGGTGTATTGAGGACTTGCACGCAAGTCTCAGGTAAACCAGCCGCTTTTAAACCATGTTGAACTGCTTCAGCGATGGCTTGGTTTGAGTTCAATGCTTCAGAGCCACCACGTAAAATAATCGCATTTCCTGACTTAAGTGCAAGAGAGGCAGCTTCAAGGGTCACGTTCGGACGTGATTCATAAATCATGCCGACCACACCTAAAGGCACACGCATTTTACCGATTTGAATACCAGTAGGGCGGTAAGCCAAATCTGTGATTTCACCGATTGGGTCAACGAGGCTAATCACATCTTTTAAGCCTTGTAGCATCCCTTTAAAGCGTGTGGGGTTGAGTTCTAAGCGATCAAGTAGGGCACTATCCAAGTTGTTGTCACGACCTTTGGTCATGTCAATTTGGTTGGCAGCTAAAATTTGCGGTTCACTATTTTCTAAAGCAGTATAAATAGCAGATAAGGCATTATTTTTTGCAAGTGTAGTCGCACCAGCCAAAACACGAGAGGCTTGGCGAGCTTGTTGACCTACAGTTTGCATATACTGTTCGATGGAATCTTGCATAGCAGTTTATTTGATCACTTAGAAATTTCCCTTTGATAGTAGCAGTCTAAGCAATAGCAAGGAAGTATTTCTCTGAAATAAACTTGTTCTCAAGCTTACCTATTCATATTTTGAAATTCTTTTTACCATTTAAACAAGATAAGCGGTCAATTTTGCGATTGCGTATAAATCCGACATCTGTAAGAATGAAACAATAAGGACATTGATGTGATACAGAACTTATACGTATCACAAATTTGAAAGAATAATGTAGGTTATATTTCTTGCAGATTAAAAGAATAAAGCAGGGATGGAGGAAGGATATGAATTCCATTATCCAAATGGACACCGAAACGAACCAAACTTTAACAAGCTTTGGTTTTTTTGACATCTATCATAAAAACAGCTTTAAAGAACAGCCTCGAGAGACATGGATTGATGGCTGGAAAGTTGAATATATGGCAATCGCAGATCCTCGAACGATTCACAATACGCCTATTGTGATTGTCGGTGGGGCATTCCAAAATTTTAATTCCTATAAGTATTGTGTTGAGCAATTCTTTGAAAGTGGTCCAGTCATTCTTATTGATTTGCCTTCTATGGGGGCAAATCAACAAATTACCAATGTGGATACGGGGTTGTCTGCAGGTACATTGGCATTACCTGATCTGTCACGTATGTTAGGTCAATGGCTTGATATTGTGAACATTCAAAAAGTTGCTGTAGTCGGTATTTCCTTAGGTTCTGTAATTGCCTCATTCTTTGTAGATCAACGTCCAGAATTGGTAGAACGCATGATTCTGATGGGCGTGATGCAGGAAACCCGAAAAAGTTGGCGCATGCTACTTGAAGAATCTTTGATGTTGATGAAAGAACAACGCATGGATGAGTTTGGGCAAGCCGTCATTCTATATTTGGTCAATCATGCCAAAATGGATAAAACTCGTATGTCGCCAACAGCGAAAAGATTGTTCTTTAAGCAAATGGCAGAGTTTTCCAATACTGAGCAAGAGCGTTATGAAATTAACTGTAATCGCTTGCTGCGTCTAAGTCATGTGCCTGCACCACAAGTCAATACATTGGTGGCATGTGGTCAGTATGATAGTTTTACTTTGCCTCATGAAAATGCAAAATTTGCGATGCAATGCCCAGATATGCAGTTTGCGATGATTGCCAATGCAGATCATGTCCCACAATTGCAACGTCGTAAAGAAACCATGCATCTATTCACAACTTATCTACAAGGTAAATCGATTCAAGGTTTAGATGGCATTATTAACTTTACACGTGAAGAAATGCAAAATATTGAACGTCGTGGAGAGCAACGTATTCAGGTGCTAGAGCCACATCGTCAATTGACACATCGACATTCGAATAAAGTGATCCCTGTAGACATTGTCGATGTGAATTATTTTGGCTTACTCATGAAGCTTAATACGCAAAATGACTTGGATTTTGTGAATGAACATACGCGTGATTTGGCATTGAATTTAAGTGATGATGAAGGTGAATTTGCGATTGAATGTTTGATTTTCGAAACTTCAGAGCAGGGTATTCGTGCCTTATTCAAACATGGTAGTTTTGAAAATGCAGATCGTTTATTGCGTTTTATTGCTCGTCAAAGTCAAGGTCAAGAAACGTGTGAAGTGGAAGAGGAAGCTCTGGCTTAAGTGATGGTTGACTAAAGATTGTGGATGTAAAAAACCAGTCGAATGACTGGTTTTTTTATTGTGTATTGAGATTGGTTATAGACTCGCATCAATCATCCAGACCAAATCACCTAAATGTTCTTCAGGATCTAATCCCACTTTGTCTTTTTTGAAATAAAGGCTGGGTTGAATCACTTGAACTTTAGAAAAGCCTGCCTGTTGCATAAAATTGCGTACTTCTTCAGGAGTAACAAAGTGAAAGCTAAAGGCACTTCGTGACATGACTTTTAACAGCTTACTACTGCTCCAAATGACTTTGGCAAGTTTATTTTTCACTGGCTCAGGATAAAGATCAGTGAGGTAATGTAGTGATTGGAAGTCTTTGCCATAATATGCAATGGATTGAATGAGTTGTTGTAAAAGCTCTTTGGTAAAATAATTAATTAAGCCTTCACTGATCACCACCAATGGACGACTTGGATCGAAAACCTCAAACGCTTTTTGGAAGTCTTCAGTAAATAGATCGACTGAGAGTACTTCAGGGCTATTAGCATCAATTTGTTTGAGCGCTGTTTGTTTAGTATTTGCCATATCGGGCAAATCCAGTTCACGATAGTCAATCATTGGATAATGTTGTCTAAACCACCAGCCACGTGGTGAAAGCCCAGCTGCTATTTCTAGCACTTGTAAGTTAGGATGTTGCTCAATCAATTGGCGGAGATGATCGTCAAGCATGGTATGGCGTTCTTTGAGTGTAGTCCGCATGCTACCACCGACATATTTTTCGCCCCAGCTTTCGATGGGGTGCGCAATCATTGCCAAAGTTTTACCTTTGGAGGTTGCGAGTAGTGGGTGTGAAATCCCCATTTGATACCAGATATAGCCTGTGTAGTGAGCTGTAAATGAAATATGGCGATGCTTCGATAGCGCTTGAGTCATGGTTATCCTTAACTTTTCTTTTTTTAATTTAAAATTTACTTTACAGAGATTAAACGATAATCAAAAAGGAATATGAAAATTTAATTTATTCAATAATACCTTAAATCCTCCCCAACCCTCCTTTTTAAAAGGAGGGAGCTTTATCTTTTTAAAGTGAATTCTTAAAATCTTCAATGACTTTTTTGACAGCCTGCCATTCATTTCCAAGATCGAGAGTTTCGCCAATGTTAATTTGTGGAATTTTCCCACGCATGCGCTCTAAACGCTCTTGATTCGGCATAGGTAAATTTTCGATACCACTTAGTGCTGTGCATGCTGATTCACGATTATTGCATACCAAGCCCATATCACAACCAGCATCTAGAGCTGCACGAATACGAGCATCTGCACCACCTGCGACACAGGCTGCTTGCATGCTTAAATCATCAGAGAATAACACGCCATCAAACTTCAATTCTTGACGTAAGACTTTTTGAATCCAATACGGTGAAAAACCTGCTGGATTTGGATCGACTTTTTCATAGATCACATGCGCAGGCATCAGTGCATCTAACTGCGATTGTAGTTTGATAAAGCTTTGCATGTCATTATCGTAAATATCTTGATATTCACGAGTATCAACCGCTGCTGCAACATGCGAATCTGCTTTTACAGAACCATGACCAGGAAAATGTTTGCCTGTAGTCGCCATGCCCGCACGTTGCATACCTTTCATAAATGCACTTGCAAGTGGCACGATATCTTGTACATTCTTTGCAAAAGCACGATCACCAATCACATCACTAATATCATTGAGATCTAAAACGGGTGCAAAACTAAAATCAATACCGACAGCGAGGACTTCGATTGCCATGAGCCAACCGCATTGTTCAACCAGTTCTAGTGCTTTTTCAGGTTGGGTTAAGTAAAGTTCACCAAACTTACCCATAGCAGGAAGTAGTGTGAACCCATTTTTTAAGCGTTGTACGCGACCACCTTCTTGATCCACAGCGATCAGAATATCAGGTCGAATACGACGCATATGATCGGTTAAGGCACGGACTTGTGCAGGAGATTCTATATTTCTTGAAAATAAAATCATGCCACCGACTTGCGGAGCTTGTAATAGTTCAATATCTTCTTGAGTAAGTTCTGTGCCTGCAATATCAAGCATCAATGCGCCGATCATAGGAATCCACGGTTGTATTTATATAAACTTGGAAACAATACCCGATTTCTGCAATGATTTGCTACATTTACACCGTACAGATTATGATAAAACTACACAACATAAACAGATAAAGTTGTTTAAGATCTTGAAACTGTTGAGTTCAGATTGAAAAACGCTATAGAAATTGGGAAACCTCTAGGAAGTATTAAGAATTTATGAAACTTCAAAATCTCGTTTGCGCCATAGCACTTGTCACTGGTGGTTTATTTTTCACGCATACAATTAATCAAGCAGTGGCTGAAACCAATGCGACTAAAGTGTCTCAATCTATTCAGCCCTCACAAGAACAAGCCTTGGTGACTCGCCAGCTGGCTGCGCTTATTGACCGTCAACATTATTTGAATATGCGTTTGGATGCGAATACATCAAGTCGCATTCTAGATATGTATATCGACAGTCTTGATCCAGAGCACACCTTATTTTTAGCTTCAGAAGTTGAGCAGTATAAAAAAGAATATGGTGCCACTTTAGGTGCAAAATTAAAAGCAGGTGATTTAACGGGGCCATTTGCGATTCATGCACATTATCGTGCGCGATTAAAAGAATTTTATGAATTTGAATTGGCTGAACTGAAAAAAACACAAAATTTAAAGCAGTCTAATGAGTTTATTGATACTGATCGTGAAAAAGCAGCATTTTTTGGTAGTAAAGCAGAATTAGAAAATTACTGGCGCAAAATGTTAGTTTCTCAGTTGATCAATCTAACGATTTCTAAAGAAGAAGATCAAGCTAAACAGAAAGCACTCAAAGATGATCCAACTTTGGCGAATGGGCAAGATCTGACTTCATCTGAGGATTTGACCCCTGCTCAGACATTGACCAAGCGTTATACTCGTCAATTGGCACGTATCGGACGTACCAAAAGTGATGATGTGTTAGAGCGTATTCTTAATGCAATGACACTCACTTATGATCCGCATAGCAATTATTTCCCTCCTGTCGATGCGATGGAGTTAAATCGTCAAACAACCTTGCAACTTGAAGGGATTGGTGTGTCGATTCGTCCTGAACGTGGAAATGAGGATTACACCAAAATTGAAACCATTGTGGACGGTGGTCCTGCAAGTAAAACAGGACAAGTCAAGTCAGGTGACCGAATCATAGGTGTTGCACAAGATGGCGAAGCAATGGTGGATGTCATTGGTTGGCCGAGTTCTGAAATTGTCGGTTTAATTCGTGGTAAGCGTGGCACCAAAGTTTCTGTGAAACTTCTTGGCGCAGGCGCAGCGATGAATCAAGCGCGTGTGGTGACGATTACTCGTGACATTATCCAAGAAGAAGACGCAGGCGTGCGTTCACGTACAGTTGAAGTGACACGTGATGGGAAAAAGCATAAGTTTGGTGTTGTAGAAATTCCATCATTCTATTTGAACTATCGTGCGCGTCGTGCAGGAACAGAATATCGTTCAGTGGCGGAAGATACCAATAATGCTTTGAAATCATTAGCAGCGCAAAATGTTGAAGGAATCATTGTCGATTTACGCAATAACCCAGGTGGTTCTTTAGAAGAAGTTGCCAAAATGATTGGTCAGGTTGTCAAAGAAGGTCCAGTGGTTCAAATCCGTGATGGCAATGGTAATGTCAGTGTATTTGAAGATACCGATGGTGGTGCACAAACTTATGCAGGTCCAATGGCAGTCTTAGTGAACCTGGCATCTGCTTCAGCAAGCGAAATCTATTCTGCTGCATTACAAGATTATGATCGTGCTGTCATTCTTGGAAGTACAACCACAGGTAAGGGAACTGCACAAGTTCAATTGGATAGTTTGGCTTATGGTCAAGCAACTTTGACGCAACGTAAATTTTATCGAATTACGGGTGGAAGTACTCAAAATAAAGGCGTTATTCCAGATATTAAGTTAGTTGATATTTACGACGAAGAGTTTGGTGAACGTAAAGCCAAGAATGCATTGAAATGGGATACTATTCCAACCGCACCATTCAAGCGTGAAGGTTCGATTCAACCTTATGTGGCTCAACTCAGTGAAAAGTCGAAAATCCGTATCAGTACTGACCCTCAGTTTCAATATTTGAGTACGCGCAAGACCATTGCGCAAGAAGCTAAAGATCAAAAGCAAATTTCTTTAGATATTGAAAAGCGTAAAGCGGACTTACTCGCACTTGAAGCAAAAACCTTGGCTGCTGAAAATAAGCGCCGTTCTGAAACAGGTTTAAAACCTTATTCGAATTGGGAAAGCTACCAAGCAAGCTTGGATGCATTAGCAGAATCTCGAGCAAAAATGAAGGTGAATCAGCGTCCTGCATTACCTGAGGAGGAAACATTTGTGAGCGAAGCTGCCAATGTTTTGTTAGATTTAGCACATATCAATAAAAAATAACTAAACACTATTTTTAATTGAATTTAAAAAGTATATCTCGGATATACTTTTTTTTTATTCTGTTTAAAAAATAACTTGACCTTCAATAGGATAGTGATATTTTAAGGAGGACTAACGTTCTTTAAAAAATGTGAATCTTATCGCAGTTATGCGTTGTAAATATTGGAGTTTCCTAATAACAATAACAGGTTCATTACTGGAAGAAAATTTTTATGAGTTATATGAGTTATGATAGTAGTCTCGTAATTGGGTCTGCATGCGTTGCAGTATTCATTTGTTACGTGGCTATTTCATTGGAGCAACTCATATTTGTACCACGTACGCCTCGTGGGCGGAAAATAATATTATGCCTCAGTGGAATGGTTTTTGGATTTGCAATTTGGGCGATGCATTTCGTTGGGATGCTGGCTTGTCACTTGCCTGAAGGTTACTTTTTTGATCCAACCTTAACCGTTATTTCTTATGTAATCGCTGCATTTGCTTCCACCTTTGCAATTTGGTTAACGACTCGAGATACGTTGCCGATCACGCGCCTAGTCTTAGGTGCATTGTTGATGGGATTTGGGATCTCAGGCATGCACTATGTGGGTATGTTAGGGTTAAATCTACCAAACCAGCAGATTCATTATAATTTAATTATTGTTTTCTTCTCAGTTATGATCGCGATTAGTGGATCTGGTCTTTCTTTTTGGTTAGCTTTTAAATACAAGAATACCTTTAACCATAAAATGCTCTATAAATCTGCGGTGTCTATCATGATCGCATTGAGTATCGTGGGTATGCACTATACTGGTATGAGTGCTGCGACGATTTCTTCAATAGACGCAGGGCACTTCTCTGAGCATATTCATGAAGGACAGGGTATTTTATTATTTACGATCCTTTTTGTGGCAAGTCTGGTGTTGGTTTCAGCTTTTTGTGTCGCCATTTTAGAACGACGATTAGAAGAGCGTAGTTTGCAACTCATTCAGGCAAATAAAGAACTTGAATATTTAGTCCTTCAAGACAATTTAACTAAACTTCCAAATCGTCTCTTTTTGGTTCAATACACAGATTCTTTATTTCTAGAACTTAAAGAATCTCCTCATAAAATTGCATTTTTATATATTGATTTAGATCGCTTTAAGTCTGTGAACGATGCTTTTGGTCATCATATTGGTGATGAGCTTTTAGTGAAATTAGCACAACGTTTATACCCTCTTTTGGAAGAGGGGCAGAAGTTGATTCGAATTGGTGGTGATGAGTTTCTGATGATTTTAGAAAATGCTAATCGTCCTCAAGTTGAACAATTGGCAGAGCTTTTTTTGAATAAAATTCAAGACAGTTTTCAAATCTCAGGTAAAGAAATTAATATTTCAGCCAGTATTGGCATTGTATTTTTTCCAGATCATGGACAAAATTTACAAGATCTCCTGATCAATGCTGATTCCGCAATGATGCAATCGAAAGAACAGGGGCGTAATACCTATAGTATTTATAACAACTCTTTAGATCAGCAACACCAAAGCCGAAGTCAATCTAAGTTGATTAATGACTTGTATAAAGCTGTTGAAGAACAACAATTTATTCTATTTTATCAACCTAAATTTACCTCTGAATATAAAATTTGTGGTGTTGAAGCATTAATTCGATGGAAGCATCCGACTTTAGGTTTACTCGCACCCAATATGTTCATTGATGGTGCTGAACAAACAGGGTTGATTATTCGGATGGGTTATTGGGCTTTAGAGCAGGCTTGTCAGCAAATTCAAGCATGGGAAGAAAAACAATTTCAATTCTGTCCAGTTGCTGTAAATCTTTCAGCGGTACAATTTGAACATAAGCATTTGATTGATACTTTAGAAAAATTGATTCAAAAATATAAGATCAAACGTGGTCATTTGATCATTGAAATTACTGAATCTACAGCCATGCATCATATTGACAGTAGTATTCGAACATTTGAAAAATTAAGAAATTTAGGAATTAGGTTGGCAATTGATGACTTCGGTACAGGGCATTCGAGTTTCTTATATTTAAAAGATTTGCCTGTAGATGAGCTGAAGATTGATCGTGAATTCATTCGTAATTTATGTGAAGGTTCGAAAGAAGAAATTATTTTAGAAAGTATTATTCATCTCGCGATTCGTCTAGGTCTTGTTGTAACTGCTGAAGGTGTTGAAACTGAACAACAAGCGGAAATTCTTAAGCGTTTAGGGTGTCAGCAACTGCAAGGCTATTTATTGGGAATGCCGTTGCCTGTAGAGCGATTTGAAGCAAATTATAATATTGAACATACGATTTCTTAACTCCACTTTAGATTTCTAGCCATGTAAAAGCACGTTCATAAAAGCACTGGCATAAAAACTACTATCAAGATTAGCTCGTAGCAGGATGGAATTCTGCTACAATATCGCCAATTTTATATTTGGGTCATTTTTGACCCTTGAACTGCATATTCGCAGTAGGTATTTGCATGAGCTTTCAAAATGAATTAGCGGCACAGGTCGCTCAACGCCGCACCTTCGCGATTATTTCGCATCCCGATGCGGGTAAGACCACCATGACAGAAAAATTACTGTTATGGGGACAAGCGATTCAGGTTGCTGGGATGGTTAAAAGCCGTAAAGCCGATCGTGCTGCGACTTCTGACTGGATGGAAATGGAAAAAGAGCGTGGGATTTCGATCACCACATCCGTCATGCAATTTCCATTCAAAGACAAAATGATTAACTTGCTCGATACTCCAGGGCATGAAGATTTCTCGGAAGATACTTACCGTACTTTAACCGCAGTTGACTCCGCTTTGATGGTGATTGATGGTGCGAAAGGTGTCGAAGACCGTACCATCAAACTCATGGAAGTGTGTCGTATGCGTGACACACCGATCATTTCATTCGTCAACAAAATGGACCGCGAAATTCGTGAGCCATTAGAACTGCTTGATGAAATTGAAAATGTATTAAAAATTAAATGTGTACCGCTGACTTGGCCTTTAGGTACAGGTCGTGATTTTGCGGGCGTATACAATTTAATTGAAGAAAAATTCTACGTGTACAAAGCTGGCTTTGGTTCAACCATTACCGATATTGAAATTCGTGACGGTTATAAGTATGAAGATCTTCGTGAAAAAGTCGGTGAATTGGCGTGGGCTGCCTTTGAAGAATCATTAGAATTGGTACAAATGGCAAATGAGCCTTTGGATCGTGATGAATTCTTAGCAGGTCGTCAAACCCCTGTATTGTTTGGTACGGCTTTGGGTAACTTTGGTGTAGACCATGTGTTAGATGCATTCAGTAACTATGCACCACCACCTAAAGCACACCCAACTGAAGTGCGTACAGTTGAAGCGACTGAAGAGGGTTTCACAGGTTTTGTCTTTAAAATTCAAGCCAATATGGATCCGAAACACCGTGACCGTATTGCTTTTATGCGTATTTGCTCAGGTAAATATGAAAAAGGCTTGAAAATGAAGCATGTACGTATTGATAAAGATGTACGCATTAGTGATGCTTTGACATTCTTAGCAGGCGACCGTCAGCACCTTGAAGAAGCATGGCCTGGCGACATCATTGGTTTGCATAACCACGGTACTATTCAAATTGGTGATACATTCACATCAGGTGAAAAATTACAATTTACAGGAATTCCGCACTTTGCCCCTGAAATGTTCCGCCGTGTACGCTTAAAAGATCCTTTGAAATCTAAACAACTGCAAAAAGGTTTGAAAGAGCTTTCGGAAGAGGGTGCAACTCAGGTCTTTATGCCACAAATCAACAATGATTTGATTGTTGGTGCTGTGGGGGTGCTTCAGTTTGAAGTGGTTGCTTATCGTCTTAAAGAAGAATACAAAGTGGATTGTATTTATGAACCTGTAAACATTAACACTGTGCGCTGGGTTTCTTGTGATGATGAGAAAAAATTCAACGAATTTAAGAAAAAAGCCCATGATCAATTGTCTGTCGATGGTGGTGGTCATTTAACTTATCTTGCACCGAGTCGTGTGAATTTACAGCTCATGCAAGAACGCTATCCAGATATTCAATTCCGTGCGACACGTGAACACTAAGTGATTGCAATTTTATTGGCATAACTTATTTAAAAATGTAAAAACAGCTTCCTCGCGAAGCTGTTTTTGTATCAGAATATGATTTTTGGAATCAAAGGGATTGAGGCAGTGCAGTTTTCAAAAAAAGTAATGACCGTACTTTGTGTAAGCAGTTTGGCTTTGGTTGCCTGTGATTCAAAAAAAGAGCAGGGTAAAAATGATCAAGGTGTTTTACAGTCAGAAAAAGAAAATGCCGATATTCTGCCTTATTTAAATATTCAAGAAGCCCAAGCAGACTATGCTTTACCATTCTGTGAAAAGAAAAACTGTATTGAAATTGATATTCAAACCATCAAAACACAGGATACGTGGTTAAACCAATGGATTGCCAATAATCAATCGCATGTGATTCAAGCACAGATTGACTCTAAGCAAAATATGACCTTGCAACAAGCGATCAATGCATTCGTGAAAAAATCAGATGCTTGGCAAGAGGAATTTCCAAAAAATAAAGCTTTTGAGTTACATATGCAAACGCGAATGGCTTCTCAGCGTAACCAGTATGTATTGCTTCAAGTGTCTATTAATACATTACTAGCTGATGTCACTATAAAAGAGCGACAGTACTTTTTTGTGGCTGATCGAAAGCTCAAGAAAGGTTTAATTATTTTAGATGTGATTTCACCGAATCAACAAAACCAGCTCAATACTTGGGTACAAGAAAAGTATGCTGAATGGTTGGCGAAACAAGATACAGATGTGAAAAAACATGCGCCTAAAAAACTCTATTGGGGACAAGCAGATTGGTTTTTTGATGGTGAAGGTGTGGGATTACATTATCGTGCCAATGAAATTGTAGAAGATGCAACTCAGTTGGATATTTATCTCAGCAAAGAACAAACACAGAAAATTTTAAAACCAGAAGTCTTTCAAAAAATGTTCTAAAAATGGCAGAAATGTGTTTGATATAGTTTGATTTTATGTAGCAAAAAAATGCCAATTAGATACAAATATTGATTGAGCATTTTAATAGAGAAGCATAGTCTAGTCTTATATGGCAACTCAGAAACAAAGTGGATAGGTCGGTTAAATGTTGAATCAAAAAAGCACAATGGCACTTTCTATATTGGTGATCACTTTAGGGTTAACGGCTTGTCATAAACCTGATTCAAAGAAAGCAGATCCATCTATAGATCAAACAGCTGCATCACAAGTTCCTGATACATCATTACAGTTACAAGGCGATACTGAAAAGTTAAAACTAGATATGCCTGAATGTGATGGGAAAAGCTGTCCAGAATTTTCAGTGGAGCGTCTAAAAACCAATCAAGCTTTTGTCGATGAAATCATTGATCAAGCCATTCTTAAAAATTTAGATCAAATATTAGATATTGCTCAGTTGAGTAAAAAAAAGAAAGTACCTGATCAGCAATCATCAACAGCGCAAACAGCAGCCAGTGAAATTCAAGAAAATAGTAATAAAACCCCTGCACAGCAATTACAAGAAAAAGTACAACCTTATGCCAATTCTTTTTTAGAGTTAGATAAAGAATTGAAAACACTCGGGGCAAGTAGCCAGATTAATGTGATGGTCAGCCCTAAAATATTAAATGCTGAAAAGCCTTTAGCCACAGTAGTTCTCAATACCAGTAGCTATTTAGGCGGTGCACATGGTTCGTCTGTGCAACGTTATTATAACTTTGATTTAGTGACCAAAAAACAAGTTACATTGACACAAATTATTGAAAATAATCAAAAAGCTAAATTGGAACAGTTGGCGTATCAAGCATTTAAAACTTGGGTCGTTGATTCTAAACTCGCAGATAATATTGCAGAGTATGAGCAAGTGTGGAAATTTAAACTGTCTGATAATTTCTATTTAGGTAAACAGGGTCTGATTTTACAATATGGTGAATATGAAATAGGTCCTTATGTGGTTGGTTTACCGCGTTTGACGATTCCGTATGATCAGTTAAAAGGTGTCTTGAAAACTCAATATTTCCCAGCCGAAATGCAAATAGATCAACCAAGTGCATCTGCTCCAGTTGCACATAATTAAACGAAATTATAATGACCTTGTCTTTGTTTGATACGCATACTCATTTTGATGTCCCTGATTTTGATCAAGACAGGGAGTTGCTTGCGTATCAAGCCAAAGCAGTCGGTGTTGAGCATTTGGTGTTAATTGGCTTCCTCCAAGAGCGATTTCAAGATTTAATTGATACACATCATTTTCTGAATCAACTCAACAATGCACCACGAAGCCATCTTGCACCTGGTCTACATCCTTTTTATGTTGAACAACATGATCAGAGTCATATAGATGATTTAGAGCATATTTTAAAAACAGAACGATGCTGTGCAGTTGGTGAAATTGGATTAGATACTTTTTTAAAACAGCACAAACAAGCTGAGTTATTTCAAAAACAGCAAGATTTTTTTTCGGCTCAAATTGAGTTAGCACAGCAGTTTAACCTCCCCATTCTTTTACATATTCGAAAGTCACATGCCGATGTATTAGCCATGCTTAAAAAGCAACAATTTAAAAATGGTGGTATTGCACATGCCTTTAGTGGGGGGATTGAGGAAGCGAAAGCGTTTATTAAACTTGGTTTTAAAATTGGGATTACAGGACAAATTACCAACCTCAATGCAAAAAAGTTAATCGGTGTGGTAAAGGCTGTTGGGGTAGAGCATTTGGTTTTAGAAACGGATTGCCCTGATATGACACCGCTGTGTTGTCAGACTTCACATGAACATCGAACTCGTAATACCCCAGTAAATTTGCCTTATGTATTACAAGGTTTGGCAGCATGTTTACAGCTTGATGAATCACAATTGGCAGATCAACTCTGGAAAAATACACTAGATGTGTCGAATGAGTCATTATTGATAGAGTAATTTTTGTATATTCGGGCTTAAAATGACCAGATAGGAAATGAATCGTGTCAAAATCTTATTTTTTATTGAAAAGTCACATAAATTGGCATAATTTATATCAAATCATCTATTTTATTTGATCAATATGATTTTCAATGAGCAAATCCATGTTTGTTGAATGAGAGCAAAGTTAATGAGTTCTCCAAGCCCTGCATTATTGTGGGGCTTTTTTTATGCTGTTATGAGGATTCAAGTGCTGAATATGATTTAACCCAAGCGTAAACTCTAAAAGCAATAAAATATTTTTAGCTTTTAAAGCATGGAGATCAGCTTTGTGGATTCAATTTACATTTTTAGTGTCTATTTTTGATAAAATAGTTTGGATTTTTAGAATTTAGATTTAAACCATGACTGAACTTCTCCACGATGATGAATATGACCGCCGTTTTGCAGGTGTAGCCAAAATTTATGGTGAAGAAGAATTTCAGCATTATGAAAAAAGTCAT
Organism: Acinetobacter sp. WCHAc060025; assembly: GCF_004209355.1. NCBI lineage: Bacteria > Pseudomonadati > Pseudomonadota > Gammaproteobacteria > Moraxellales > Moraxellaceae > Acinetobacter > Acinetobacter sp. WCHAc060025. The sequence continues at coordinate 191,925 of NZ_SGSX01000003.1, read as the reverse complement.
GTGATGGTGATTGGGATTGGCGGTGTGGGTTCGTGGGCGGTTGAAGCGCTGGCTCGTACAGGTATTGGCGAGTTAACTTTGGTGGATATGGATTCGATCGCAGCATCGAATATCAACCGTCAATTGCCTGCAATGACATCGACTTTGGGACAAGAAAAAATTGAAGTGATGGCGGAGCGTTGCCGTTCGATTAATCCAAGAATTAAAATCAATTTAGTTGATGATTATCTCAGTGCTGAAAATATCAAAGAAATTTTAGAGAATAAGCCTGATATTATTTTAGATTGCATTGATGATGTAAAAGCCAAATTGGCGTTAATGTTACATTGCCGTTTTAATAAAATCCCTTTGATTGTTTCTGGTGGGGCAGGTGGCAAATTAGACCCACTGAAAATCCGCGTGGCGGATTTATCCAAAACTGAACAAGATCCGATGTTGGCAAAATTGCGTACTCAGCTTCGTGGTATGGGGATTTGTAAAAAGCCGAAAGACAAGTTTGGCATTACATGTGTCTATTCGATTGATAATCCATTCTCTAGTGCTGATGTTTGTGCCAGTGCGGGCTTGCGTTGTGGTGGTTATGGTTCTGCTGTAGTGGTGACTTCAAGTTTTGCGATGGTGGCTGTTGCGGAAGTGTTGAAAAAATTAGATCATATAAAAGCGAAACTGCGAGAATAAAATGGCAACATTGATTATCAATCAGAATAAAAATCCAGAGATAAACCAAGATGAATTTGATCTGAACGAATATGGTCAAATTCACGAGATGGCTGATTGGCAAGGCGTTTTAGATATTTATCTACAATTGAAAAAGGATGTTTATCCTAAAAAAGTATTTGTTGTCTTAGATGATGTCGGGCAGGCGATGTATACATCTATGCATGCTACGCAAAATGATGATTTATATTTTGATTTAGAAGAACAATTTAAAGACGTGTCTGAAAATGACTTTAAGCAAATTGAAGCTCAACAGGGGGTGCACGAAGTAAATTATTATGTTAAACAATTGCTTAAAGATAAAAATATTATAGAAATAAAGGATTTAAAAAACTGTCTAAAATATGATACAGATGATTTTAAAGTGATCTGTCAAATGAATCATGCACCATTGGCTGTGTTAGAAAGTGAATTACGCATCAAATTAGTCGATGTTGAAACAGAAGTATTAAAGTTTGCAGTCTTACCTAATGGCTATTTTAGTTGTGATTTACAGCCATTTGAAAGTTTCGCTATTATTCAGCTGTTGGAAAAATTTGGATTCGAGTTTTTAGGTTTGGGTGCAAGTCTGCTTGGATTTGTCAAAACTGAATCCTTTAAAATAGAAAAATCGACAGCATTAATTGATGAACTTAATCAGGTTTATCACTTTGATTTGAGTACTCAAAATACATTGATACAGCATATAAAAACACAAAACTATCTTATTTTAACTTATACAGAATCACCGCAGGAATATGCAGATTTTTATGATGTGTGACAGATCATCAATTTAATTGATAATCAGAGGATCAGTCTTAATGAGGTGGATATAATACGAATGTTAGGTTTAGAAAATCGAAAGAAATTTGATTTAAAAATTATAATGCTTTTAATTTCTTTAATTTTAGCCGTGGGTTATAGCGCTTACGTTACGATTCAATATTTCAAAGCAGAATATCAAGTGAATGAGGCAAACAATATGGTATTTGATGCAAATGTTTTATTCACATGGTCTATGCAACATCATAAAAATGATGTCCAAAAATCTTGTAATTTTGAGATGATTCAGCATATTACAACTACAGAGGAGTTTCAAAATGCAAATAGATTTCTCGAGTTAGAAGTTCCACTCAGACAGCGCGGGCAGTATGTGGAGAGACTGGAGCTCACGCCATCAGTCGATTTAACGAATTGTAATATAACTGCATATTTCAAAACTGGAGGTAGAGTAATATCTGAAGTTTCAGGGAAATATATTACCCGCAGTATAAATGTACAGGATGAAACAAGTCATTGTATTACGAATATTCAAAAAAGACGTTTGGTCAAAGCGTGTATGCGTATATAGAACAATGGGTTACTTGGGATTTTTTGTAAAACCATTGTTCTGAATACATAAATTAATTTATGACTTTATTGAGAAATAAGTTGGTCTTTCAAAGCCTGTTCTTGTAAATAATCCTCAGTCCGTTTCATTGCATCTTTAATATTCACGATTGCATTTTCAACATCAGCAAAAGTTTTGGCATTGCCACCGCTTAAAGCCTGACGCCATTTGCGAGCGCCTGGAAGGTTTTGGAATAGACCTAAAATATGACGGGTAATAATTGAAAGTGGCGCACCTTCTTCCATACGTTTCGCAATGTACGGAAGCATTTGATCGATAATTTCAAAACGATCAGGTAAGTCTAAATTCCACAACTGACCTAATTCAGCCAAAAGGTATGGATTATGATAAGCCTCACGACCAATCATCACGCCATCAACATGCTTTAAATGTTCCTGCGTTTCAGCAAAGGTTTTAATGCCGCCATTGATCTCAATCAATAAATTCGGACGTTCTTGCTTTAAACGATATACATCTTCATAACGCAAAGGGGGTACATCGCGGTTTTCTTTTGGCGAAAGACCTTGGAGCAATGCAATACGAGCATGCACGATAAAATTATCACAACCTGTTTTTGCCACAGTATCAACGAAGTGCAACATTTCTTCATAGGACTGCATGTCATCAATACCGATACGATGTTTGACCGTAACAGGAATATCAACAGCATTACGCATTTCAGCAATACATTCAGCCACCAAATCAGGTTCAGCCATTAAACATGCACCAATTTTATTATTCTGTACACGATCACTTGGGCAGCCCACATTTAAATTGACTTCATCATAGCCCCAGTCTTGCGCCATCTTAGTACAGGTTGCAAGATCTTTAGGATTTGAGCCACCTAACTGTAGAACGATTGGATGTTCTTCATTGTTATAGTCTAAGTGACGATTTGCACCACCATAGATGATTGCACCTGTAGTCACCATTTCGGTATACAGAATGACATTAGGATTAAACAAACGTGCAAAGAATCGGTAATCTTTGGTTGTCCAATCCATCATCGGTGCAACACTGATTCGCGGAGATTGAGTGTTTTCAATGTTTTTGTTAATAGTCATTAAAAATCATACCTTTAATCTATATTTCGCAACCTGCGCGAATCTGTTTGAACCTATATTTAGGTGGGTTAATCGGTTTGCATTTACACCAAATTTTACACCATAATCAAAAAAACAGGTTGTGGTGTAAATTATGGGGTCAATTACAGCAAGGAAAGGTGCAGATGGTAAAGTTAACTATCGTGCTGCGATTCGAATTAATCGAAAGGGCTTTCCTACATTCTCTGAAAGTAAAACATTTCACTCAAAGAAGTTGGCTGAAAACTGGGTTAAGAAACGAGAAGTCGAAATTCAAGAAAATCCTGATATTTTACTTGGCAAAGAAAAGCTGATTGATCTGACCTTATCAGATGCCATAGATAAATATTTGGATGAAGTCGGGAGCGAGTACGGAAGGACGAAACGCTATTCTCTGCTTTTAATTAAGAAGCTACCAATCGCGCGCAATATTATCACAAAAATAAAATCAGTACATTTGGCCGAGCATGTTGCTTTAAGGAAGGGGGGAGTCCCTCATTTGGAACTTGAGCCTATTGCGACTAGTACGCAGCAACATGAGCTTTTACATATCCGTGGTGTACTTTCTCATGCTGCTGTTATGTGGGAAATGGATATTGATTTAAACGGTTTTGATAAGGCTACGGCGCAGTTAAGAAAAACACGTCAAATATCTTCCAGTCAAAAAAGAGACCGGCTTCCTTCAACGGATGAGCTGATTGCATTGACGAAGTATTTCACAGAGCGATGGAAGCTAAACCGTAACGGTTCTAAATACCCAATGCATTTAATAATCTGGTTTGCTGTTTTCTCATGCAGACGTGAAGCTGAGTTAACACGATTATTTCTTCGAGATTATGATTCACATCACTCAACATGGAAAGTACATGATCTAAAAAATCCAAATGGCTCTAAAGGTAATCATAAATCATTTGATGTCCTTGAACCTTGTAAGGAAATGATTAAAAGAATAAAGCAGTCAGAAGTTCGAGAACGGATGTTGATGCTTGTGCATGATGAAAACTTACTGTTGCCATTGAATCCTAAAAGCTTGGGTAAAGAGTTTAGAGAGGCTTGTAAAATGTTGGGTATCGATGATCTACGCTTTCATGATTTGAGACATGAAGGATGTACTAGACTAGCTGAACAGAGCTTTACTATTCCTGAGATTCAGAAAGTAAGTCTGCATGATTCTTGGAGCAGTTTACAGCGTTATGTGTCAGTGAAGGCGAGAAGGGATGTTATGCAGTTAGAGGAAGTACTACGCCTCATCGATGAAACGTAGCATAATCTTTAGAAGCTTCTAAATACTTACTATCTAAAATATCTGCGAGATCTTTAATGTGCACCAAAAAGGTGCACGTTTACTTTGATCTATTTTAAACACTGAAAAAGGGAATTCTTGATTATTCGCCTTTCTTAAAGCTTCAGCTTTACTAAGATGAGGGTAATAGTCAGCAACAATTGTCATCAGTTCGACAATCATAGAGCGATATTTTATAAAAAGAAGGTCAGTAGTATTAATTTGAAAGCAACTCATGAATTCAGGTACTCCATACCAGAACAGTTTTAAATTCAAATGGGATACCTTTTGACTGAAGGTTAACCATCTCGATGCCTTCATCCTATTTTTTTTACATAGATTTTTATGTAATCCTAATAATTAAAAATAATATTTTACTAGAATGTTGATATAAGATACTGAAAAATATTATTTAGAACTGAAAATGAAAAATTGCACTCTTTTTGATTTTGAGCAACTGAAGGTCGAAATTCTGAATTGCTTTTTGGATCATGCTGGACGCTTTTTAAGAGAACATAAAATAATGAGTGATCCTGACCCAAAGACTGAGTTTGACGCGTCAGAACGCAAATTGTTGGTTGAACTGATGGTAGAGTGCCAGCAAATGCAGTTTTTAGGGGAAATGTATACGGTACAGGATTTACTGAATTTACTTGATCAAATGAGTACGGTGACAACAGGAATTAGTGACTATAGACAGCAGCAGGTTAATGAAAAATATTCAGAAATATTAAATAAATACATAGAATTGGTTGAAGATGAAAGTGGGAAAGTCTACACCTATAACCCGAGTTTAAAGCGTAGAATTAATGGAATTTTAAATGTACGTAAACGATATGCGCCGCTGTTGCATAAAAAGCTTGAGATATTCTATTCAGAATTAACTAGTTATGCACAGAAAAATGGCAGATTCAAAAATGCTTCGCAGGCTGTACAGCTGATTTTACCCACACTGCAAATAAAGTTTAGAGCGTTTGATTTGCAGTGGGTTCAAAGCAGATTAGAGGCGAATAAACAGAAAATTTTAGATTTAACTGAAGCCAAAAAAAACAATGAAAAGAAAGAAATCTGTGAAGATGGTGATTTTGATGTGTCATTTAAAATTCAGGATCGCACTTATTTAAATCAAATTAGAGAATTACAAAACGAAAATAAAAAATGGCAGCAATTTTTACAATACCCTGATCGATATTTTCCACAGCAGAAGCAATTGCCGTTTAATACGGCATACTGTGATGAAGTACTGGTAAATCACTTAAGGCGTCGTCCTGATTTAATACGCGAAATAATACAATGTTGCAGTGAAACTTAATACTTTTTAGTCAGGGTGGTAAATTGATACGCTCAAGGCTTAGACTGAAATTCACCGTCATTTTGTACGGTATTACTATATTGATTATGTTGATCAAACCCTAAAGCAATATTGGTATTTGGTTGATTTTTCATTGTTAAAAATTGTTTTTGTTCAGCACATTCATTTCTCAATTGGGTTTCAATTTGGCTAAGAGCTTCGGGTGCAAGAGTTTCATTTATTGTCTGCTGATCCTCTTCGGAAATTTCACCCAAAAAAGCCTTAATTTTCTCCAATTCAATAGTCTTGCTTACAGCTGTTTGTATTAAGTAGTCCTCAAATTCTTTTGCTGATAAGCGCATGTTTTCTTGAATGGTATGTTTTTGCTGCCCAAGCTCTGTTTTAAGTTGATTAATTTCTTCATCCTTTAATTTCAGCTCTTGTTTTAATTGGGAATCATTGTTTTCGATGAGTGATTTTTGAAGCTTTGATATTACTTTATCCTTTTCTGTTAATTTAAAATTATGTTGATCAATTAAAAAGTCTAAGCAGTTTTGCAGGCTTTTTAATTTGTACTTCTCTGTGATTCTCTCTAGTTCTTTTAATGTCTTTTGATCCAGTGTGATTTGTTTATTGATACGTTTATCTTTTTTATTTGTGTAGTTATATTTAAATATACGGTATCTCTTTTTTAAAATTTCAAAGTGTTCATTATTTGTTTTACAAATGAAATTATCAACTGAAAATTTAAGTGGGTTGGTGAATAGTTCGCTTATATCAGTCGAATTATATTGGTTATGCTGAGGAGATATTGCTGAATTTTCATTGGGTTTAATCTGTGGGTGATTTATAGAATAAAAAATTTCCTTTTCACCTGATTTAACTCGCTTATTGATTTCATTTGGTCTTAGTAAAATTTCCTGCTCTAAGAATATTTTTTTTAGATCTGTCTCAGTAGATAACCATTTCTCTAAAGTTAAATGTGGTCGTGTCATTTTATATTTTTCATAGATATTAAATAAATGTTTATATATCAATAAATAAACATTAAGTAAATGTTAATTAAATATTAAATGTTGATTATTATATTTTTAATTATCATTTTGTGCCTATCTTAATTTGTGTATGATATCTCTGCATGGGGTATGGATTGATGAAGTGGAGATTTTTATTGTGGATGAGAAGCTTTCTGAGCATGATTTCTTGAGCCTGTTTTTAGCTTTCTATCAGAGAATAGATGGGGAGCTTTCAGCCAAAGCTGTTTGGGCTCTAATCACTTTTATTAGAAATTTTGGGGTAGAGAGTACATCATTGCCGCTTGCCCAATTGGCAAAAGTCACAGGCATACAGATTAAAAGATTACGTGATGTACTTAATGAGTTGGAGCAGCAGGGGATTTTAAAAATAGATTTTCCCGAAACGGGGAAGAGGGCTCGTGTTCGTCACTTACGCCTTAATCTCGATTATATTGGTGTTGATTTAATAATGCCGGCTAGCTGGATGGTAAATAGTACTAAAAGCATGTACAAGAAATTTCCTTTATTAAATTTTATTTCAATTCTATTTATAAAAAGTGATGGGATAAGCATCAGCAATTTACCTAAAAAAATAGAGACCGATTGCAATCTTGATTATCGAAGTTATCTTGTTTTATTGCGATTGCTTTACAGTGCAGATTCATTTGGGATTGTTAGAGGCTGTGGAATTGGTGAAATCGAGCAGGCAACGGGTTTAAAAAAGCAGTCTATTTACCGTGCTATACAACAGCTAAAAGAAATGGGATTTATTCGAAGTCAGGCCGATGGAGCAATTCGAAATAGTTTTATTCAAACAGAGTCTCCAATATATGCTTTAAACCTTTCGCATCAATTTTGGGGTGATGCTGCAATTTATGGGAAGTTTTATATTTTAAAGTACCCGCAGCCTCATGTTTTTGAAGTTCAGAAAGTGGCGTCTATTTTTACTATGCTGAATCCAAAGAGTGACTTGGTGTCAAACACTAAAAGTGAAGATTCAGATGCTGGCTTGAAAGTATTGAATTGCAAAAACAATTATCTGCTACATGATCCTTTGTGCTGGATGAAACCGTTTATTCCTCTGCCTCGTGAAGCTGTAGGTTATGCAAATTATGTTGTGTTACAACAGCAGGAAATAATGAAGTTGTATGATCATTATTTAGAGTTAAAGAAACTGCATCCAGAAAATCCATTATCAGCTGCGTTTTATTTAAAGCCGCATGAAAATATTTTGAAGGATGAAGTAGCTTTAGACAGTGTGGAATGTACACAGCCTATTAAACTCAGTGGAATGCATAACCGCTTAGGTCTTTTTCAGAGTTTACTTGAGCAGTGGTGCTGCCAGATATATAGCCAGAATAAAACGCTTTTTAAGATGCTGAGAGATGCTAACCCAGTAGTAATCGACGAAGAAAGTTTTGAACGCTTAGGGTGTACAGATTTTCTCTACCCATATTCATTGCAAGCGACTCAAATCAACAGAATTAGAGAAGATCTCACTCAAAAAAATGAGTCTGACAAAAATAAATCGATCACATTCAGATTAAAGGTTGAACAGTCTAGAGTTCATCAGTTTTTAATGGCTCTTATGGACTTGATTGCATATAACCAAATTTACTTTTTTCAGCAATGTATACGGAAACATTCTGATATTGATGACAAACGCAAAGCTGCTAAGACGGGCCTGGGCCGGGCATTTGCAGAGGCAGGAGAAGTGGTGATGCCTTTTAGAATCCTGCCTCGTTCTTTTATCCAGAACACTTATAGCTGCTGCTTTGTACCTGATCAGCATGCAAAAGCTGACGAGTATTTCTTATGTGAATTGGAATTTCAAAAACCGTTGCAGGATGGAACTCCCTTTGATTTTCCTGTACAGCACATGACAGAAATTTCACCAACACTGGACGAGCTTAAGGATTACGGATTAATGCATCATCGATGTTTATCGTTATTTAAATAGATGATCTAGCTTAATGATTGGAAAATCATTTTTCTGACCTAACTATCGTAACGCTGAAATATATAAAAAGCCTATTCTAGCCAAAGGTTTGGAAATCCTGCTGATCGGCTGGACTATGGTTATTGCATTTACGCTAAGACGGTTTTTATATTATTAATATAGAGATTAATACTAATATTAGACTTGTTGCTATAGATCATAGAACTATAAGTACTCTATATATCAATACAATCACTATTACTCATACCTATAACAAGAACAGTTGGATATGTCATATAGACTGAATAGATATCTCTATATACATGACGCTATTGATCAATAGCCTATGCAGGATGAGAGCACGATTCGATACATGGGAATATCGGATGACTAATCCTTACTCTAGATCTGGGTGTCATTTAAAAAAATAAGTCCATTGCTTAACTATGACGCTCATCATAGTTAAGGAAGTTCAACGTGCTGCAATTCGATTTAGATCATCAGGCTGGGGTGCTGTATGCCATTCATGCCTGTGTAGATGTATGTCTTAATTTTGATATGACGAATGAAGATTTCATTTTCAATCTGGAACGTCTGTACTGTGCATTCGAAGCTTTTAAGCAAGAAGGGGTTGAGTATGCAGCCTCAATTAGGGCATTTATTGCAGTCACTGAACATGTCGATAGCCAGCGTGGAATGCTCAGCGTTGGTGAATATCTATCAGGGTTGTCTATAGGTGCAATTAAGGCTCTAAGACGAATCTTACATGCGCATCGAGGGATGATACGCGAGGAGATCAAAAGCTTTACAAGACGGAAAGGATTGAATCGAGTGGCATTACTTGAGGAGTTCGAAGGTGCAATTAAGGGATATTATTCGGTTTTGGTGATCAGAGTGGATTTGAGCTATAGCAAGGACAGCATGAGTGAGATTACGGTGCATGACTTCTATCAGCATATCGATAGCTTCCGTGCTGTGATTACTGATAAAAATGGCTGTTTTGATGCATTAGTAACCTATGCAATCGCACTGGAGCAAGGGATTACAAAGGGTTTTCATGCTCACTTGGCATTGGTGATTAATCGGTCTGAGCACCAGAGCGATTATAAGATTGCTGAAGGGGTCATTGAGAAGTGGAATGAGATTACTTTAGGCAAAGGGACGGGATGGAACATCAACACGACAGAAAATAAAGAAAACTACGAGAAGCAAGGTTGTTTAGGCATTGGAGATATTCGTCGAGCAATACCCGAACAAGGCAATAATGCTTTGGGTGCAGTTGCGTATCTCAGTGACCCTGATAAATACGAGCAGACGTTATTGGTTAAACCACAAGGACGTAAAACGTTTTATAAAGGAGATTATCAGCATCATGGTCGCCCAATACCTGATACAGAAGAAAATAGAAGAATCAAAGAGTGGAATGCGCAGACTGCTTTAGCAAAGCTGGAAGAGGAGATTTGGTTTAAAAAATTATGAAGATGCCAGTTCTATGAAATCAATTCATTCATAGGACAGCACATGAGTCATTCAGAGTTAGAGTCTGCAGCAGTACGTTTAGAACAAGACGTTTTAGAGCATTACCAAACGACTCGATTTGCTCCAATTCCAGAAGGTACTGATTACGATGCTCATCACAAGAATATCGATGATGAGTTTAAACGCAAGCTGTCTGACTATTTTTCATCGTGGCGCAGAATGATGGCCGTTGGCATTCATGAGCATTTATCTTTTTCCTTTTGGGCAGACAAGTTCTTTCAGGCTTACTGCAGTGTATTACAGGAAGAGCAGATTCGGTTCTTTGAGGTCACGGCGCAAAGAAGCGCTGGTTTTTATATCAATAAGATCGTAAAGCGGTTGAGAATACTGTTTGAAAGCACCAGCTTGACTGAAGAAATGCACAAGCAGAATGAGCGTTATGAAAAGCAAATTGAAAAGCTGAGAGAATCTTATTGCAATACCAGTCAAATCTATCCAGATGCTGCGGATTTGAAACTAGAACTGAGCTTAAATGAGGCAGGAAATGAAATGATCGACATACGGCAGTTAGAGCGGTATTTATTAAATTTCCAAAAAAGTCTAGCGGCTGAGTATTGGTATAGAACACAAGTCGTTTACCGCTTTTATCAGGTTGTACGGGATGATGTTCAGCAGCGCTATGTGATTCACTTTTATCTGAGCTTTAACCGATCACTCTATTCTGACCCTTTGGGATATTGCAATGAGATCAGAGAGCACTGGATGAGAGCGACTGGATATTTGGGCACATGCGTTTATCCAGAAATGCATCATCAGCTTTCCGATGCTGATGCACAAAACGCGCTGCGGATTGACCGGATCATGCAAGAAGAAGCGGGCTGTCCTTTGGGTGCATTAAATAGCATGCCGGAGAATCAAACGGGTCAGTTTGGGCTTCCGAGTAGAATCTGCATCTACCCGAAAGGATTTAAATGGTTTGATGGAGCCCCGGTACGGCGCTGAAAATTCATATTGCATTCCAGCACTTGCTTGACGCTCTACACCGTGCAGATTATCCTTAGCCTGCTGACCTACATCGTCAGCGGGTTTTAGCAGACCCATTAACAAAGACAATATGCGAAATCTGATTTTGCATGTTGTGGACCCGTTCGTCCCCCTTTCTTTGCGGTAGGGCGGAGGGGGGACGCGCTTGCGCGTGCTGGTTTCTTTGTTACCAGTCTGCTAACCCTTCTTCGTTCTGCCACCATCATATTAGCAGTGAATTGGCAGAATTCTTTTAAAACAAAGGAGTACGCCATGCGCTTACATCAATATCATCCCTTATTTTTCTCTTTTTCAGTATTTGTGCCGATGGGTCATTAGGCCCGCGTGCTGTGCATAGCTGTGTTTATAGCTTTTTAAGAATAAAACTTTTTCAAATACATATTACCGATATGAAGATGAATCTCTAATGCTGTTTTGAGCTAAGTAGATCTGTACGCTTTATCGTCTATAAAAAATTCAAAAACTTAGATATTCATTCCAACAAAGATTGCATGGGGGACACCGGATCTGCTGAAGACCGGTGATGCCTGTAAAAAGAGAAAATGACTATGTTAAAAACTTTCCTAAAAACTGCCCTGATTTCATCACTTCTTGCAGGCGCGTCATGGGCGCAGGCAGGCTGGTTTGCGCAAGCCAGTGAATCCTATTTTGTGCAGGCTCGAAATTTAGGTGGAGGCGTGTATCAGTGCATGTATAAAACCAATCCGGGCAACCGCGGCTGGCGTAATTTCACTGTGAACTTTCAGGGCGGCTGCCCGCGTGTTGTCCACTTTAATGCCAATAATGCTCAAGTCTCTGTACCGAACTAAATGGTGGGGAGATTTGAGATGAACCAAAAAACCATATTGGCCTTAGCCGCTCTTCTTGCCTTGACCATTGTGATTGTGTCTGGATTTTATTTTTTCAGTGCCAAGTCCAGCGTTCAGAAACCTGTGCAAACAGCTGCAGCTGGCACGAGTGATATTCCAGCGTCAGAAGCTGCTGCTTCGGAAGGCATTCCTGCTGCGGAAGTTGATGGCATTGATGTAGAGGAATTGACTGCTGGCAGCAAGGGCTCAAGTTCGGCGCAGCATGAACCTGAATTGCTGAGCTTTGAGTTTGATCAAAATTTGAAAGCTGCAGATACCTTGCTGTCCATGCTTCCTTATGCAGACCTGCCTGAATTTGAGCAAAAAAATGTAGATAAGTACCAGCAGCTCGTCTTTGCCAAAGCCTCTCAAGATACCGGTAAGCCCGTGAGCGGTTTTAGCTTGCAGGAACACGGCGCATTAGAGTCGGAACAGGCGGGCAACCGTTACTACGTCTATAAATTTGATAATGGCGCAGACTGTGAAATTCATCTGGTCAGTATTGATTTAGAGACCGGTGATTACGGCGTGAGCTACAACTACTGCTGAGGATAAATTTTATGAAGCAATATTTAAAACCCATCCTGCTGGCAGTAACGGTTGTTGCAGGCATGATGCTGTCAGGGTGCAGTTCTAGCCTTGATCCTAATACTTTTACTGTTGAAATGAATGTAGTAGATACCAGCAACTGGTATGCGCAAAACCAAGCGGCAAATGTCATCACCATTCGTTCTAACAGTCCAGATCCAATTAATGTCACCAATGTGCTGATTAATAACGGTGAATGCAGTTATGAAGGCTATCGCAGATCGTTGGAGTATCCGCAGCATTTTAAAATGGGCTTGCGTTTAAGGCTGAAATTAACTGGCTGTGGCTATGACAATGTCGTACGTGTCGATGTTGAAACAGAACAGGGAACAGCGAGCTATAGCTTTCAATAGCGGTCTTTAACTCTAAAAGACGAACTTAAATCTAAATCAAACCGTGTCCTCAATGGGCACGGTTTTTTTATGCCTTCAATTCAGCTCATCGTACTCAATTAATTTCACAAGGAATATTCAATGTCCTTAATTCAATGTCCCTATTGTCAGTCCACTCATGTCAGACAAATGGATTCAAGTCATGCAAACGCCAACTATTTCGAACAACTGCAACGCTGTATTTCACCGACACAGATGGCGCTGTTCGGCATGCGGCTTGCCAAAAAAGCAGGATTTCCACCTTTTACAGGCGCAGCTATCGGTGTTGTTGTGGGCGGTGTATTGGTCATCGTCAGTCAGTACTGCTATGAAAAATATTACAGCAATGCCGAGCAGTATATCTGTCAGGACTGCCATCAGCATTTTGTTTGGGCCAAGCTTTAACAGATTTTACAGCTGATTATTTTTAAATATTTTAATTCAATCAATTTATAGGTACAGGAATTAACACTATGGCACATCAAATTGAAAAAATGGCTTATGTCGGAGACACCCCTTGGCATGGTCTTGGCAATCAGCTCGCGCAAAATCAGCCGATTGAAGTCTGGGCGAAACAGGCTGGTATGGATTGGCGTATTGAATCCTCTAATGTCAGCTACATGGCACAGAATGAACGCGGGCAAAGCATCATCATGCCTTATGAAGAACAGCGCGTACTTTATCGTTCCGATACCCATGTACCTTTATCTGTGGTCAGCCAGCGTTATCAGGAAGTGCAGCCTGCAGAGGTATTGGAGTTCTACCGAGATCTCACTGAACAATCAGGTTTTGAGCTGGAAACCGCAGGTGTATTGAAAGGCGGCAAGAAATTCTGGGCATTGGCAAGAACAGGACAGACTTCAGCCTTAAAGGGTAAAGATGTCAGTAATGGCTACATTCTCTTAGCTACGGCTTGTGACGGTACACTGGCAACTACAGCACAATTCACCAGTATTCGAGTAGTGTGTAACAACACTTTAGCGATTGCTTTAAAAGGACAGAGCTCAAGTACAGGCATGGTCAAAGTGCCGCACAGTACCAAGTTCGATGCTGAGAAAATTAAACAGCAACTCGGTATATCCGTCCGTGTATGGAATGAGCACATGTATGAAATGAAACAACTGAGTCAACGTAAAGTCACTCAACAGGAAGCGGCTGCTTATTTCGATGCTGTGTTTAATAACACGAGCCTCAGTCCAACCGAACAGGATGACAGTATTATTCAGTTTTATCGTAATGTGGCAGCACAAGGAAGCCAATCCAATAAAGCTGAGAACAAGACTGAACCTAATAGACGCGCGATGTCGAAAGTCATGACCATGTTTAACGGACATGGCCGCGGGGCAGAACTTAGTTCAGCTAAAGATACCGCTTATGGTTTGTTATGCAGTATTACCGAGTTCTGTGACCATGAAAGAAGAGCCATGAGTCAGGATCATCGACTCGATTCAGCTTGGTTTGGTGCAGGTGCCGCCCTGAAGCAGCGTGGGCTCGAACAAGCGCTGCGAATGCTTGCTTAAGCTCAATAGTTCTCCTTTTTATAAATTAGCCTAAGTATTACAGAACAAGGCCAAATATTTTTCTTCACTTATGAATCAAATACCAAGTTCTTAAAGCTGTGTCTTTGGACACGGCTTTTTTATGCCCAAAATTTAAATTAGAGGAATTCACAATGAATCATTTATCAAATCTACCTGCAGCATCTGCACAGCCTAAAGTATTCAGTCCCCCTAAACTTCTCAATGCGAAACGTTTTGTGGAGACTAAGAAACTCAGTCAGGCTGAATGGCTGGAAGTGCGCAGGCAGGGCATAGGCAGCAGTGACTGTGCTGCAGCCTGTGGGCTTAACCCTTATATGTCGATGCTGGAATTGTGGATGATCAAGACTGGACGGATCAAGCAATCGATTGAAGATGAAAGCGAAGGCCATGCTCCGCTGTATTGGGGCAAGCGTTTAGAGCCCTTAGTGGCTGAGTATTACAGCATGCATACCAACTATAAAGTCCGCCGGGTTAATGCTGTGCTGCAGCATCCTGATCCAGACAAGCATTTCATGTTAGCAAACTTGGATTACTCTGTAGTGGGTGACGCAGATGTGCAGGTTCTAGAATGCAAAACCGCAGGGGAATATGGCGCTAAGCTTTGGCGGGATGGTGTGCCTCTATATGTAC
The DNA here is from genome assembly GCF_004209355.1 of Acinetobacter sp. WCHAc060025. Classification (NCBI taxonomy): domain Bacteria; kingdom Pseudomonadati; phylum Pseudomonadota; class Gammaproteobacteria; order Moraxellales; family Moraxellaceae; genus Acinetobacter; species Acinetobacter sp. WCHAc060025. The sequence goes on along the minus strand of NZ_SGSX01000003.1, from coordinate 176,728 downwards.
TGTGTCAGGTTCAGCATCAATTGGCTGTGACGGGGAAGAAGGCAGCACATATCTGTGTGCTGATCTGCGGACATGAAACCCGCATATTTAAAGTGACCCGTTCAGAATCGGTGATTCAGCATATCGTGAATGCAGAGCGTTACTTCTGGGAGTGCGTGGAAAAGGATACACCGCCTGATGCAGATGCTAGTGAATCGGCCGCTAAAGCTTTGCAATTACTGTATCCAGAGCATGTACCGCTAAGTACGACCGATCTCTCGTTAGATGATCAAGCCAACCAACAGTTTGAGCAGCTGATTCAAGCACGCAATCAAATTGAAAAGCACCAAGAGCAATTCGATCTGCTGAAGCACCAGCTGCAGGCCAAGATGCAGGAGGCTGAGCGCGCAACCTTCAAAGCAGGTTCTGTCACGTGGAAAAAGGCCAAAGACTCGATTAGCTTAGATAGCAAAGCACTACTAAAACAGTACCCTGAATATCTGAACCAATTTCCGCAAAGTAAATCTGGTTCAAGACGCTTCAATATTTACCCAGATGATGAATGAGATGAATTCATTCTTCGAGATACATAAGCAAATCAATTTAAGGCCATAACGATCCCATGCCAAACAGCATGGGATTTTTTTATGCCGATTTCATTGTTAAAAAGAGAAATATCATGATTAAAGGTTTAGCAATCACACCGCCTATTTTAGGGCGAATCAGCATTGGCCGAATGGTCGAAAAGAACGGCAAGCGTCTGCCTGAAAAGGATGACCAATTCACCATTACCAGTCAAATCCAAAGTAAAGATAGTGGTTGGATCAAACATCCGTTAGATGAACAGCTGCGGGCTAAAGCATCCAATCAAAAACTCCGCTCAATTCCTGTGCGGATGATCTTCAATGATCCTGAGCTGAATCTGCGTGCAGAATACAGCTTATTTGATCGTCAAACTGGACGACCCGTTTGTGTGGGTAATGGTGAAACCTGCCAGCGCTTAACTAGTCAAGGTGTAGAGCAACATCCATGCCCATCGCCTGATTTATGTTCAATGGCTCAAGGTGGACAATGCAAGCCTTATGGGCGTTAGATGAGTCGGATGAGCTTGGCACCTTCATTTTTAGAACCACAGGCTTTAACAGTATAAGAACCTTGGCCGCACGACTGAGTTACTACCATGCAGCATCGAATGGTTTACTTTCATGCTTGCCATTGCAACTTACCCTTCGGGGTAAATCCACGACCCAAAGCTATCGCCAGCCTGTGTATTACGTGGATTTAACTTTACGTGAAGGCGTTGATTTAAAGCAAGCTATACAGACTGCTAAAGAAATTGATCAACAGAGTAAATCGAGTGGTTTTAATCAGGCAGCTTTAGATCACAAGGCAAGACAGGGTTATGCAAATGCAGTTTTTGAAATGGATTCAGGTGATGGGGTAGACGTCATTGAAGAGTTTTATCCATCTGATGAAGGCATCGATGATGCTCAACAAAAGAAAACCACAAGCTTGAATTTACAGAATGAGTTGCAGCGTTCTGTTCAAACTTTGAATTGAATGATTGTTGAGGCTTAAGGAGATTAAATTTTTACGGAGCTGCATATCATTTGAGCGAATAACCGCTCGCATGAATGATTAGGAGTAAACTCATGAATGCGTTTGTTGGTCAAACTTTTCAAATGAATCAACTCATCAATATTAAGCAGGTTGTAGAAATTGTAGGTGTTGCACGTTCTACTATCTATGAAATGATGGATGAAAACTCACCGTATTACGATCCGACATTTCCAAAGAAAGTAAAGATCACCCAAAACCGTATCGGCTGGTCAGCTTTAGAGATCCATCAGTGGATTGAAAATAAGTTGGCGAGTCGAGAATAAGGGATGCTTTGCTCCCTTATTTTTTTGATACTTTTAAGGCACAATCAACCTTATAAATTTCAAGTGTTACAGCTTCTTCGCTGGCGGTGTTTCTCAATGACAAATAATAACTTTTCACAGACAGCAGCCTTCATTTGGTCGGTTGCAGATTTGCTTCGTGGTGACTTCAAACAATCACAATACGGACGTGTGATTTTACCGTTTACATTATTACGCCGTTTAGAGTGTGTACTTGAGTCAAGTAAAGCAGATGTATTGGCAGCCAACGAAAAAGTAAAACAAATGCCGTTGCCTGAAGAAGCCAAAGAAAAGATGCTACTTAAAGCCACCAATGGCTTATCGTTCTGTAATACCTCAGAATTGAGCTTAGTGAGCCTTGGGCAAAAGGACATTCGTGCCAATTTGGTGAATTACATTCAGCACTTTTCTAAAGATGCCCGTGAGATCTTTGAGCATTTTAAGTTTGATGAATTTGTTGGACTGCTTGATGATGCTAACTTGCTGTATAAAGTGGTACAAAAGTTTGCTGCAACAGACTTAAGTTATAACGCTGTATCCAACCATGAAATGGGTTTGGTGTTTGAAGAGTTGATCCGTCGTTTTGCTGAAGGTTCAAACGAAACCGCAGGTGAACATTTTACCCCACGCGATATTGTGCGTTTAACAACAGGCTTAGTTTTTGGTAAAGATGATGATGCTCTGAACAAAGAAGGTATTATCCGTACCGTATATGACCCAACGGCGGGTACAGGTGGTTTCCTATCATCAGGTACAGAATATGTGCGTGAGCATAATCCTGATGCATCTATTGTTGTTTATGGGCAAGAGCTAAACCCTGAATCCTATGCCATTTGTAAAGCAGATATGTTGATTAAAGGTCAGACAGTTGCCAATATTAAATTGGGCAATACGCTGTCGAATGACCAACTTGCCTACGACAAATTTGACTACATGCTTTCAAACCCACCGTTCGGTGTGGATTGGAAGAAAATTGAAGATGACATTAAATCTGAGTATGAGCAAAAAGGCTTTGAAGGTCGTTTTGGTGCAGGCTTGCCACGTGTGTCGGACGGTTCGTTACTTTTTTTAATGCACTTAATGAGCAAGATGCGTCAGCCAGATGCCGACAATCAACAAGGTAGCCGTATTGGCATTATCCTGAATGGTTCGCCATTATTTACAGGTAGTGCAGGCAGTGGCGAGAGTGAAATCCGCCGTTATATTTTAGAAGCCGATTTGCTAGAAGCGATTATCGCCCTACCAACCGATATGTTCTATAACACAGGCATTGCCACATACGTTTGGGTACTGAGCAATAAAAAAGACGCTGAGCGCAAAGGCAAAGTACAGCTTATAGACGGTAGTAACCTGTATAGCAAAATGCGTAAGTCACTTGGCTCAAAACGTAATGAAATGAGTGAAGATGATATTGCCCTGATTACACGCACCTATGGCAATTTTGAGGTGATGGATGCTCGTGAGCTGGATAAGCCTGCCGATGTAAAATCGAGTCGTGGTCGTCAATCTGCGAGCCCTAAAACTGAGACGGCGAAGACTTTCTCAAGCAAGATTTTTAACAGCTACGAGTTTGGCTACCGCCGTGTGACCATTGAGCGTCCGTTACGTTTATCGGCTCAGGTGAGTGATGAGCGTATTGCCACTTTACGTTTTGCACCAAAGCCGTTTAATGCCGTAATGCAAAAGCTGTATGATGATTATGGCACGACATGGACAGAAGTAACTTATGGTCAATTGGCGGAGTATGAAGCCGAGATTCGTACGCTCATTAAAGCTGAATTTAGCGAACTGAAAGAAAAAGACATTAAAACCATCCTTGAACCAAAACTGTGGTTAGAGCAACGTAGTTTATTGACCAAAGCGCAAGCCTTACAAACCAAGATTGGTACGGCGCAGTTTGATGATTTTAATGCTTTTGATGATGTACTCAAGCAAGCCTTAAAAGATGCCAACATCAAGCTTGAAACCAAAGAGAAAAAGCAATTTATTGATGCCATCACTTGGAAAAATGCCGATGCAGAACCTGTGGTGAATAAGGTTGTAAAAGGCGCAGAAAATCCGCTGTATGGTCAGTTTAGTTATAAAGGCAAAGTGGTTGAGTTTGTGCAAGATGGTGATTTACGTGATGCAGAAAACATTGCTTTAAATCCAAATGTCAGCACTACCGATTTAATTGAGTCTTATTTTAAGCGTGAAGTGCAACCGCATGTGCCTGATGCGTGGATCAATGCGGATAAACGTGATGCGCAAGATAATGAAATTGGTATTGTGGGGTATGAGATTCCGTTTAACCGTCATTTTTATGTGTATGAACCGCCAAGAGATTTAAGCGAGATTGATGCGGATTTGGATGCGGTAAGCCGTGAAATTATGGCACTTTTACAAGAGGTGCATTCTTAATGGCAAAGTATGAGAAATATGCTGAGTATAAGGATTCAGGGGTTGAGTGGTTAGGTGAGATTCCTAGCCATTGGGAAATGTGGAAATTAAGTCACGCATATAACGAAATTGGATCAGGCACAACACCATCGACTTCAAATGAGGAAAATTTTGAAGGTGATATTCCTTGGGTTACAACAGGTGAGCTAAGAGAAAATGTAATTTTAGATACTAAAAAGAAGGTATCTCAAAGAACAATTGAATTGTTTCCAACTTTACGAAAATATCCAAGCGGTTCAATAGCCATAGCAATGTATGGTGCAACTATCGGTCGGTTAGGTATCTTCGGGGTAGAAGCAACTACTAACCAAGCTTGTTGTGTAATGACAAGTTCAAAGGTATTAAATAATAAGTACCTTTTTTATTGGTTACAGGCTTTTAAGAATGAAATCATTCAACTTTCATCAGGTGGTGGACAACCAAATATCAATCAGGAAAAAGTAGCATCTTTAAAAATTTCAGCTCCAATTATTAAAGATCAAATTAAAATCGCCAATTTCCTCGACCATGAAACCGCAAAAATTGACAGTCTGATTGCCAAACAAGAAAAGCTAATTGAACTGCTTAAAGAAAAGCGTCAAGCGGTGATTAGCCATGCTGTGACCAAAGGTTTAAATCCTGATGTAACTATGAAAGATTCAGGGGTGGAATGGCTAGGGCAAGTGCCTGAGCATTGGAAATGTATAAAGATAAAACATATCACCACGACTTTTGAACAAGGTTGGAGTCCTCAATGTGATTCTCGACCTGCTGAATCACATGAATATGGAGTTTTAAAAGTTGGGTGTGTTAATGGTGGCTCATTTAGAAGTTTCGAAAATAAAGCCTTGCCACCTGAGTTAGAGCCACGCTTGCAATATCTAATTCAAAAAGATGATTTATTAATTTCTCGTGCTAATACAAAAGAATTAGTAGGAAGTGCTTCTGTTGTTGATGGTGATTATCCAAATCTAATACTTTGCGATAAGTTGTATCGACTAAGGTTCTCCAAAAATGTATTGCCTGAAATGGTCTCTTTGTATTTATCTATTGGAACAATACGAGAGCAAATTGAGTTAGGTGCAACAGGTGCGAGCCACTCAATGCAAAACATTGGGCAAGATACAATCAAAGAGCTTTATTACTTACTACCGCCATATGATGAGGCTCTAAATATTTTAGAAAGCATCAAGCAATCTAATCAAAAAATTGATGAGCTAACGAGAAAAGCTGAATCCGCTATTCAACTGATGCAAGAACGCCGTACAGCCCTTATTTCCTCTGCGGTCACAGGCAAAATCAATGTAACAAATTGGCAAAACCCAAACTATAACAATAATGAGGCGAATACGGAGCTTGGCGCATGAGAAAGGATGCAACTTTAGAAACGGAATTCCAACAAGACATTATTGCCCAAATGCAGTCGCACGGTTGGCAACTTGGCTCAGGTACAGGCTACAACCGAGAAAAAGCCCTGTATACCCAAGACCTATTGGACTTTGTACAAAACACCCAAGACAAGGAATGGCAAAAGTTTAAAGGTATTTTCCCCAATGACACCGAACGCCACTTTTTAGACACCGTAGAAGCACAACTGAAAAAAGCCGACATTAACGCCACTGATGCCCAATCACGCAGTTATGGCACATTGGGCGTGTTGCGTCATGGCATTCGTACCCGTGGTTGTCGTTTTTCTTTTTGTCAGTTTAAACCCGAACATGGCTTAAACCCTGAACTGAACGAGCGCTATAAACAAAACATCTGCCGTATTGTGCCAGAACTCGTCTATAGTCCATACGCCAACAAAGCCGAACTTGAAGCCACAGGCAAACAAGCCAAAAAATGGCGCATTGACCTTGTGCTGTTTATTAATGGCTTTCCTGTGGCAACCATGGAGCTTAAGTCTGAGTTTAAACAAGCGGTGCAAAATGCGATGGCACAGTACCGTAAAACTCGTTTACCGAAAGATTCTGAAACCAATAAGCCTGAACCCTTGCTGATGTTTAAACGTGGTGCATTGGTGCATTTTGCCGTAAGTCAGTTTGACGTGTATATGACCACTCATTTACAAGGCGATAGCACCTATTTCTTACCGTTTAACAAAGGCACCAAAGACCAAGGCGCAGGTAATGACGTACCTGAAAATCCAAATGAATATGCCACAGGCTATTTATGGAATGAAGTCTTAACACCTGATCGTTTGCTCAATATCATCGGCAACTTTATTCATCTGCAAATCGAAGAAAAAGAAGATTGGGAAGGCAAAAAATACAAAAAAGAAAGCCTGATTTTCCCACGTTATCACCAATGGAAAGTTGTGACCCAATTGGTTGAGGATTCCTTAAAGGAAGGCACAGGACAAAATATCTGATTCAGCACAGTGCAGGTTCGGGTAAATCAAACTCCATTGCATGGACGGCGCATCAGCTTTCTAGCCTTTACGATGCCAACAATAAAAAACTGTTTGATTCGGTGATTGTGGTGACAGACCGCACCATCTTAGATGCACAGCTACAAGACACCATTTACCAGTTTGAACATGCCGATGGCGTGGTAGGTCGTATTAATAACAAAGAAGGCGATGGTTCAAAATCAGAAAAACTCGCCAAAGCCTTAGAAATGGCACAGCCGATTATTATTGTCACCATTCAAACGTTCCCATTCGTCCTACGTGCGATTGAAAACAGCACCAGCCTGAAAGAACGTAAATACGCCGTGATTGCCGATGAAGCCCATTCATCACAAAGCGGTTCCACGGCGCGTCAGCTTAAAGAAACCTTGATGGTGGAAGAACGTGGCGAAGATGACAGCCTATCTACTGAAGATATGCTCGATGCGGTGATGGCATCACGTAAGGGTAGCGATAATTTAAGTTTCTATGCCTTTACTGCAACGCCAAAAGATAAAACCTTACAGCTTTTTGGTCGTCTGCCTGATCCAACGATGCCACCATCAAAAACCAATTTACCTCAGGCGTATCATGTCTATTCCATGCGCCAAGCGATTGAAGAAGGCTTTATTTTGGATGTACTGAAAAACTACACCAACTATAAAGTCATCTATCAGCTTAAGCAGAAGATTGAAGAAAAAGACGATACGGTAGATGCCAAAAAAGCCAAGATTAAGCTCAATCAATGGGTACGTTTGCATGATTACAACATCTCGCAAAAAGTCGCAGTCATCATTGAACATTTTAAAAAGAATGTGATGGGCTTACTCAATAACCAAGCCAAAGCCATGGTGGTCACAAGCTCACGTAAAGAAGCCGTGCGCTATAAACAAGCCTTTGATAAATACATCACGGAACAGAAATACCCAAACATTCAAGCGATGGTAGCTTTTTCGGGTGAAGTGGAATTCAATGAGAATGATTCAGACAGTAGCCATCTATTGGGTCAGAAGTTTACTGAAAGTAATATGAACCCAAATTTGAAAGGTCGGGAGATGCGTAAAGCATTCGATAGCGATGACTTTCAGGTGATGATTGTGGCGAATAAGTTCCAAACAGGCTTTGACCAACCGAAACTCTGTGCCATGTACGTGGATAAGAAATTGGGTGGGGTGGAGTGCGTACAAACACTGTCTCGCTTAAACCGTACTTATCCAACCAAAGCGCAAACAGGCACATTTGTGTTGGACTTCTTTAATGAACCACAAGACATTTTAGATGCCTTCCAACCGTACTACCAAACCGCAGAATTGGCAGATGTATCTAATCCTGATCAAGTGTATGACTTGTTTGAAAAGCTTAAATCAGCAGGGATTTTCCTGTGGACCGAAGTAGAACAATTTGCCGATGCTTTCTATGCCAAAAACAAATCACCTGCCGCAGTGGCAAATATCTGTAAGCCTGCTTTACAACGCTGGGATCAAAGCTATAAACAAGCGGTGAATGATTATGATGTCACCAAGAACCGCTTAGAGATCACCAAGCGCACCAATGAACCTGTACTCATTGCCAATGCAGAAAATGAATTTGCGGATGCAAAGAAAGCACGTGATGGCTTAGAAATCTTTAAAAAGGACTTGGGTAGCTTTAGCCGTTTTTATGAGTTTATGTCGCAGATTGTGGACTATGACGATAAAGACCTTGAGAAGTTGAGCCTATACGCACGTGCCTTACGTCCAATGCTACGTGAACAAATTGCTGATGAGGATGTGATTGACTTAAGTAATGTGGAAATGACGCATTACCGCTTATCTAAGCTTCGTCAGCAGGATATTCAGCTTCAAGCGGATAGCACTGAGCATAAGTTAGAACCTGCGAATGATGTGGGGACAGCAAAGGCGAAGGAGAAGAAAGAGGATTTCTTGTCGCAAATTTTGCGCCGTGTGAATGAGTTATTTGTGACGGATAACTTAACGGATCAGGATATGATTAATTATGCCTATACGGTTGCCGATAAGATGGCTGAAAACACCCGTATGATGACGCAGATTCATAACAACCCACGTGAGCAAGCGATGCTCGGTGAGTTTGACACGGCGCTTGATGATGCAGTGTTAGATAGTAATGCAGCGCATATGGAGCAAATGACACAGTTGATGAGCGATCCTGCCAAGATGAAGCAGTTTGCGCATATTATTTATGATGTGTTGGTGAATAGGGACCGTCAGTAGTAAGTTCAAAGTTAAATTTTAATACAAGGTCATTTTTATAAACTTATTAAATCTGAAATGATGTAGGGGCGTTATGGCATATTTCTTGGGGTTTTTATATCTAGCGGCATATATAGTGATTTACGTGTCATTGTTATTGCTGCCTTATTATGTTGCTTATTCTATTATCGAACCTCATAGCTTTTTGGGTGTAGTGGGTGTATTTATTTTAGGCTCAGTAATCGTACCTCTAACTTTAGGGGTGGCATTTTTAGTATTTGGAAGCTTTTTTGTCGCTTTTGATAAATTTAAAGAAAAAATAGCTCAAAACCCTCAATCACAACCTTTATCTGCATATAGTAACGAAAGCTCACCATTAGATGTAACGCCTAAACCAGAAAAGGAAAGTTCAAAGGGTGTTTGGATTTTTTCAATTTTAGGTATTGGGGTATTAGCAACAATATTATTTGTTGGCTCTATAGTAACTAAAAAAACTGAAGAGCCTAGTGCTGATTATGAAACAGCTCCTTATGAAGAATCTGCAGATGATACCTCAACACATTATCTTTACACTGATACATCTAATGATGAAATAACTGATCCTTATTTAGCTAATACTACGATTACAGATAATTATAGCTACATGAATGATGCTGTAGATGAATTTTTAGAGATACTGTCAGATTCGGGAATTTCGGGAGTGGCTAGAAGTGTTCGTGATTGTTATGTAAATACAGAAATTGATAACCTCTATTGTCTTTATCTAGATAATGCTGCAAGACTCATGGATAATGCTGTTGCTAATCAGATGGGTTTCAATCGCGATGAGTATTTGAGAGATGATAGGGTTTTAGCTCGAAATCAAAAGTATTATTATATACCTACGAATACAAGTCATTTGGCATCTGATCATCAAAAAACAATTGAAATTCAATTGATAAGCCTGCTAAATAAAAAGGTACAAGCAAGAAGACATAAATCTGACACTAATAGTGGTATATCTACAGAAAACTCAGCCTCATATTCTCATAATAATTCTTATGATTCTCGTTTAGGTGTTGAGATGAGTCAGAATTTTAATAAAATTACCAATAATGCACCTGAACAGCTAGAGCCTGAATCGGTAGCAAATGGTGGTGATACTGGGGCAGAAGAGAATAATGAATTAGAGGTTGGTTATGAATAAGTTATTTTTGGCAATAATAGTATGCGGTATTTCATCTGTTCAAGCATCTGAATGGGAATATTTAGGTGAAACGGATGAATTTAGATATGAGCTGGATCGGCAAAGTATCCGAAAAATACCAACTGGTTATTCAACTATATCGAGTAATGTTACTCAATTTTGGGTAAAAAAAATCGTTATTAATGATATTTCAAAAGATGGGCTGGGACTGGGTGATTATACTAAAAATTTGTACCATGTAAATTGTAGTGCAGATCTCTTAGGATTTAAAACCGAAGTTAAATACAAAGGGAATAGAGTTATTGATAGCTATACAGATTCGTATGTGAAAATGACACCTATTATTCCCGATACAGTTGGTTCAAGTTTTGCTAAGGCAATATGTGATCATTGATGTATGGTGAGTTGGTAGTTAAAGGCAAGTGATCACGTTTATGGGCGACCCTGCTAAGATGAAGTAGTTCTCTCATATTATTTATGATGTGTTGGTAAATAGTCGGTAAGATATCTGAAAATTAGTTATTCATATCTCATTATTAAGATTGGGCTTATGCTTAAAATCGTTATAGAAAAAATAACATGAACGGCGACGTTTTAGTTCGTACTTCATAGTAGTTGGTTTATGTAATATAAAGTAGGGGGGAAGGATGTTAAATGAAATTTTAATAATGATTGGGGTTTTGCTAGTAATAGTTATTAGCTTATTTCTTTTTAAGAAACCTTCTGGAAAAAAGATAGAGGAATATTGGGATTCTGGACAGTTAAAGCGTAAATATTATTACAAGGATGGTTTGGGATGTGTAGGAAAAGATTTATTTTTTTTTCGAAATGGTAAATTAAATAAATCTAGAAATTGGAAAAACGATAGCCTCGAAGGTGTTTTTGAAATTTTTTATAGTACTGGCCAAAAATACATAAAAGGAAGCTATAAATTTGGAAAATATGATGGAAAATATGTGGTTTTCGATAAAAAAGGTAAATTAATCTTAGAATGTATGTTTAAAAATGGGCAATTGTTAAATAAAGTTGAACATGTTGATAGTCAAATTTTTAGGACAAAACTGCAATTAGAAAATAATGTTGAATCTAGTGAGATTAGAGAAAAATTTCAGATTGCAAAAAGAGAGTATGCATATAGTAAATCTATAGAAGAAACAAAAGATTCAGCTAAAAACGAAGCAGGTATTTTATCCGGTATCAAAAAAATAGGGAAAGTAGCGACGGGAATACAGGGTATTCAAGATAGATCAAGTGCTAGTAACATACAAAATATTTGTGAAAAGTATTACCAAAGGGCTTTCGATTTAACAGAAGAAAAAAGGGAGCTTCTGAATACTCATATTAATCGATTTGGAAGATATAGACTTGATGCTCTACATAATACTACGGGTAGATTTCTAGGTTTACTTAAAGATATGCAACAAGAAAATAAGATAAAGGAATATAAGATCTTAGAAGGTATAGGACTGACGACAAGTGTCATTGAAAAAATGGAAAAAATTGATATGGCAGCATCTAAGGCACTTGCCAATTCAGCTGCAGTTGGCACTTTAGGAGCGGCCGCGGCAATGGGAACTCCAGCTCTAGTCACATCAGCTGTTGGAGCTTTAGCCACGGCTTCTACAGGAACTGCAATTAGTAGTTTAAGCGGGGTTGCTGCGACAAATGCAACTTTAGCTTGGCTAGGAGGTGGGAGTATTGCTGCTGGCGGAGGTGGAATGGCTGCTGGAGCTACAGTTCTGACGGGAATTACAGCGGGTGCAACAGCAGGCGTAGGTTTACTTGCTGCGGGTTTACTTGCTTCGACGCATTACTCTAAAAAATTAACTGAAAGTAAAGAGTATCAAGCTAAAATAGAGACTGAAGTTGAGAACATACAAAAATTATGGGTTTTACTTGATGGTATTGCAAAAAGATCAAATGAATTACAAGAGGTCACATATCAATTAGAGGATACTATTATTAGGCAGTTAGATTTACTAGATCCATTAAGTATTGATTATAATACAAACGATGAATATTACACTTCTACATTCCAAAAAGTGGCAATCTTAATTAAATCTATGAGTGAATTAGCTCAAACTCCATTGTTAGATGAAAATGGGAATACTTCTGCTGAAAGTACAACAATTATAGAAAATACTTATTCGATATTAAATACGGAGTTAGCACATGTCTAAATCTCAAAGTTTTTATGAAGCAGCAAAGCAAAAGATTAAAGAGCAGGTATCTGAATTTATCGATCAAAATAAAGGTAAAATAAAAATATCAGTGGAAAAAGTTGTCGATGAAGGGGTTAAAAGTTTTCAAGATGCAGCAATAAATAAAGCTGATGATTTTATGAATTTTAAGAAGAAAAATAAAGATATAAACTCTAATAATAGTAAAGACCAAGTTCAAAATAATAGAGAAAAAGTGGTAGTAAAAGCAGAAAATGATTTTGATGATCAGGTCAGAAAAGACTTGGTTGGAACTGTCAAAAGTATAGCTGCAGGAAACCCTGCTGAGGCTGCACAAGTATTAAAACGTTTTATCGAGGTAGCGGGTGATGTAGCAAAATTTACTGAACAACAGAAAACAGTAAGAAAAGATATTGAAGCCAAGAGAGATAAAGATATTGCTCAAATTCAAGCCCAAAAAGAAATTATCATGAAATATTTGGATAAGTCCTTCGATGAAAGAAAAGAAAACTTTTCAAAACTTTTCCAAGTAATAGACCATGCAATATCAAATAATAATATGCAACAATTAGCAATGGGTTTAGATAGTATAAATCAATTAGCAGCTACCTCTCCATTTAAAACTTTAGCAACACTAGAATCTACAAATGAAGCTATTAAAGATAAAAATCATATATGGGATTTTTAAATTAAATAGCTCTATGGATAAAAGTGGTTAGAAATATGGTTTACCTCAAGTGGCAGATCAACATTAAGATGATATCACTGAGTTGTGTCGACATATTTGGATCAAATAACGTAAGCATGGTTGAGTTTGTCGAAAAACTCAACCCAATGAAATTACATTTAAAGCAGTAAAGAAAAAAATTTAAAGTGAGGGAGATTCCGTATTTTATGAACTATTGGATGTTAGGGGCAGATTGGGATGGTGATGATCAAACATCCAATTTTATTGAACAAGGTATTTGGCAAAATGGATATACCGATAAATTTTTAGATACTGTTAAAAAAGTACAAGTTGGTGATAAGGTTGCTATTAAAACTGTTTATGTCCAAAAGAATAATTTGCCCTTTAATAATTTTGGCTGTGATGTCAGTTGCATGAAGGTAAAAGTCATTGGCGAAGTGACTGAAAATGTGGGGGATGGACGTACATTAAAAGTAAAATGGGAGCCACTGGCTCAAGAACACCTCATTTATCTTTATACATATTGGCATACGATTATGCGTATTGCCCGTCCATTTGTTAAAGAATGGATTTTTGATAAAGTGCCACAAAATTATACTGAATTAGAAGAAATTTATAAGAAAAAATCAGGACGAGTAGAAGATAAATTATCTGATGAGCAAATATTAGATCACTTTAAAACAGTCGATGGCTATTTAGAAATAATACAAAATGAGGCGCATAAATCACTCTTTTTAGAACTTATTCGTTTTATGCATGATATTCCGCTTGATTGGTGGATTACACAAAGTGATAGTAAGCATCAAATTCGATTCGGTGAAAACAAAAGTTATAACGGGGTACATAGCACTAATCGTATTCTAGGCTTCTTAGATTTTAAGCCCGAAGGATTATTTTTAACATCAAATCAGGATGATTTTTTCTCTGCACAAGAACGTATTCATTTAACGCATGAAGTATTGAATGAATTAAAAAAAGGTGACTTTGTTGCAATTGATAAGGAAAGAGAACCTTTTATTGGCTATTTGCCGAATGACTATATAGATAATACGATGATGGAAAAAACCATAGAACATACAGATCAAACAGTACACCCTTTAAATCGTATTTTATTTGGTGCCGCAGGTACAGGTAAAACCTTTCACAGTATTAACCATGCCTTATCAATTATTGAAAATAAGCCCCTCGAAGTTTTAGAGGAAGAAGATCGCACGGCTTTAAAAACACGGTTTGATCAGTATAAAGAGCAAGGTCAGATTAAGTTTGTCACTTTCCATCAAAGCTTTAGCTATGAGGATTTTGTTGAAGGGATAAGGGCTGAGAGCCAAAAAGATGAATTGGGTAAATCTGAGATTACGTATCCAATAGCTTCGGGCGTATTTAAGAGTATTTGTTCACTTGCGTCTGAGGGGGAGTTTGATTCAACTACATCTAACTATGAAGAATTAATAAATATTGTAGTAGATAATTTATTAAGTAAATTAAAAAATGATGAATTGGTTGTGCTCCAAACTAAAACTGGTAAGAAGTTTAGTCTACATCAAGGATCTGGTGATAAAAATATTGTCTACAGAACAACATCTGGTTATAGCAATTCTATTTCAATTGCGAGTGTAAAAAAAGAATTGAAGTTAGAACAAGAAGAGAGAAAAACCCACCCAGTATATGAACCAAAACTTGTTGAATTTTTACAAGAAGACATAAAAAAAATAATGCGGAAGCAAAATCCATTAAAACCTCCCTATGTTCTCATTATTGATGAAATCAACCGTGGCAATATTTCACGTATCTTTGGGGAGTTAATCACGTTAATTGAGGATTCAAAACGCCAAGGTGCTGAAGAAGAGTTATCAGTAATCTTGCCTTATTCCAAAAAAGAATTTTCTGTCCCAAGTAATGTTTACATTATTGGCACCATGAATTCATCAGACCGCTCTTTAACTGGCTTAGACATAGCGTTGCGCCGTCGCTTTACCTTTATTGAAATGCCACCAAAACCAGAGCTATTGAATGACATTGAGGTGGAAGGGCTAAATATTGGTGAGCTATTAAGGGTCATCAATCAACGTATTGAAGTACTGTTAGATCGTGATCATTGTATTGGTCATGCTAACTTTATGAGCTTAAAGAAAGATCGTACTCGTGAGCATTTAGCAGCAATCTTTAAACAAAAAATTATTCCACAGCTTCAAGAATACTTCTTTGATGATTGGTCGAAAATCAATCTTGTTTTCTTTAATAATAAAATGATTATTGAAGATCAAGAGATCAATATTTCAGGATTATTCCCACCGAATACAGGGGAAGATATTCATTATTCTGAACAAAAGAAAATATGGAAAATCAATGAGGAGGCATTTAAAACCATAGATGCTTTTGTTTCTATACTTGGTGCGAAAGGCTAAGTCTCATGGCAGATTTTACCGTCCGAGAATATGCCTTCATCAGCGTTGCTTATGAAGGTTGTCCTAAGTCTAGTCTTGATCATGCTTATATCACTGAATCTGCATTCGAGCATTTGTGTGAGCTCTCGGCTTCATTTTCTAAGCACGGCGCAAAAGTATTTGAATTGGCTGGACGTAGAAAGCTAAAGCTAGATCAATATGTCGGGGTGATTGAAACCCCATGCGGTACACGGATTGAAATCCTACCAAAGCATGTAGAGCTCAACGGCGAAGGTGATCAGGAGATTATTCGCCAAGAGCGTAAACTCCTGCAAAAAATGCTCAGTGTTTCTTTGCATTTACCGTATCGGGAAGCAGGTAGTGCTAATTTAAACCGCTTCAAACAGCCTTTGCATGAATGGATCATCACGCAGTTTCTTGCTTCGTTTGAGCGTTTGGTACAACGAGGTTTACGTTTTGACTATAATCGAGTACAAGAGGAACAAAAGTTTTTACGTGGGCAATTACAGCATGTGAAATACATGCGTCAGCCAACGACCAAGAAACATATCTTTCCGATTGAGCATGATGTGTATGAGGTGAATCGACCTGAAAATCGTCTGATTCGTACAGCATTAGAAGTTGTGTGTAAAAAAACCAAAGATGCAAACAATTGGAAATTGGCGCAAGAGCTGCGACTCATGACCAATGAGATCCCTCGAAGCCACAAAATTAAGCAGGACTTTAGGCAATGGCAGTCAGGGCGCTTACTTGCTTTGTATGCTGAGATCAAACCTTGGACGGAGTTAATCTTAGGTGAATACATGCCTGTATCTACTCAAGGAGAGTGGTGTGGCATGAGCTTACTCTTTCCGATGGAAAAGCTATTTGAGCACTATGTTGCTTATCATCTACGCCGTAACTTACCTGACTATACTGTGAAGACACAGCATGCGACGGAGCATATTTGTCAGCATCAACAACGCAGTATTTTTAAGCTTAAGCCGGATATTTTCATTCAGTGTCCAGATGACAAGCCGATTGTAATGGATACTAAGTGGAAGCTGATAGATCAAGGTGATCGAGCTGGACGTTATGGTTTGAAAGATAGTGATATTCAGCAAATGTTTGCCTATAGCTACTATTACCTCAAACATGACAGTAATGTTGTACTTGTCTATCCATATCGGAAGGACAAGTTTACGCAGCCATTAGATGACTTTGAGTTTAGGCTCACCGCTAGTGCAAAACTACGTGTCATACCGTTTAATGTAGATGATCCACAGAGTTTTAAGGTGGTTGATTGAGGTTTACAGGTTTTATCTAATTGGTTAAGCATGTTTTTATCAAGTAGTGTTTTAGTGGTTTTCACCTGTTACTTGGATCTGGTATATGTCGGTGGAATTCGCTTTTGCTTCGAGGGTAGAGGAAGCAGTCTAAATTTTTAGAAAAGTAAAATATATAAGTCATAAAACCTTTTCGGTTGCGTTTCTTTTGTATGCAGGCGTTACAAGACTAAAGCCTAGAGCATTAACTCTGGGCTTCATTCATGATCTTTGGGTAAAAAATAGGTAATACATTAGCAATATGACTGAATAAATATTTGTTGTTGTTAGTAATTTTAGGCGAGTTAAACTGCCACCATCACAGCTACTTTACTAAATATGGCTATGTATTACGTTATTGATAGCTGGAATGTTAAAGTCTAAAACGTGTTATTATTTTATATAAAATTATGAAATATATAGAAATATAGGTTTATTTTTTGTTTGTTTTTTTAATCAAAATTATGAAAAAACTATAACAGTAAGAGAAAATAATTTAATAAAAATGGTGTGCTTTTTTAATTTGGTGTGTTGTAACTAAATTTTCATATATATTTAACTAGACATTAATTATTCAATTCAAAAACTTTTCTTAAATCTGGCTTGGAGAATGGAATTGCTTGTTACCCGTTATAAGCCTTGGATCATGATCATACTACTGGTTTTGCTCGTCAGTTTTGCTATATATCGCTGGTGGCAAGGACCATTGTTACCTAGTTATGAAGTCGTATCCAGTCCATTGATTCAGACAGTTGTTGCTTCAGGACGGGTAGAGAAAGTATCTCGGACTCAGATTGGTAGTGAAATTACAGGGGTTGTTCTTGAGCGCTTGGTTCAAGAGGGAGATCGGGTCTCTCGAGGGGATGTTCTTTTAGTACTGAAACCTGATGAAATTTCAGCGCAGGTGCGGCAGGCAGAAGCTGAATTAAAGGAACTCGCAACCACTAGACGTCCGCAAGCAGAATTCGATTTAGCGAATGCCAAAGTGAAATTAGAACAGGCTCAAAGAGAGGCGGTACGCAGACGAAATACCGAATTAGGAATATTATCAGCAGAGGAAAGGGAGAAATCGATAGAGGCAGAAAAACTCGCCCGTAATAATTTGGAATCAGCTCGATTAAAAGTTGCTTCACTTGCCCCAAATAAAGTTGAAGAGACAAAATTACGCGAACGACTCGCTGCACTTCAAGCGCAACTTGCCAAGACCAAAATTCGTGCAGAAGTTTCGGGTATTATTTTAACGCGTAATGTTGAGCCAGGGGATCTGGTACAACCGAGTCAGACTCTCTTCACTATTGCACTGGATGGTGCGACTGAAATACGAGTGCCATTTGATGAACGAAATTTACCACTGTTGGCTTTACAACAAAAAGCCGCAGTGATTGCAGATGCCTATCCAAATCAATCTTTTCCTGCCCATATTAATTTTATTGCTCCAAGTATTGATGCTCAACGTGGCACAGTAGACGTCCGATTAACAGTTGATCCAGTCCCAGGTTTTCTGCGTCAAGACATGACGGTATCGGTAAATGTTGAAACCAACAAGCGCGAGCGAACCTTGGTCATTCCAAATGATGCTTTAAGCAGTATAAGTGGCAACAAGGCTATGGTCATTTTAGTAAGAGATAGAAAAATTCAACGTCATCCTATCACACTGGGTTTACGTGGTTTGGTTATGTCTGAAGTTGTAGCTGGATTGAAAGAAGGTGATCACGTCCTTACCGATGCAGAATCAGTGCTTAAAGATGGAACTCGTGTCCGAATAGAGAAAACTAAACCTGTTTTCCAGAGTCAAACGGATCAGAAAAATAGCAAAAATGAATTACCGGTGAAATTCGATTGAAAAACTTTTTTAGGCGACTTTGGACCGAGTGGACCATCGCAATCAGTTTTTTGCGAGAGGGTCGCACACAGTCGATGATGATTACCATTGGCGTCGCGGTGGGGGTAGCTGTCATTGTGTTCATTAGCGCCTTAATTCAGGGTTTACAATCGAATATTGTAGAAAGAACTTTAGGGACACAGGCGCATATTCGTTTGCTCTCACCAGATGAGGTGAATCGTATTGTGCCACCAGCAGCAGGAACACTTCAGTTGTTACAAGAAGATAAGCGTGCACAACGCTTACGTTCTATTAATAATTGGCAGCAGATTACTGGGACTTTAGATCATTTACCGGTGTTGACTGCGGTTTCTCCTGTGGTCTCAGGTCCTGCATTTGTACAGCGCGGAGATGCGATTCAATCTATTGCATTGGTTGGTATCAACCTTGAACGTTATCAACAGATTATTCCGTTGAAGCAATATATGGTGAGTGGTGAATTACAGGTCAGTGCGGATAATGTATTAATTGGGCGTCAATTAGCCAAAGATTTGGGTGTGCAAGTTGGGAGCAAATTAAGATTAGATACCGGGCAACAGAAAAATGCAGTTGTGAACATCTCTGGAATATTTGAATTGGGTGTGCGTGAATTGGATGCGCGCTATGTCTATCTGGATTTGAAACAGGCGCAATCTTTACTTAATTTGCCGGGTGGGGTCACCGTGATTGATCTGACGATCCAAGATATTTTTAAGGCGGATCAAATTGCCTCACAAGTTGGACGCCTAACTGGCTTAAAAGCAGAAAGCTGGATTGAAACCAATGCTCAATTAATGAATGCGATTACCGCTCAAAGTCTTTCTACAAACATGATTATTGTTTTTGTAGGGATTTCAGTCGCTTTTGGCATTGCCAGTGTGATGTCGGTGAGTGTGGTGCAACGGACTCGGGAAATCGGTATTTTACGTGCGACGGGGGCGACACAAGCACAAATTTTAAGAGTTTTCTTGTTTCAGGGAGCAATTTTTGGTCTGCTTGGTTCGATGCTTGGTAGTGTAGTCAGTTATGGTTTGATCTGGGGATTTAATCAGTTTGGTCCCGGCTTGTTTTATATTTCGATTTCAATCAAGCTTATCTTGTCGGCATTATTCTTGGCGACAGTGACAGGTATTTTGGCTGCTGCAATACCATCCCGTCGGGCTGCTGCACTTGATCCTGTGGAGGCAATTCGTCATGTTTGATCCATCTCAGGAAGTACTGCGTTTAGAAGCATTGCGAAAGTCTTACAATGTTGGGCAGCCTAATGAAGTGGAGGTATTACATGGAATTGACCTGTGTATTCAACGGAATGACTTTGCTGCATTAATTGGTCCTTCTGGTTCAGGCAAAAGTACTTTACTGAATATTCTCGGCTTATTAGATCAGCCTAGTCGTGGTGAGTTGTACTTGTTGGGGCAGGCTACAAGCCGTATGGATGATACGGCTCGGACAGCATTACGAGGCAATAGTATAGGTTTTGTGTTTCAGTTCCATCATCTTATACAGGCTTTTACTGCCTTACATAATGTACTCATGCCATTAATGCTGAAGCAAGGTAAGCCAGATCAATCTGCGTTGCAATATGCCCATGAATTATTGGCCGCTGTAGGGTTAGATAAGTTCGCTGACCGTAAACCCAATGAGCTTTCTGGAGGGCAGCAGCAACGCGTAGCGATTGCACGTGCACTGATTACTCAGCCTGCACTATTGTTGGCCGATGAACCGACAGGTAATCTGGATACTCAAACTGCTGCGGAAATGTTTGAATTATTTCGTAAAGTACATCGCGAACATGACTGTGCAGTCTTATTGGTGACTCATGATCCTAGATTATCGGCGACCTGTGATCGAACCATTAATTTGGTGGATGGGAGAATTCAGAGTGATTCCAAACACGAGATGGAATGAGCCGGAATGTAGATCACTCTTCTGGTAAAAGCAGTTCAAAACATTGAGTAGACATCAAAATTCTAGCACGATATAAGAACAAACTTGTAAATCGATAAATTATAACCCTGTGTAATTTGAATAAAATATTTTTCAGATTTAGTTCACTAAATCTAATCTAGAGAAAAAATGAGTACAAGATTTTTCAATATTAAGAGTATTAAAAAAAACAAAGGTTTACTGCTTCTGATCATTTCTTTTTGGCTGTACTAAGCGGATTAATTCGCACAATACAGCTCGTACAGCTTTTGCATCAAACTTAAGACCTTGGGATCACTCAGACGATAGAAAATCTGTTTACCCTCACGTCGTGTGCTGACCATGTCAGCCTTACGTAGGACAGTCAGTTGTTGTGAAAGTGTAGGTTGATGAATGTCAGTGGATTCTTCAATTTCCTGAACATTCATTTCCCCATCCACCAGGACACATAAGATTTTCAGGCGATCAGGATTGGCCAAAACTTTCAGGCATTGGCTGACGAAATCGACTTGAGAAAAATCAATTTTGGCATTTTCAGCAATCATATCCATAAATGTCCTCACAACTTTTGATGTAGCCCGTGCAGTTTACATAATTTACCATAAAACTGCTTGATTAATATTTTTTATTATATAATATAAAAAAGTATAGTGTATAGAGATTGATTCATCATGCATGACTTCCTCATCGCATTTATTGGCGGTTTAATACTCGGACTTTCCGTGGTTGGCTATCTTTACGTCAATGGCCGTATTGCGGGAATCAGTGGTTTGATTGGGCAAGTATTAAACTCAAAAACCAGGTTTAAAACGCCTGCAATCTGGTTTTTATCAGGCTTGATCATTACACCGTTTATTTATGGTCTATTTGTACAACCTGAAATCGAATTGAATGCCAGCCCACTGATGATGATTGTGGCAGGTCTACTGGTGGGTTTTGGGACACGTCTGGGTTCGGGTTGTACCAGTGGTCATGGAATTTGTGGCATCAGTCGCCTGTCTAAGCGTTCTATCATCGCGACCATGACTTTTATGTTTGCAGGTTTTGTCACCGTTTATATTATCCGTCATATCACAGGAGCATTCTAAAATGAAAAATGTGTTTGCCTTTTTATTTGGTGCACTGTTCTCTGTGGGGCTGATGGTATCGGGTATGTCCAATCCGGAAAAAGTACTCGATTTCTTGGATCTGTTTGGTGACTGGGATGCTAGTCTGGCCTTTGTCATGATGGGCGCGATTGCGGTGGCCTTTATTCCTTTCCAGAAAGTATTACGTACGGCACAACCGAAAACAGTATTTAATGAACCTATT
The DNA here is from genome assembly GCF_004209355.1 of Acinetobacter sp. WCHAc060025. Classification (NCBI taxonomy): domain Bacteria; kingdom Pseudomonadati; phylum Pseudomonadota; class Gammaproteobacteria; order Moraxellales; family Moraxellaceae; genus Acinetobacter; species Acinetobacter sp. WCHAc060025. The sequence goes on along the minus strand of NZ_SGSX01000003.1, from coordinate 154,970 downwards.
GATTTACCTAAAAATAATCAGATAAATAAGAATCTGATTACGGGTGCGGTTTTATTTGGTACAGGTTGGGGCATTGCCGGCATCTGTCCGGCACCAAGTTTTACCTTGATCGGTTTGGGCCACTATCAAGTGCTCTATTTTATTGTAGCAATGCTGGTGGGTGTATGGATTCACCGTAAATGGTCAGGAGCTTAACGATGTCAAACTTACCTATAGTAAAAGATTTTTTTCACGAAGATACCAATACCTTCAGTTATGTTGTACGTGATCCTGCGACCAAAGCCTGCGCCATTATTGATAGCGTTCTGGATTATGATCCGGCATCAGCAAGTACATCAACTATTCATGCCGATAAAATTATTGCCTATATTAAAGAGCAGGGTTTAACGGTTGAGTGGATTCTCGAAACCCATGTACATGCTGATCATCTGACTGCTGCACAATATCTCAAAGCTGAGTTAAGTGGCAAAATTGCCATGAGCCAGAAAATTGGCATTGTACAGGAAACCTTTGGTGCGATTTATCATCTGGATATTAAACAATGGAATGCCCAGCAGCTCTTTGATTATTTATTTGAAGATCATGAGTCGTTCCAAATCGGAACATTGAAAGCCTATAACATTCCAACACCGGGACATACGCCTGCTTGCCTGAGTTATGTCATGGGTGATGCCGTGTTTGTGGGTGATACCTTATTCATGCCAGATTATGGAACAGCGCGCTGTGATTTCCCGAAGGGAAGCGCATCAATCCTTTTTGATTCAATACAAAGTTTGTATCAACTGCCTGAGAAAACACGTGTATTTCTCTGCCATGATTATTTGCCAGAAAAGCGCGATACCTATATGTGTGAAACGGATATTCAGACTCAAAAAAATCAGAATATCCATATTCACGACGGCACGACCAAAGATGATTTTGTTGAAATGCGTAATAAGCGCGATGCGGGTTTAAGTATGCCCAAACTGATTTTACCTTCGATACAGATCAATATGAAAGCAGGACAATTCCCTGAACCCGAAGAGAATGGTGTTTCTTATTTAAAACTTCCACTGAATTACTTCAAATAGGCAAATTTTAAGATTAAACAACAAGTTTTGTTTAATTGGTTTGGTAATAGAGGGGGGCACTAGCGATGTGGATGCTAATACTTGAAGGACTGGCCATCGGTGGTTTGCTTGGGTTAACCGGTGCTGGTGGTGGCATTCTGGCCGTACCCGCACTGATGGCAAGTCAAGGATGGACGGTCGCACAAGCTGCACCTGTTGGCTTGCTTGCAGTCACTTTATCTGCCTTGGTTGGAACATTTGAAGGCTTATTTAAGAAGATAGTACGCTATCGGGCTGCGCTTTGGATTGCACTGATTAGCATTCCTTCAGCACGTTATGGTGTGCATCTGGGAGGAATAATTTCTCCTGTATGGCTTACCTTAGCATTCAGTTTAGTCATGCTCGTGGTTGCTTACCGGATTTTTTTTAAAAAAGTGAATGACCATACAGGTGTGCTGTGTAAAGTTAACCAAACAACTGGTCGTCTGATTTGGAACATGAAAACTGCATTGTCTCTCGGTGCCATTGGTGTCGTGGCAGGTTTATTGACTGGTTTGCTTGGGGTAGGTGGGGGATTCGTGATTGTTCCAGTACTGAGTAAAGTAACTGATCTTGATATGCGCAGTATTGTTGCGACCTCGTTGATGATTATTTTCCTGATAGGTGGTGTCAGCATTTCAGCTCATATTTTAGATGGTTTTCAATACCCCGTTTCGGTCACGCTGACTTTCGTTTTAGCTTGCATGGCTGGGATGTTGATTGGTCGAAGTTTGATGCCTTTAGTTAAGAATAGTCAAATCCAAAAGGTTTTTGCCATAACTGTCATAAGCGTAGCATTTTATTTAATTTCTACAGTCATCATAACTTAATACAAGCAAGAGATTAGAGCCAAATTTAAAAACTGCATTTTAAAGACATGAATATTTAATCAGAGACCAGATTTCTAAAGATCGGAAGAGGTAAAGAGTAATGAAAACAGCAGAACAATTAATTTCAATGGCAAAAAACCGAATTCAAGAAGTGACGGTAGACGGCTTACTTGAAGCCATGAAAAACCATAAAACCATTCTGATTGATGTTCGGGAACCGGATGAATTTCAGGCGGCAGCGATAGACCGAGCCGTGAATTATCCTCGTGGTGTTTTAGAAATGAGAATTCACCAGCATCCTGTGGCGAGCCATCATTGCGATACCTTGCAAGCACTAGAATATCTTAAAGATCAGCCGATTTATTTGATTTGTGGGACGGGTGGCCGATCAGCTCTGGCTACAGATACTTTACAGAATATGGGATTTACTCAGGTGAAATCTGTTCAGGGTGGATTCCAAGCATGGCTAGAGCAGGGTTATCCAGTAGAGAAATAACTAGATTTCTATTTTAAGTCTAACTTAAGTTTATGGACATTCAAGTGAGAAAATCATGAAGTACAAAGAATTAACTCAAAATATTTCAGGCAGTTTAAAGACATTAGCGCAGGATTCTCCTGATTTAATGAAAAGTTTTAATCAATTGTCACAAGTTGCAATGCGAGATGGTGTTATTGATCCTAAAACAAAAGAACTGATTGCCTTAGCGATTGGTGTTGCAGCACGATGTGATGGATGTATCGGTTTTCATGTCAGAACCCTAGTCAAAATGGGAATGACATTGCAAGAATTAGAGGAAGTGCTTGGTGTTGCAGTTTATATGGGGGGCGGTCCTTCATTGATGTATGCCGCTAATGCATTGGAAGCATTTAAAGAATTCACAGCTTAATTTTTTCAATCATTGGGAAACGATATGAATCAGCACTGGGATAATCTTTATTCGCAAACACAGGATCTGTATGGCATTTCGCCCAATCATTTTATTCAACAGATAGCAGATCAGGTTCCAATTGTGGGAAAAACTCTTGCTATAGCAGAGGGTGAGGGGAGGAATATCCTTTATTTGACTAGGAGCAGTTTGTTAGATGAGGGATGTTCCTAATGTGAGTTGAGAATCCGAAAAGAAGCTTTAGCTTCTTAATTTAATTGACACCGTTTCAGAAATACCTAAATGGGAGGTTTTTGATTGATTCAGGAGCTTTTCTTATTTATTGGTACTTGTAGTTAATCATATATTCCATATTGCGTATATTTGAATATTCATATATAAAAAGCTGTCTGTTTAAGAGATTATGCTCATGGATCAAATGCCAAAAGTTCAAATTTACCATAATCCTGCCTGTGGCACGTCTCGTAACACTTTGGCGCTTATTCGCAACACGGGGATCGAACCAGAAGTAATTGAATATCTGATTACGCCACCATCAAAAGATCAGCTGATTAAAATGATTCAGGACTCTGGTTTAAGTGTTCGTGATGTGTTACGCAAAAATGTAGATGCTTATACTGAACTTAATTTAGACGATGCGAACTGGACAAATGAGCAATTGCTTGATGCTATGTTTGAACATCCCATCCTGATTAACCGTCCTTTGGTCGTGACAGATTTGGGCACTCGTTTATGTCGCCCATCTGAAGTAGTGCTAGATATTCTACCTTTGCCGCAATTAAAAGCTTTCGCTAAAGAAGATGGTGAAGTTATCATTGATGAGCAAGGCAGACGCTTAAAATAAAAGGTGAAACCCCTAATGCTGTTGGACTTTGTATCAGTGTAGAGCAGGAGATCTAAATGGAGAACATTGTCGCAATTTTTGCTTGGTTAAATGATGTTCTACTTAAAATGACCTGGCTCTCGGATGGGGTGCGCTGGTTCGTTGAAAATGTATTTGGTTTATCCGTTGCAACCCGGTTGGGTGGTAGTGTCCATTTCTTTATTTATGATGTATTCAAGATCTTTATTCTGCTTTCAGTGTTGATCTATACATTATCTTATATTCAAAGCTATTTCCCTCCAGAACGTACTCGGCTGATTTTAGGTCGGATGACAGGAATCAAAGCCAATATCATGGGGGCATTACTCGGTACTATTACGCCATTTTGTTCATGTTCTTCGATTCCGTTGTTTATTGGTTTTACCCGTGCAGGACTTCCGGTAGGCGTCACTTTTTCCTTTCTGATTTCATCACCACTTGTTGACTTGGCTTCAATTATTTTATTGGCGAGTATCTTTAACTGGAAAATTGCATTGGTCTATGTGTTACTTGGATTAGTGCTGGCAGTCATCGGCGGGTCATTAATCAGCTACTTGAAAATGGAAAAGTATGTGGCTGAATTTGTGACTCATCATCAAACAATCTCAGGTGACGATGAAGATTTCAGCATGACTGCAAAAGAGCGGCGTACATTTGCTTGGGAACAGGTGACAGACATTTTTAGTAAGGTCTGGCTTTATGTCTTGATAGGTGTCGGGATTGGTGCGGCAATTCATAACTGGATTCCTGAGCAGTGGATTACCGCCTTACTTGGTCAGGAACACTGGTATTCCGTACTGATTGCCACGATTGTCGGAATGCCAATGTATGCGGATATCTTTGGCACCTTGCCGATTGCAGAAGCACTTGTGACTAAAGGCGTTGGCTTGGGGACGGTTTTAGCGTTTATGATGGCGGTCACCGCACTTTCTCTGCCATCGCTAATCTTGTTAAAACAAGTGGTGAAAACCCGTTTATTGAGCCTGTTTGTAGGGATTGTTTTTGTGGGAATCTTGATTGTTGGTTATAGCCTGAATACTTTGGGTTATTGGTTTTTATAAAAAGTGTGGAGAATAAAGATGCAAATTAAAGTTTTAGGAACAGGTTGTCGTAAATGCAAAGCCTTATTGGCTGCAACTGAAGAAGCTGTAAAAAGTACGGGTGTTCAGGCAGAAATTGAATATGTAACTGATATGATGCAAATTGCTGAAACAGGGTTGTTAAGTACGCCAGGTCTGATCATAGATAATCAAATCGTTTCAAGTGGCAAAGTTTTGGAACCACAAGCCATTGTGGAGTTGATTGAAAAAAATAAATAAGTGTATGTGGAAAACTGTAAAAAAGACCTGTGGCATAAGCCACGGGTCTTTTTTATTTGTGTCTTGAGATGTTAAGAAGTTTTAAATTTTTCCCTTTCTGGCAAGCATATACGGATATGGGTATACTTTTATAATGAGTACTCTTTACTGAATATATGGATATGTGTATATTTGCATAATAGAATGGGAGCAGTTATGGACCACGTTCAGTTTTTTAAATGTTTATCTGATGAAACACGTCTCAGTATTGTCATGCTTATCGCAGAAAACGAAGAGCAATGTGTTTGTGATTTGACAGATAAACTCCAGTTAAGCCAACCAAAAATTTCACGGCATTTAGCCCTGTTAAGATCAAGTGGTTTGCTGAATGACCGTCGGCAAAAGCAGTGGGTGTATTACAGTCTTAACCCACAACTACCTGAATGGTGCTTTGAAATTCTGAATACACTTAAACGTAGCAATATTCCCGTGTTATTTGATCCCTCAGCTCTATCGATTCAGAGCCATTGCGAGTAAGTTTTTATGAAATTTTTGTTTCTGTGCACGGGTAACAGTTGTCGCAGTATTCTTTCTGAAGTTCTGTTTAATAGTCGAGCGCCTGAAGGTTGGGTAGCTTATAGCGCTGGAAGTAAACCTTCTGGCCAAGTTCATCCGTTAACTATTCAGACTTTACAGAACCTGGGTTTGTCTACCGAAGGTTTGTCGAGTAAAACGATTGATGCCTGTGAACAGTATCAGCCCGATGTCGTCATCACCGTGTGTGATGCGGCAGCACAAGAAGCTTGTCCGTTGTATTTAGGAGGAGCAATCAAAGCACATTGGGGTCTATCTGATCCATCACATTTAGATTTGCCTGAACAAGAAAAATTACAGGCATTTTTAAGTACTGTAGAACATATCAACAAACGCTTAGATGCACTTTTTGCATTAGATACCCAACACATGAGCCGTCCTCAGCTTATTGCTGAAATCAATCAAATTTCCCATCTTTAAGCGAGCAGATCATGTCTAAACCAGGATTATCCTTTTTGGATCGTAACCTGACGCTATGGATTTTTGTGGCTATGGCATTGGGAGTTGCGATTGGGGTGGTATTTCCACAAGCATCCGTCGCATTGGATGCAATGAGTGTAAATTCAGTCAACTTGCCAATTGCGATTGGTTTGATTTTGATGATGTATCCACCATTAGCCAAAGTAGATTATGCAGCTTTGCCCAAAGTATTTCAGGATAAAAAAACATTAGCGCTCTCTCTGATTCAGAACTGGCTGATTGCGCCAGTGCTGATGTTTGTATTGGCGATAGTCTTCTTGAGTGATTACCCAGAATACATGACAGGTCTGATTCTGATTGGCTTGGCGCGTTGTATTGCCATGGTACTGATCTGGAATGGACTGGCATGCGGGGACAATCAATACGGTGCTGCATTGGTCGCATTTAACAGCATTTTTCAGATTCTGTTCTTTAGCAGTTATGCCTGGTTCTTCCTGACCTATCTGCCGCCATTTTTTGGGTTAGAAGGGAATGTCATCAATGTTGATTTCTGGACCATTGCCAATGCTGTCCTTATCTACTTGGGGATTCCATTCCTGATGGGCTTCCTGACGCGTCTATCTTTAGTGAAAGCCAAAGGTCTGGACTGGTATCAGAATCAGTTTCTACCCAAAATTGGTCCACTCAGCTTATTGGCCTTGTTATTCACCATTGTAGCCATGTTTAGCTTGAAAGGCGGTGATGTAGTGAGTTTGCCAATGGATGTGTTGCGGATTGCAATTCCATTGACGCTTTACTTTGTCGTGATGTTCTTTGTCAGCTTTTTCATGAGTAAGTGGATGGGGAATGACTATCCCAAAACCACCGCAATTTCATTTACCGCAGCAGGTAACAATTTTGAGTTAGCGTTGGCCGTTGCGATTGCTACCTTTGGTTTGGCTTCACCAATTGCCTTTACTACGATTATTGGCCCATTGGTTGAAGTGCCCGTGCTGATTGCACTGGTTAGCGTATCCTTGTGGCTGAAGAAAAAATATTATCCAAATTCTTAAGAGGCAAAGATGACACTCCCTAATCTTGAATCTGATCTTTTACCGACACCAACTTTTGCGGAAGTGCAGGCTAAAGAACTAAGTCACCCACCACGTATCTTATTGCTATATGGTTCTAACCGTGAGCGTTCATACAGCCGATTGGCGGTGATGGAAGCTGGTCGTATCTTGGAGCAGTTTGGTGCCGAAGTAAAAATCTTTCATCCTAAAGGGCTGCCTTTACCTGAAGATGCGGACACTGAACATCCAAAGGTTAAAGAGTTGCATGATTTACTCGCTTGGGCAGAAGGAATGGTGTGGTGCTCGCCTGAGCGTCATGGCTCCATGAGTTCAATCTTTAAATCGCAAATAGATTGGATTCCACTGGCAGGCGGTGCAATTCGTGCAACCCAAGGTAAGACTTTGGCTTTGATGCAGGTCAGTGGTGGTTCACAGTCTTTTAACAGCTTAAACCAGATGCGTATTTTAGGCCGTTGGATGCGGATGATCACCATTCCAAACCAATCGTCTATTCCCAAAGCTTTTTTAGAGTTTGAAGAAGATGGACGGATGAAACCTTCATCCTTCTATGATCGAATTGTCGATGTAATGGAAGAACTATATAAGTTCACCTTGCTCACTCGTGGGCAGAGTCAGTACCTCACGGACCGTTATTCAGAGCGAAAAGAGTCGGCAGAAGAATTATCTAAGCGTGTCAATCAACGTAGCTTATAAACTTTAGGTGATCAGAAATGCAAAAGAGACATTCTAAATTAGTGATCTTAGGTTCAGGGCCTGCGGGTTATAGCGCTGCTGTGTATGCAGCACGTGCAAACTTAAAACCTACATTGATAGCGGGTATACAACTTGGTGGTCAATTAACAACGACCACTGAGGTAGATAACTGGCCGGGCGACCCAGAAGGTTTAACTGGTCCTGCACTTATGGAACGAATGCAAGCCCATGCTGAACGCTTTGGTACAGAGATTGTGTATGATCACATCAATGAAGTTGATTTAAGCGTCCGTCCATTTGTACTAAAAGGCGACATGGAAGAATTTACTTGTGATGCACTGATTATTGCAACAGGTGCGACAGCACAATACTTGGGTCTTGAATCTGAAGCTAAATTCATGGGTCAAGGTGTCAGTGCATGTGCAACTTGTGATGGTTTCTTCTATAAGAACCAAAAAGTCATGGTCGTGGGTGGTGGTAACACAGCAGTTGAAGAAGCACTTTATCTTTCTAATATTGCTGAGCATGTCACCTTAGTTCACCGTAGAGACAGTTTACGTTCAGAGAAAATTCTACAGGATCATCTTTTTGCCAAAGAAAAAGATGGCAAAATTAGCATTCTTTGGAACAATCAAGTTGATGAGGTCATAGGTGATAATACTGGTGTCACATCAGTTCGCTTGAAATCAACTTTGGACCAAACTATACAAGATGTTGAAGTACAGGGCTTATTTGTTGCTATTGGTCACAAACCGAATACAGGTATGTTTGACGGTCAACTCAACCTACGTGAAGGCTACATTCAAGTACAAAGTGGTACTTCAGGCAATGCAACAGCAACTTCTGTGGCAGGAGTATTTGCTGCGGGTGACGTTGCTGACAGCATTTATCGCCAAGCAATCACTTCGGCAGGCTCAGGCTGTATGGCAGCTTTGGATGCAGAAAAGTATCTTGATCAATTGAGCAATTGAAAGGCTCATTTAAACGCTTGAAAATTTTATAAAATACGCCCAGTCTGTTGAGTAGACTGGGCGTTATTTTGATTATGACTATAAATAATAGGAGAGAAGCTTTGACTCAATTACAAACTGAAGTCGATGTAATCATTATTGGTGGTGGTCAGGCAGCCCTTGCCACAGCTTATTTCCTCAAACGTAAGAAAATTCCATTTATTATTTTAGATGACCAATCTCAGGCAGGTGGTGCATGGTCACATGCTTGGGAATCTCTTCGTCTTTTTTCTCCAAATACTTGGAGTTCATTGTCAGGTTGGATGATGCCCACAACTGAGCAGACTTACCCAACGCGAAATGAAGTGATTGGCTACTTGTCAGCATACGAGCAACGATATCAATTTCCAATTATTCGACCAATTCATGTCGACCATATAGAACAAAAAGATGGCTATTTAGATGTGTATGCTGGCGATCAATATTGGCGAGCTAAAGCGGTGGTCAGTGCTACTGGGACATGGAGTCAGCCTTATATTCCCCATTATGAAGGATATGAACGATTTGAAGGATTACAAACGCATTCAGCACATTATGTAAATCCAGAGCCTTTTATCAACAAGAAAGTGATTGTAGTTGGTGGTGGTAACTCAGGGGCACAAATTCTTGCCGAAGTCTCAAAAGTTGCAGATACCACTTGGGTCACAGTAACACCACCTCAATTTTTATCGGATGATGTTGATGGGCGTGTTTTATTTCTTCGGGCAACTGAACGTTTAAAAGCCCAACAGGAAGGTCGTGTGATTGATCAACCCGTTGGTGGTCTGGGTGATATTGTCATGATAGACAGTGTCAAAGAGGCCCGCGAACGTGGCGTACTACATAGTAGAGAGCCTTTTACCTCATTTGAGGAGCATTCCGTTGTTTGGGCTGATGGTACAAGACAAGCAGTAGATGCTGTGATTTGGTGTACAGGGTTCAAAGCTTCATTGACTCACTTAAGAAGTCTTGATGTGGTAGAGCCTGATCAGACAGTTACTGTGAATGATGGGCGCTCAGTAAAAATAAATAACCTTTGGTTGGTTGGCTATGGGGAATGGACAGGCATGGCATCCGCAACACTCATTGGGGTTTCTAGAACAGCAAGAGCAACTGTAGATCAAATAGCTGCTTATTTGGCTAGGATCAATTACTAAAGTTAAGGACTGAAGGAACTATTGGTCAAGTGATAGATCATTTAAAGACTACAAAACGGCCATTACCACCAGATCGAATAATTAGAAGGGAGGAGGAGCTTCTTTCATTTATAGATACACCTAAAGAGGAATGGTCTTCAACACTACAACGTTATAATAAATTAAGAGAAATCGAATATAAGGAAGTTATCGAGGTTACAAGGTTTATTGAAAAACAGACTCCTTTTGCAACGCAGCATAGTGTAAAGGGGGCTGAGTTTGAGAATGTATTAGTGGTCTTAGGTGGTGGCTGGAATCACTATAAGTGGCCACAGCTTTTAGAGTTACTTGAGACTAAAAAATTGACTAAAGCAAATACGAAAGGTTTTTTATAGAGCACGTAATCTTTTTTATGTTTCCATTTCTTGCCCAATGACGAGGCTAGCTGTGTTAGCTACTCAAACACTATCTGATACAGCTCTTGTAACTGTGAATAATCTATTGGGGAGTGAAAATATTGAAGATTTATGTTTTGATACATAAAAATAAAGTTTACTCCAAATTTACACCTTAACTTAATTTTTTTATTTTAAGTTGCTGTAAATTAATGGATTATTTTGTCTTGTTGTCCAATCCATCATTGGGGCAACACTGATGCGAGGCTTAGATTTAATTTCAGTGGTATCTAGAGTCGTCATAAAATTAAACCTTTAATCAAAGCCTTAAAACAGTTTTAAACGAAGAGAGGGAGAAAAAATAGGAGAAACTTCTCATGTAATCTATGCAAATATCAGCATAGATTTGAACAGAATTACATTATATAAATGCAGTATTCAATGAGGTTTGCAATAGTAGCATAAAACTGAAAATCATTACATTTTGATCATTTATTGATATTTAAAATATAGGACAATATCTTAAATGTTGAGTATTTAAGATATTGTGAAATAATAAATTAAAACAATGGATTAGTAACTTACCACCGCTGTAACTGTATCCGAATATGAGCCACTTGGAACATTAGTGTCTTGTTTAGCGACTTTCCCCCAAACTGGGATGTTTTGATTTGCTCCGATGCCTGTGTTGGTATAACTCTGGTTTGAATCAAAGCCCCAAACAATGCTTTGATTGGCATCTTGATAAAGAGTGTAAGGAATCACAGCACCAGATGTTGCTTGATTCAACATTTTACGATCACTTTTCAGTGCGATTGTATAAGGTGTTCCTTGCGTACAAGTAATATTTAAATTTCCTTGCGCTGAAAGAGTATCAGCAGAGCGATTGACTGTACCAAAATCGAGATTGGAAGCCCCTTGAGAAGAGATATTACAAGATTCTTTGATATGAACTTGTACTCTAAATTGTACTGAATTTTGGTTCCCCGCATAGATATATGCTGAAGCCCCGATCCCCGCGAGAGTAAGAAATAAAAAAATAGGTAGTTTCATAAGATTTTATGCTTAAATTTCCAAAGTCATACGATGGGTTGAGCAAAGTAAGGCTTATTTATGTTTAGCCATGCCCTAAATATAAGATATTTAAAGCGAAGGCTTGATTCAATTTTATGGTAGATTCCTAGGATTATCAATCAACACGAAATCATAAAAATTAGTTGATCTGAAACATGATTATTCCACCTAATAGGTCAGGGTGACAGTAACAGTATCAAGATAATCACCCGCTGGAATAGTTTTACTTTGAATAGGAATTTTGCCGTAGATTTTAATCTGTTGAGTACCATTATTCCCAACATCTTGAGCAATACTTTTGGCATCCCAAATTTGACTTAAACTGGCATCTCTATACAGTGCATAAGCAATATAATCATTGCCTTTGCGCATTCTTTTACTTGTCCCATCATAGTTTAAACCATTGTCTAAACTGACTTTCCACGTCGTATTGATAGGACAAGATAAAGAAATTGTGGTTGAACTGGTTTTTTCTTGCAATAAATTGTCTGTTTGCCCAAAGTTTAAATCTGGAACAGATTGCAAATAACAACTATTTTCATAGTTTGCTGTGACCAATAAGTTATTGGTCGCTGTTTTATTTTGAGCAATAACATCTTGTGCAGATAGAACTTTATCTTCACTAGAATTAGATAACAGCGTGAGTGGCATATTAAAGCTAGTATAACGCGTTGCTAGAACATTTTGCCCTGGATAAATAGAGCCATATAGCATAATGAACGTGTCTTTCTGATTTTCAGATGGACTCAAAGTCTGATTCACACAACGTAGAGAAGATGGGTTCGCCGTGGTGTCGATACGTTGCGTAAGTGTAGGATCATAAAACAAGTCATAGCTGAGATAAGAACTTGCGTTACCTGAACCAGTATTTGAGGAAATACGTCTACGGTTATTAGCTAAAGAAGGGTTTCCTTCTGGAATATACAAGCACATGGTCAGATTCACAGTTTTTGTATGACCATAGTGATTACATGTCACTTTGACTGAGGTGTTACTTCTACCACCTGCAGTTGAAACTGTACCGAAATTAAGATCAGGTTGTGAAATCCAGCAAGAGGCTTTGTTATTTTCTGCAAGTGATTCCGTACTTAAAAACGATGCAGAAATCACCACGCATAGGTATAGGCAGAGGGATACCAAGCTATAAGGTAGAAACTTAGAAGAAATACATGTCTTTATTTTTACAAACATTTCAAACTTCCTAAATCAATAAATCCTGAGGTTTGTGTCAAGGCAGGTAATCTAACTTGGCAAATTTTTTGCTGATGTTCGATATAAAGGGTTGCAGATTTAGGATTTTCTAAATAGACCATACCATCTCTTGCAACAATCGTTGTTTCAATATCATCGTCAGTCGGTAAGCGATCTTGATTCCAAACACGACTTCCTAGGCTGAGAACTTTTTGCTCTTGATCCACAGCATTGAACTGTATTGACTGCATTTTATACACAGGAAATTCAACAAATACACCGCTTTGACTATAAGGTACGGTATCTATTCGTGTTGTTTCAATTTTATAATCGATCGGAAGTGCAAGTGTATCAATAGATAAATTATTATGTTGATATGCATTCAGGTCATTAATGAGCAATACTCCTTTTTTATTGGTTTTGCCCATTTGTCTATTTTCAAGTTGTACGGGAATATTGGGTACGCCTTGTGTAGAAACAATCGCAAAAGAACCAAAAGATTGACGTTTAGCAAATAAATTATTTTCCATAAATAATAAGCTACCACGTCCTGAGAGCATTGAACTCGTATAGTTCTGCTGATTCATTTGATCGTGTTGCAAACCAAATTCCCATTCACCAAAACGGTTATTTCTTTGCACTGTACCCTGAACAGTATAATCATTTGAATCTTTAATATTGGTATAAGCTTGCCAACCCCAATCCGCTTGATTTTGCGAGGCGGTACGACGTGCACTGGCAGAATATTGTTGACCATTCTCATTGTTCTGAGCATTGATAGTTGCTTGAGTTTGGCGATCAAAAGGAATATTGAGAGACAAGTAAAACGTGTTATTTTTATTGTTTAAGTCACGGGTCATACTCATGCTTAAGTATTTTTTAGAGGGGAAAATATAAGACCAGTTCAACATCAAAAACTTATTTTCAAATTGATTATAGTCTTGTTGTGCATAACTGGCACCAAATTGTCCATATTCAGTGTTTAACCCTAAAAAGGCGCGATTGGACTCACGGGTATGGTTATAGCCTAGCGTGCTGGCAATATCATTATAATTTTCAGAAACTTGTTGATGGTCTAATGAAATATTGAAAAGATTATTACTCCACTGATAGCCTAAACTGTACAAATAACCGTTTTCTTGATTGAGATGACTATAGCTATAAGCGCCATTTAACAAGCCCCATGTTTGAGGTAAGCGATGAACAAAGCCGATGCCAGTCAATTGTAAATCTTGGGAAAACTCAGCATGGCTTTCAAGTGTTGTGTCTTGAGTGAGACCATAGCGATATGAACCATTAAACAGTGGTTGATCATCATAGCTCCATGATTTCACTGCATAATCTAGTTTACTCATCCCCAGATTAATTTCCCAATCTGAAAATCCTTTTTGCAGCAGGTTACTTGTTCCAAACAGTGAAAAATTAACGACACGTTGTAAACCATTGAGATCAGTAATGACCAATTGCGCTGTTCCTGCACCTGAAATGGTGGGAATGGTTTGAATATCAAAATTTCCAGGCAGAACCTGTGTGGTACTTTGCTGTATGCCATTGATTAATAAATCAACAGATGAGGGAAGCAACACTGAGCCTTTGAAGGACTCTAAAGGTGAGGTGCTTTGATAGGGTTGTAAGCTATAATTTTTTGCAATTTTTAAGCCTGAAATACGGGTCGAACGACTCCAGTTCAATGCTTTTGACTGACTGTCACCGATGATGAGCGAGATGGCTTTATTCTGAAAATCTTTTTGCCAATAGGTATCTAAGATTCTACTATTAAATGCAGAGCCAGCATGCTCATGATCTGTATAAACATGGTTGGCAGAAATACTAAATACACCACCACTTTCACCGCCGAAAAAACGTAATTCATTCCATAAGCTTTGAGTGAGTTGATCTTGATTGTACTGGCTGTGAACATCGTAATTCATTAGGATGCCAGGACGTATCTGCTGCTTATTGACGATAGCGGGTTCAACCGATTGTAGGCGTGTTACTTGCGCACTTTTTGTCAATAATTGCGCTGTTGCTGTTAAATGAATGCTTTGTGAAGCAGCATCATATTGATAACTTAAACCTTTGATTTGCGTTAATGCAATAAAATCAGATTCATTATTTTGATCAGGTAGATCAACATTAAGCGCCAAGTCTTTTAAAGTCGCTTTACTGATCAAAAGTTCATTATTACGTTGCGTAAAATGCCCCAAGATCGTTTTAGGTGATTGGTTTAAAATAGTATCTAGATATAACTCTTGTTCAAAATCAGCTGTATTGGTAGCGGTTTGAAGTATATCTAAATTTGCAAAAACAACAGGGCAGTAGCTGATTGCAAGACAATAGCCAAGTGTTTTAAACAGGGAGTTATAGACAGCGCTTGTCTTTTTCATACAAATAACTATTTGATGATTAAGATTTGAGTTTGCGCATCCGTATTGATTCTTGCTTCAAATTTTCCGTTTGGAAGCATATTTTTTTGGGCAGGAATATCCCAAGTCATGGTTTTATGTGCTAAAGCATATCCAAGTAAACCATTGACCAACGGTGTTTTTTCACCATTTGGATTGATATAACTAAGTTGACTGAGACGGATATGACTATTGGCATTATTTTCCGCAGTCAGTTTGTGGTTGTTATAACTAAATTGGATTTGAGTTAAAGGTGTGATGTTATTTTTTGCACTAATATCTTGCTTAGATTCAAAGAAGACTGGAACTGAGTATTGTAAAAGCAACTGTAGACCGGCTTGATCTTCAGTTTTTTTCGCACTCGGTAACTCGTCAATAATCAAACGATAGCTCTGTTCTTGGCGAGGATCAAGTTGGGACGTTTTGATCACACGAATCAGTTGTCGTCCACCTGCTGGAATTTCAGTGACTGCGGGACTTGCAACAACTTGGCGTGTTGGATTTAACACATCTTTATTGTCATCTTGTGTCCATTCGAGCACACGAGTTTGCGCTCGAATAGCTTGTTCACTGGTATTGGTCAACCAAATTTCTTTTGCTGTTTCAGTCTGTTGAAACTTCAAAGAAATAGGAGATACTTGTAGGCTCGCAGCAGAAACAGCAACTGAATAGAGCACCAATATATGGCTCAAAATCACAGTAAAAAATTTATTTAACATAAATTGATACCCTATTCATGATTAAACAATCAGTAATTAGTAAGTGACAGTTGCTGTAACTCTGTCTTGATAATTACCGGCTTTTACATTAGTGCTACTAGTTAATTTAGCATATACATCTAATTGTTGAGCTGTACCATCACCTACTTTAGAGTTTAAGTTTTGGCTATCCCAAGCTTGATCATAAGCTGAGTTTTGGAACAGGTTATAAGCAATCGTACTGTTTGCATCAGCGGTATTTGTCATTTTACCTGTGCCAGCTAAAGCAACTTTATATGGTGTGCCTACTGTACATAATACGCTTAGATTACCTTGAGCAGTTTTAGCTTCATTCGTTGAACGGTCAATATCTGCAAAGTTTACGTCATTAGTGCTTTTAATTTCACATGATTCTTTGACTTTAATCATGACATTAAATTGACCAGTAGCAGGTGAAGCAGCATAAGACGAGAGAGAAGTGAAAGCAGAAGCCATCATGAAAGTAGATAAAATAACATTACGCATAATAATACCCCTGCGTGAATAGATACTATAGATTAGGTTGGCGATTATAGACTTTTTTTTAATCATGTAAATAAATGGTTCTTATATTTATAAAGAGATTTGTAATTTTAAAATAATATACAGAGGTATTTTAAAGTGATGAATTGTTTAAGTGCTTAATTTGATGAAAATAACTTTTTATTTATCATGATTTGATATTTTAATTGAAAATTATTATGGTGAATTAAGTTTTTTTTGATTAAGACTCAGTGAAAATTTTTGTCCATAATGGCAAAAAAGTGTCATTTTATTACGGTTATTACCTAATTAAGCTATAGTTGTTCAACACTTATGAGGGATTAATGATAAGTATTAATATTTGTATTTCATGTTGAAAAAATGCTGGGGGTAGCTTGAACTATAGTCTTATTGTTTAACTTAAATAAATAGAGTAAATATTCTAAAAAATGATATTTTTGTGATTATTTTATGTAACAGGATTATTTTACTTAAGTTTTAATTTATATGTTTTTATATTTAGGTTTTTAGGTTGTTAATATGTTTTTTTATAATTATTGCGCTTATTAAGTTGATTATAATGGTGTGAAAATTAATTTTATGAAATAAGCTTAATAAATATAATGATTTGCTTTGACCATTTTGCTTTGTATAAGTTTAAAGAAAAACAATATCCATCAAAATGATTCGGTGTTTTCCAACGTGTTACGTTTTATCTCAACGTTGATTCAGAAATGGAAACTGGCTACAGGGACTGAATAGTGTGTTAAAGGTGTGATAAAGAGCATATTTAAATTGCTTGAGAAATACGCATTTATTCAATAAGATAAATTTTTAAAAACAATATGTTGGGGGATGGCGTGCTTGTTTTAGAAGAAGTATATAAAAGTAAAAAGATCGAAAATTCAGAACAGTTTAATTTACGGATTCATCGTGGTTTGAGTTGGTTAAAAAAAGCGATTCAACTGGATGATGATCTGGATTTACAATTCATAAGTTTATGGGTCGGATTTAATGCTGTTTATGCACAAGATATGGCTTTTACTCAAGATCGGCAATCATTTAGACAATTTTTACATAAAGTCTGCCAGTTGGATCAAGGGCAGAAAATATATAATCTCATTTGGGAGAAATTTAGTTCATCGATCCGATTGTTAATCGAAAACCCGTATGTTTTTCAATCATTTTGGGATTTTCAAAACCAAAAAATCAGTCAGAAAGCTTGGAAAGAAGATTTTGATATAGAAAAAAGACGCGTGCATCAAGCCTTACAGAGTAAAGACACTGTGGACTTACTTTTTGTTATCTTTAATCGGTTGTACACGCTAAGAAACCAACTGATGCATGGCGGAGCAACCTATAAAAGCTCACTCAATCGAAAGCAATTACAAGATGCTTGTCATATTTTAGTGGCATTGTTGCCTGCTTTTATTCACATTCTTTTAGAACACTCGAAAGACTTAGATTTAGGGAAACCATTTTATCCTGTGGTACAAGCCTCTTGAGTGTTGATAAAAATGCTTTAATTTAAGTGATGCCTTGTAGTTGGTTAAATAGTTTGAATGTGATTGCTAGATTTGACATAGAGATGGTCTAGCAGTGCAAAGAGGGCAGCACCACATACTAATAGCAATCCAACAACGGAGGTCATACTCCAACCACCGTGGTGCCATGCATAAACACCTAAAGCTGAACCACATGCGCCCCCTGTAAAGTATGCTGTCATGTAAATTGAATTAATCCGTGATTTGGCATCTGGGCGTAAACGGAAAATGATGTTCTGATTACTGCTATGAATGGTGGCAAGTCCTAAATTAATCAGTCCATAACCCAATATATAACTGATGAGATATGTCCCACCGAGGTATAGTAATCCCCAGCTGAGTAACATGATTGAAACACCAATCCAAGTCAGAATCGCTGTATACCCGCGATCTGCAATTTTACCGATTTGAGCTGTAGATAAGGCACCAAATACACCAATAAGGGTCACGACACCGACCAGAACATCAGGTAATTTAAATGGTTCTGAAGTGAGTAGAACCGCAATAGTTGAAAATAGAATACTCATTGCAGCAAATGCAAAACCACCGATTACAGCACGATAAACAAGGCGACGTTCTTCCTTGAGTAAAACCGCCATGGATTGAAAAATTTTGCCATAACTCATTTTAAAAGTAGGTACATGAGGTAAACGACTTTTGAGTAAAAATGCGAGCAGTAGCATCAATCCTGCACTGACAAAGTAAATAAGTTTCCAGTTAAATAAGTTAGAGAGTAATCCTGCAAGACTGGTTGAAAGTAGTAAACCAACCAATAGCCCACTCATTAAAAAGCCGACCACTTCCCCAGTTTTTTCAGGTTTTACTGCCATAGTTGCTAGGGGAATCAAGACTTGAGCTGCAACTGAGAACAACCCTGTAATAATCGTTCCGATCCATAACATTGGTAAATTTACCGCAAAAGCACAAAGCAATAAGCCAATCGCAGTGCAGAACATCAGCCACGGAATGAATTTGATTTTATTGACAATATCGCCCATTGGAACAATAAATAATAAACCGACTGCATAGGAAACTTGGGCAAATGTCACAGTGAGAGCCACTTGAGACTCAGGCATATTGAAGTATTGCTGAATGGAATGAATCAAGGGTTGGCAGTAATAGTTCGCTCCTGCGCATAAACCGCAGGCAATCGCCATTAGCCAAAGTAAAGCTTTGTTTTGGCTAATATCGAGTTGGGCATTCATAAAAACTTCCTAGATTGCAGTATGGTTTGAGGGAGATTAGAGACAATAAGCTGTTGCTTCAATTTCGATCTGCATGCCATGTAAAGCAAGACACGGCACAGGAATAAGCGTGCAAGCAGGAAAGGCTTGATCTTTCCATAGCTTTTGCATTTCTTGGATTAAAAATTGATGCTTTTTGGGGCTATGATCAACTACCAATATTCTTAAAACAGCAATATCGAATAATGATGCACCTACAGCATCGAGTGCATGTTGCACATTGAGAAAAGCCTGATGTACTTGCTGCGCAAAATCATTTGCCAGTTGACCGTGTTGGTTTTCACCACCTTGACCAGAAATATGCAAGATTCGTAGATAATGGCGTATTTCAGCCACATGACTATACGCAAATGCAGATGGATTATAAAGTGTATTTGGATTAACCATTTTGAATGGTTTGATACCTGAGGGCTGGTTTGGTAATGATGATTGCTTTGTATTCACACGGATACTCTTTTGACGAATTTAATATTTTGCTAGTATCAAAGCTCAGGTTAACTTGAGGTCAAGTGAAAATTGAAAAAATCTGACATTGAAAATGAAACTCTCTCAACAGGCTCCATGCCAGTACAGACAGTAGTGCAAAAGGATGTGATGGGTTTTGAGCATTCATCTGAAGAACAGCAAGTAGGACAATGGTTAACTATTGGGGAATTGGCTCAACGCAGTGCAGTCAGTGTTTCAGCAATCAGATTTTATGAAGAAAAAGATTTAATTTGGAGTACGCGTACGCAGGGGAATCAGCGACGCTACCCACGGGCGATGTTGAGGCGCGTTGCGATTGTTAAAATTGCACAGCAGGTCGGGATTAGCTTACAACAAGTTCATGATGTATTTGCTGTATTGCCAAGGCATAAAGTTGCGAGTAAGTCGGATTGGCAAGCCATGTCACAGCATTGGCAAATGCAACTTGATCAACAAATTATGAATTTACTCAAACTGCGACAACAGTTAGATCAATGTATTGGTTGTGGGTGTTTATCCCTAGATCAATGTCCACTGCGAAATCCTGATGATCAATTAGGAAAGGGATCCGCAGGTGCTCATTTTCAAGAGGTGCTGATGAACTTATTAAAAGCACCTGATTAGTAGCTAGTCTAGTAGATGACCAATTGGGAATCGATGATTTTCCCTTTTTTCCCAATCCAAAAAGGACGATTCACTGCGCCGTGACCGAACCAATTACATTGAAATAGCGGAATTTTTAACGGATCAAGATGTTCTTTGACAATTTCAGCAATGGTCTGAGGCACATTTTTTTGTGGGCATTGATAAAAGTCCCCCAAAACTAATGCTTTTAAATTTGATGTATCAATACTTTGTAAAAGTTGAACCAAAGAACGCTCAATACGGTAGTAAGGTTCACCGACATCCTCAAGTAATAATACACTTGGTTGCTGAAGTTGAACGTGACTTGCTGTGCCTTGTAAGGTACATAGCACAGTCAGATTACCACCTAAAATATGGATATCTTCTAATGCCAAATCTTGAGTTGATTCATTGAGTGCGGAAAGGGGGTAGTGGCTAGGCTTGGTCTGATCAGCATTGAGCAGACTAATGGTTTTCATTGCATCATAAGAAATTGGACTCGCATCCAAATTCTTTACAGCAATTTCTTGGAAAACAGGTGCATGTAAAGATTGTCCGCCATGCATAGCGACATAATTGAGTAAAGCTGTAGTGTCAGAATAACCAATGATCGGTTTGTTCAACATCCATTCATCCAAAAATGGCAATAACATTGCAGCACCAGTCCCTCCACGACCACACCAAATAGCATCTACATCTGGGTCAAGTGCCGCTTGCTTTAAATCGGCAAGTCGTTGCTCAACAGTTCCTGCCAAATAACGATATTGAGAAAATACATGTTCACCTAAACTCACTGTGTGACCTAAGCGTTCTAAATGTGTTTGCGCCAATTGGATATTTTCAACATCTACGCAAGCGCTTGGTGACACAATTCTAAAATGCATAATTTTCTCAAATTCTCTATGTACTTTGCTACGAACTTAACGATTTATATAGAAAGCGCAAGAGTTGTATATAAAATTAATGCGCAAGTTTCTTTTTGGCTAATGTGATCATCATGACACCCATGATATTCAATAAGCAACCAAACCATTGTATCGCATTCATATGCTCGCCGAGTAACGCGACGGCTAAAATAATGGTGAGAATTGGACCGATAGAACCAATCATGGCAGATTGCGCAGCACCTAAACGTGAAATACTTTGTGCAACCAAAATGGTTGGCAGTACGGTGACTAATAGACCTAGAGCGATGCCATACCAGATGATTTCTAAAGGAAGTTGGCTAAGTAACTGAATAGGTTGTGGTGTGGCAATCACAAAATGCGTCAATGTACCCAAACACGCAATACTGAGTGCTAAACCTGTGTAATTCCAAGAACCGAATTTTTGAATTAGCCGAGGTGTCATGAGTAGATAACAAGCAAAACTCACCGCACTTGCAAAGACCAGACTGACTCCGAGCCAAAAATTACCTTCATGTGGAACAGTACTTTGCTCTTGCAACATCACGATTACTGTACCGCCATAACTTAGTGCAATCGCAAGTATGGTTTTAAAATTCAACTTTTGCTTATAAATAAAGCTCGTGGCGATCACGGTGAGTGTTGGATAAAGAAATAAGATAATTCGTTCCAGTGAAGCACTGATATACATCAAGCCTGCAAAATCTAACCAACTCGAAAAATAATAACCAATTAGCCCAGCAGCGATGAGCAGAAGCCAATCTTTATTTGAAACATCCTTATTGTGGTGACGATTGAACCAGCAGAGCAATAGAAAGAATGGCAATGCACTAGCCATACGGAGCGCCATCAGCACCGTGCCATCGACCAAAGGCGAAAGGGCGTAGGCTTGTTTAATAAAAATAGCCTTAGTGCTAAATAAGAACGCGGCACTGAGTGCAAACAGTGATCCGAGTTGGGTACTCGATAAGGAGAGTTTCATAAAATTGACTGCATTGATCATGCCGAGATTAGGCATGTATGTTGGTATAAACAGTATAGATGCAGCTTTGGTAAAGTTAAAATGCAAAAAAGCTATGAAATCGTGCAATAAAAGTGATCATTCGATACATTAATTGGTTGAATTTTAACTTATTGGCAAATGAATAAAGATGGTTGAAAATAAAACTGTCTATAAATCAGGCAGAAACTGCCTCGTTAAGAGGATGGAAGTATCCATGAATTTACTATATGCACACTATTGGTGCATTATTAGGCAGCATAGAGAAATTTACTAGACTATTATTAATTGACAAAATGGCGAATGGAATAATTTTAAAATAATTTGTAAGCTCTTTAGACATAAGTCTGGGTAAATCTAAAAAAATGTTACAAGTACTTTTTTTTATTAATGAAATTAAAAAAAGGAATAAAAAACGACTTACATTTATGACAGGAAAAATGGTCTAAATAGCCAATTCAAGCTTAAAAAAAACTGTTATAAATTGTCAGAAATGTCAATTTTGTAATAAAACTTGATGCTAAATCTATTGTTTTATGTGGGATTTAAACAGCGATGACATTATCTATGAAATGCATCATCCTGCCATAAATGCCAATTAGAATAGTGGAAATAAGTAATAACACTCGGAACATTGGGTGAAAAAATCAACAACTTACAAGATTGGGAAATAAATTAACCGAGTGAAGGTGAAAATTGCACTGGATAAAAATACGAAAAATCGAATGTTGGGTATATCGTACAATTATATTTATGAATCATCAGTTCAAAATATGGTCATTTATTAAATAAATATTGGGTAGTATTTTATAAAAGTTCAATTAGAATCCAAAAATTCATAACAACGCATCTGGGGAAGCATCGTCGATCCACGATGTTGACTTTAAGAAAAATTAGCTTGAGGAACGCTCATGCAGATTGGAATTCCAAAGGAAACTGTCGGCGGTGAAAACCGCGTAGCTGCAACGCCAGAGACAGTTAAAAAGTTGATTAGCGCTGGTCACAGTATCGTCATCGAACGTGGCGCTGGTAAAAAAGCGGCTTATATTGACAGTGCTTACGAACAAGTAGGTGCAAAAATTACGGATGATGCCTATACGGGTAGTCAAATTATTTTGAAAGTTCGTGCTCCTGAGGGTGACGAGATTCAAAAGCTGACAGCAGGTACAACTGTTGTGGCAATGTTTGACCCATACCGCAATCCAAATCTTGACCAATTTGCATCACAACAAGTGTCTGCATTTGCGTTAGAGCTTTTGCCACGTACACTTTCTCGTGCACAAAATATGGACGTATTGTCTTCTCAAGCGAACCTTGCGGGTTATAAATCTGTACTTCTCGCTGCTGCAGAATACCAACGTATGTTCCCAATGCTAATGACGGCTGCAGGTACAGTGAAGCCAGCACGTATTGTGATCATGGGCGTGGGTGTCGCAGGTCTTCAAGCGATTGCGACTGCAAAACGTCTAGGTGCTGTTGTTGAAGCAACGGATTTACGTCCAACTGCACGTGACCAAGTAGAATCACTTGGCGGTAAGTGGTTAGATGTACCAATGTCTGATGAAGAAAAACAAAAAGCAGCTGATGCAGCGAAAAATGGTTATGGTTGGATGCCGGGTGAAGAATATATCCGTGATCAAGCGATTATCGTGGATAAAGCTGTATCAAATGCTGACATCGTGATTACGACAGCACTGTTACCAGGTCGTGACGCACCTCGCTTAATCAAAGCTGAAACTGTTGCCAAAATGAAACCAGGTTCAATCATCCTCGATATGGCGGTTGAAACAGGTGGTAACGTTGAAGGTTCTAAGAATGGTGAAAATGTTGTCACTGATAATGGTGTAACGATTCTTGGTATTCCAAATATTCCATCTACAGTATCGACTGAAGCATCGGCACTGTATGCACGTAACGTTTTCAATTTCGTAGAAACATTGTTTGATAAAGAGAAAAACTTTGTCATCAACCAAGAAGACGAAATTCAAAAAGCACTTCTAGTAACTCATGGCGGTCAAGTACTGCTCAAGCGTGGTTAAGGAGAGTCATCATGGTTGAAACTATTACTATTTTCGTCTTAGCCATCTTTGTTGGTTACTACGTGGTTTGGGGTGTAACACCTGCATTACATACGCCATTAATGGCAGTAACAAATGCATTGTCATCGATCATTATTGTCGGTGCGATGATTCAAACTGTCGGTATTCCTGGTGTTGTGGATGCCAATGTACAGTTCCAAGATATCAATGTTGTAAGTGTACTTGGTGCAGTTGCAGTATTCTTGGCAAGTATCAATATTTTTGGTGGTTTCGCAGTAACAGCGCGTATGCTTGAAATGTTTAAGCCAAAGCAAAAGAAAAAAGAGGGCTAATCCATGGAATTCATTAAAGAATATGCGGATTGGTTCTACCTAGTAGGCGCAGTCCTTTTTATCTTAACATTGCGTGGTCTTTCTGGCCCTAAAACTGCAATTCAAGGTAACCGCTACGGTATGATCGCAATGGCGATCGCTGTGATCACGACATTCTTCGTTGCAGATCATCCAGTGATTTGGATGATTGGTGGGGCAATGGTGCTTGGTGCAGTTGTTGGTATTGCACGTGCACGTACTGTTCCAATGACTCAAATGCCTGAAACTGTTGCATTGATGCACTCTTTGGTGGGTTTGGCTGCGGTTTTGATTGCGATTGCTGCGATTCTGCATAACAACCAATTAACAGCTCTATTTGCTGACAATGAATCAGCTTTGACGGCTGCTGGTGTTCAGCATGCACACATGAGCAAAGTTCACTTATTTGAATTGTTCGTGGGTTGTTTTGTTGGTGCGATCACGTTTACAGCATCTGTATTTGCTTATGGTAAATTGGCTGCAAAAAAATGGGCAAAAACAATTTCTGGTGCATGGGTTAAACCTGTACAAGCAATCATCTTCATTGCGATGTTGGCATGTGGTGTGTATTTCTTCACTACAGGCAATATGCAAGCTTTCTGGGCGATGACTGCACTTGCATTGGCTTTCGGTTGGGTGTGGATTGCACCAGTTGGTGGCGGTGATATGCCAGTTGTGGTATCGCTCCTGAACTCATTCTCAGGTTGGGCTGCAGCAGGTATTGGTTTCACACTTGAAAACAACATGTTGATCGTTGCAGGTTCGCTTGTAGGTTCATCTGGTGCGATCTTGTCTTACATCATGTGTAAAGCAATGAACCGTTCGATCATCAACGTTTTGTTTGGTGGTGCAATGGGCGGCGCGGCAGTTGCTACTGCAGACAAAGGTGAACAAGTTCAACGTAACTACCGTTCAGGTTCTGCGGATGATGCTGGCTTCTTAATGTCAAATGCGGACAGCGTTGTGATCGTACCAGGTTATGGTATGGCGCAAGGTCGTGCTCAAAACGCAGTAAAAGAATTGTGTGAAATCTTAAAAGAACAAGGTGTAACCGTTCGTTTTGCGATTCACCCAGTTGCAGGTCGTATGCCTGGTCACATGAACGTACTTCTTGCTGAAGCAGATGTTGCTTATGAAGATATCTTGGAAATGGATGAGATTAATTCTGATTTCCCTGCAACAGATGTGGTACTGGTGATTGGTGCGAATGACGTTGTTAACCCTGCTGCTAAAGATGATCCTAGCTCACCGATTTATGGTATGCCGATTCTTGAAGCACACAAAGCACGTACGATTATGGTGATCAAGCGTTCGATGGCAACGGGTTATGCAGGCTTAGATAATGACTTGTTCTACAATGAAAAAACAATGATGATTTTCGGTGATGCGAAGAAAGTTGTTGAAGATATGACTAAAGCAATTAATGGTGGCGGACACTAATCTTATTAGATTAATCCATCATCAGTCCTCTGATTAAAAGAGGGAATTAAACCACCTTCGGGTGGTTTTTTATTTTCTGTTTGAGGGAAATACTTTCTGCTAAGATAATTTGCACGATGACTCAAGAATAAAAAATGATGAAAAAACCTATTCCTATATTGCATTGTTTTTCTATGCTCATACTGATGTTTTTTGCTGAGTCACTCCATGCTCAACTGTATGAAATTAAGAATGGCTCAAAGTTGTATGATGTGCAAATCGAAACACAATATGCACTAGATCAGATGAGTGGTAAGGCGATAATTCATCTTTCTAAAAAGAATTCCAAGCAAGTTTTTCAGACATTCCATTCAGATGAGTTAACACTATCTTTTGACCAAAAGGCACAGCCTCAAGTCAACGTTGCTCAAATTTATGGTGAGCAAAGCGCAATTTTATTTGGTGATTTTAATTTTGACGGTACGCAAGATATTGCAATCAGTAATGGCAATTATGGTTCGTATGGTGGTCCTGTTTATGATATTTATGTTTTTAATCAGACCAAGGGTAATTTTATTTTAAGTGAAGAGCTTTCTGTTTTAACACAAGAAAATTTAGGGATGTTTGAGCTTGATCAAAAACGAAAGCGGTTGATGACCTTTAATAAAAGTGGCTGTTGTTATCACATCCGGTCGGAATATGAGGTCGTTCCAAATAAAGGTTTATTGCTTGTTCGTGAATTTATTGAAGCAGTGGTCACTGCGGGAGACAAAGTTGAAGTCACAGATCGGAACTTGGTGAAAGGGAGGTGGAGAGAGAAAACAAAATATTACCCTACAGAGCAGTATTATAAGTAATTTTAAGCATTCAAAATAAATGTATCGTGTGAATAGATATGATGATTTGGCTATAAAAAAAGCCCATCCAAAGATGAGCTATTTTATTAACACTGAATATTAGTGAGGAATGTGTTCTTCATCTTCAAATTCAGGTTTTACTTGGACAATAAAGTCTTGACGGTTTAGACCACGCCATAATGCAAATGCAGTACCGATATAGATCGAAGAGTATGTACCCACGAATACACCAATAAACATTGCCACTGAGAACCAGTGTAGACCATCACCACCGAGGAACATCATTGCAAGTACAACGAGTAATAATGTCATAGAGGTGTGAATCGTACGCTTTAAGGTTTCGGTTAATGCAATATTGACGATTTCTAATGGTGATGCACCACGAATCTTACGGAAGTTTTCACGGATACGGTCTGATACAACGATGTTATCGTTGAGTGAGAAACCGATTAACGCTAAAACAGCAGCTAAAACAGTAAGGTCAAATGGCCACTGCATCATTGCAAAAATACCAATGGTCACGATAACGTCATGCAATAATGAAAGTACAGCACCAACAGCGAGTTTAAATTCAAAGCGGATGGTCACATAGATCAGCATGAGCAACATCGCAAGCGCTACAGCACCCGCAGAACGTAAATACAGCTCATTACCCACTTGACCACCGACAGAGTCTACTTTGTGGACGACAGCAGGGTTATTTGGTAATTGAACTGCTTTAGTCAGTGAGTTGCTTAAGTCTTCAACTTTTAGATCTTGCGCAGGCATACGTACGATCAAATCTTTGTTCGAACCCAAAGTTTGCACCACAGCGTCTTTGAAACCTGCTTTGTCTAAAGTTTCAATCACATCATTTGGTTTCGCTGCATGTTGATAATTCAACTCAGCAGATACACCACCTGTAAAGTCTAAACCGAGATTCAAACCTTTGGTTGCAATAAAGAAGATACTTGCAATGGTCAAGAGAATAGAGATGATTGCCGCTGGTTTGGCAATCTTCATGAAATTAATTATACGCTCATCATCTGGACGACCATATTTTTTTGCAGGCGTATCTACTTTTGGTTGAGTCACATCAGTCATCATAGATCTCCTTATATGCTCAACTTCTTCAAGTTACGCTTTTTGCCATAAATCAATTGGACAATCGCACGTGTTACTGTAATCGCAGTAAACATCGAGCAGACAATACCAATCATGAGTGTTACAGCAAAGCCTTTGATCGGACCAGTACCGATTGCGAATAAGATAAACGCAACCAAGAATGTGGTTAAGTTGGAGTCGAGAATGGTGTTATATGCTCGATCATAACCAGCAATAATGGCTTGTTTGGGTGATGCACCCCAACGCATTTCTTCCCGTATTCGCTCACAGATCAAGACGTTGGCATCGACAGCCATACCAATGGTAATCACGATACCTGCGATACCTGGAAGGGTAAGCGAAGCGCCGATCCAAGACATGATAGTGAGGAGCATTGCCAAGTTAATCACCAAGGCAACATCGGCGATTAAACCAAATAGGCGGAAGAAAACGATCATCCAAATGGCAACAAGCAGGAAACCAACTTGAGTTGATAGAACACCTTTATCAATATTCTCTTGACCTAAACTCGGACCAACCACACGTTCTTCAACGAAGTACATCGGCGCAGCCAAAGCACCAGCACGAAGCATTAGTGCAAGTTCAGCCGCTTCTTGTGGAGAATCTAAGCCAGTGATACGGAATTGTGAACCAAGTACAGCTTGAATATTTGCCGCATTGATCACCACAGATTCAGTATAAGGCGTACGAACTTCTGTCATCGCACCTGTTACAGGGTCTGGAACAGAGCTAATTTTTTGTTTATTTTCAATAAACAAAACAGCCATACGTTTACCCACAGCAGTACGTGTCGCATCAGACATCAACTTACCGCCAGCGGTATCTAAAGTAATATTTACTTCAGCACCACCAGTGTCTTGGCTAAAGCCACTTGATGCATTTTGAACGCGTTCACCTGTAAGAATACGGTTACGATTCAAAAGGAGTTCACGACCGCTATCAAGTGATTCGTAAGCAAAAACTTCTGTTCCTGGTGGTAATGGCTGACCATTATATTTTCCAGAAAAACGGTCAATATATTGATCATTTAAATCAGAAACTAAGCGAAATTCTAAGTTTGCAGTACGACCTAAAACACGTTTTGCTTCGGCAGTATCTTGTACACCTGGAAGTTCAACGACAATACGGTTGCTACCTTGGCTCTGTACCAATGCTTCAGCAACACCTAACTCGTTAATACGGTTACGTAAAGTTGTTAAGTTTTGGTCAAGTGCGTAGGATTGAATTTCTTGCTTTGTTGCATCGTTATAAGTCAACTTCAGTGTTGAACCTGTATCAGTTGCTAAAGCTTGTTGCGTAAATTTATTGCCATCACGACGTAAGAAATCCATGACGGTTGCACGGTCATCGTTATTGGCAAACTGAATGGTAATCGTATTGTTATTTAATGACAGACTGTTAAATTTAAGCTTATTGTCACGAAACTCACGACGTAAATCGGTTGCAGAGGTTTCCATACGTTGTGCAATGGCTTTATCCATATCTACTTCAAGTAGGAAATGAACACCACCACGTAAGTCCAAACCAAGTTTCATTGGTTTAGCACCAATTTTTTGCAACCATTCAGGTGTCGTAGGTGCAAGGTTTAATGCAACGGTATAGTTTTCACCTAAGCCTTTGCTTAAAGCCTCTTTTGCTTTTAACTGAGCTTCAGACGTACTGAGACGGAGAAGGGCAGCATTATTCGTGAAGGTATTATCATGACTGCTAATATTGTCACTTTTTAAAATTTGCTCTGCTTTTTGTATCACCGACTGATCAATTACAGTACCAGCCTTGGCACCAGAAATTTGAACAGCAGGTTCATCAGGATACAAACTCGGCAGCGCGTATAATGTACTGATGACTAGTACAACTAGAATCAGTATATATTTCCATGCAGGGTAACGCATTCGCTTTCTTCTTAAAATGAAAAAGTCGTGCTAATTTGCACGACCGTTTTATGATTAAAGGTTATTTAATGTGCCTTCAGGCAGAACTGAAATGACACTCGCACGTTGAATTTTTACTTCATTTCCTTTATTCAATTCAACTACTGCAAAGTCACCTTCGATTTTTAGGATACGGCCCATTAAACCACCTGCAAATACGATTTCGCTACCCACACCTAAGCTTTCAATTAAAGTGCGGTGTTCTTTTGCACGTTTTGCTTGAGGGCGCCAGATGAGGAAATAGAAGATTGCGATAAATACAGCAATCATCAATAAGTTTGCCATCATGCCTGGACCTTGTGCAGGTGCTGCAGCAGCGTGAGCAGAAGAAATAAATAAGCTCATTTCAGTTTCCTAAAAGTTAAAAAATTCTACCATTTGCATGGTTTTTAAATTGAGTTGTTCTGCAATTTACCTTGTCTTGGGTTTCAGCGCAAATACTGTTGAATGAATATTCGATTCAACTTTATATTGGGGCATTAATCCTCAGGACAAGGTGGAACGTCTAAACCGCGACGTTGATAAAAATCTGTCACGTATTCATCAAATGTTCCATTGTCTAAAGCATCACGAATATCTTGGGTAAAACGTTGGTAATAGCGTAAGTTATGGATTGTTCCCAGCATTGAGCCGAGCATTTCGCCACATTTCTCTAAGTGGAATAAATATGCACGCGTAAAGTTGGTACAGGTATAACAATCACAATGTGGGTCAAGTGGACTTTGATCATGACGATATTGGCTGTTACGAATACGCACTAAGCCATCTGTAACAAAATAATGACCATTACGGGCATTACGTGTTGGCATTACGCAGTCGAACATATCCACACCACGACGAATTGCTTCCACGATGTCTTCTGGTTTACCTACACCCATCAAGTAACGAGGTTTATCTGCTGGCATTTTCTCAGGAAGGTAATCGAGTACTTTGATCATTTCCTCTTTAGGTTCACCAACCGATAAACCACCAATTGCAAAACCATCAAAATCAATTTCTTTTAAACCATTCAAAGATTCTTCACGAAGGTCTTCGTACATCCCACCTTGAATAATCCCAAATAAAGCATTTCTATTTTTTAACACATCATGGTGTTGGGTCTTACAACGTTTCGCCCAACGCAATGAGAGTTGAAGAGATTTTTGTGCTTCTTCATGCGTTGCTGGATAAGGCGTACACTCATCAAAAATCATCACAATATCTGAGTTCAATGTATGTTGAATATCCATTGAAATTTCAGGTGATAAGAATACTTTTGAACCATCAATCGGAGAACGGAAAGTAACACCTTCTTCTTTGATTTTACGCATTGCTCCCAAGCTAAATACTTGGAAACCGCCTGAATCAGTCAGAATCGGTTTTCCCCATTTCATAAACTCATGCAAACCGCCGTGTTCGCGGATCACATCTAAGCCTGGGCGCAAGTAAAGATGGAACGTATTCCCTAAAATAATCTGTGCTTTGATATCTTCAATATCACGTGGAAGCATACCTTTGACAGTACCGTAAGTCCCAACAGGCATGAACACAGGTGTTTCAATAACACCATGTTCTAAAGTTAAACGACCACGACGGGCACGCCCCGACTGACCTAATTTTTCAAACTTCATAGATGACCTAAAATCTGGCGAAAAGACAGTTCGCTGATTGATTGCTGCAAAAGGAGACTATTTTCCCTGATTTTAGGGTTGAATACCAGTTTTCTTCTTGATCATTTGTATTAAGTCAGTGATGGCAATGGTTTGAAATTTAACCAAAGCTGATTTTCTCTATGTAGATGAATTAGAGGTACATGTCATTCAGTATGTGAATGGCTGTATAAGGTCATTTTTTTTGAAGTAACATTTAACCCATAAAAATTGCCATACTTTATAAATCGACTGAGTACTTCATCTTCTTTTGAGATTCGCTACTATTTTATTTTGAGCTGTGTTCACATTTTTATTGTGTACTTATACGGTATAAAAATAATTAATCCTATCGAGTATTTCAGCTTTGTCTAGTGCAAGGGTTGGATCATTCATTGCTGCAATATTTTTAACCAGATCTTGAATATGGGTGTGAAGATCTGAAAATTTAGGTTCAAGTGTTAAAAGATAGGCTTGATGTGCAACGCTTAGGGAATCATAAGGTTCAAAGAGATTTACAAGCTGTGCAAGGTTAATGAGCTCATCTTTGTCGATTTGTCTGAGCTTTATTGATTTGATGGCAGGGTTTTCTTTTGAAATACGTATATGTGCCATAAATTCAAAAAGTAACGAACTGGACGGATTGAGCTGTTGGGCTGTGTCTAAGATGATATTTTTTTGAATAGGTGAATGAATAAGGAATAGTATACGACTTAGATCTAAATTATAAATTTTAGTGATAAATGAGATCGCCTGTTGATAGATTGAGATGAGTGAATCTAATTGTGTAAGATGAACTTGATCTGGAAAAACATGTTCAAATAAGTGCGTGATGAGTTGATCTGGGTGTATTTCTACTGCATGTGCAGATGTTGAGCTAAATTGATGTGGTGAATTACTTTTTTGACGATACTTCCACTGATTAAATGACCATTTATCTTTCTCCAGTAGATATTGATATTTGTTTTCAGTTTCATCAAAAATACTGGTTTCAGTCGAGATAAGGAAAGATTGGATGATAAAGGATTCATCAACTTCAATGACAAAAGCATATATATTTTGCTTTTTATATCGATAATAGAAGGCTTGAAAGGCATCAATAATATTGGCCTTGATTTGTTGTTCTTGTTCAAGTAGTTGATTACTCATAATATCTCTTTTGTATTTTATTCGTTAATGTTTTATAACCAAAGCTTATATGAATTAGATAAGCTTTGTTGTTTATTACAACCATATTGATGCTGCAAATATAAAAAAATATCTTGGTTATATTATTTAGATTTACTAAACGATATTCTAATTCTTTTTATCATGACATCAAGGTCTAAAGACATTGTATTGTTCACACGTAATTTAAAAATCAGTTTTAATTGAAATTTTTAATTATTTTATATCAGCTATACGATTGATTGCATTTTTATTTCAAGAAAAAGATAAAAAAGCCTTCTTTATATTTAAGTGAGAAGGCTGTGTATCTTGTATTGATTTTTATTGTGATCAATTCTGAAAATTAAAAATTCGGTTTGTAATCGAAGTTTTGCGTTACAACATTGTCCGAAAATGGGCGGATTGGTTGTTTTGCTAAAGTCATGGTGTTGATCATATTATTCGGGAAAATTTGGATAATATTATTAAACTCTTCCACATTGCGGTTAAAGATCGTGATCGCAGCACCGACATTTTCATTTTGTTCTTGGATGTCATCCATCATCTTGGCATAAAGTGTATCCGCTTTCAGTTCAGGATAGTTTTCCACCACTACATTTAAACTTTTCATGAAATCTTGGTTGAGCTTTTCCACATGTTGTAACTGTGAAACATCCGTATTTTTCAGATTCAAGTTTAAAATTTGTTGACGCAGTTCAGTGACTTTTTCAAGCGTTGATTTTTCAAATTGGGTGTATTGCGCCAAAGTCTGTTCTAAAGTTTCTAGTGTTTTTACTTTCTGGCGTTCAAAATTGGCAACTTCTGCCCATGCACGTTGGGTGGCATTGAAATAACGTACAATGTTATTTCTGACCATGATTGCCCAAATCGCAATAATGACAAAAATCCCAATAAATATGATTAGACCCATTCTGATTATTCCTTATGATTTATAAAACGGATAACGTCTGAAACTGAATTTTATGCGATTAAGTTTAACATGCACTGTTTGAATTTTTCATATTCAGGCATGGTTAAAGTGCGTAAATGTCCTCGAAGTGCGGAAATATCTTGAATTTTCTGCTTTCTTCGCATGATCCTAAACAAGTTTTGATCTCCGATATAGCACAGCATATTTTCTTCATAATGATAAACAACATCACCCGAATATTGTTGGAAAAAATCACTTAGTTTTAGTGTGATGCTTGGGCTGATGGTACGTGCCAATTGGTGTTGATCATAGCCAAAAATATGTAGGTTTTGATTGACCATGATGTCCGCAGTTTTCCATGTCTGTGTATAGGGCGGAATAAATTCATCATGCTTATTGCTGGCAGCGAAACCGAGTGCAGGCATTTGAAAGATAAACGCGCCCCATTGATCTTTGTGTAATTCAGTGATTTTCTGCTTTTCACCTTGCGTATTTGGGAGTGAAAACTCATCGACATAGTGGTAATGAAACAGCATGACATGATGTTCTTGCTCTCCATCAAACCAAGTTGTTGAGGCGAATCGTTCGATTTCGTTAGAGACATTGCCTTGTGAAAATAACGGAAAATTTTGTTTCAAACGACTCATTACGAGCATTGAATTGCTTGTTGCTGAAATATGATTTGGCGTTTTATTAAAATGTAGGTCATAACGTAACAGCATGATG
This sequence comes from Acinetobacter sp. WCHAc060025, assembly GCF_004209355.1. Classification (NCBI taxonomy): domain Bacteria; kingdom Pseudomonadati; phylum Pseudomonadota; class Gammaproteobacteria; order Moraxellales; family Moraxellaceae; genus Acinetobacter; species Acinetobacter sp. WCHAc060025. The sequence continues at coordinate 120,902 of NZ_SGSX01000003.1, read as the reverse complement.
CGTTGTTCAAGAAAATCAATCACTTCATCGATTGGATCGCTTTCCTCATAAATTAAATAAGCAACAAAGCAACACAGACATCCAGCCAAAAAGGTCAATGGATAGGGGAAGTAATGATGGATCACCCAACCAAAAATGATAATGCCGATCCCGCTGATAAAAAGAAAACGAGGAATGACATTGTAAAAAAATAGATCTTTACTTTCGCCCCACGGATGTAAGCCATCTAAAATATCTTGTGCAGACTGAGCTTGTTGTCCGATTTCCCACAGTCGCGCGATATTACGCATCACGTGTTGATTTTTTTTCGTTCGGATATGAAGCAATCGTTCAACTGTTTTTATGGGCATATCAGCAGGTCATTATTCAAAATTGAAGCAAGTTTAAAAGGTATTTTCCTTAATGAATTATGCGTTAATTTTTTGTTCGGAACAAAGTAAATTATTCATCATAAAGATTTTATTTGAGTCTAGCTTTGATTCATTGAGATTGAATTTCTTTTAAAATGGTGAACATGGATTGTCGCAGTTGCTCGTACTCAGGCATTGTTGTTGTTTCGAGTTGAGTGACGAGGTCATGTACTGTATCAATTCGATCAAATTCCATTTGTGCTTTTATAACATCCTTATTGAATAGCCAACATAGCGATGGGCGATCGGCTTGAATATAAAAATCACCCTTAAAATATTCCATAGCTTGATCAAGCATGAGCACATGTGTCGGTGTGAAAAATTTTGCCAATTGCATTTCATTGGTACCGCTCAGTTGATAATTGTCATCAAAACGAATATCACCACTTGACCATTTAGTCCCGAGTCGACAGACTCTTTTCTGCTTTGAAGCGATGCTGATGCCTTGTGTAGGAAAGTTTTCAAGGATAATGCCCCATAAGTCATAGTGACGATATTCTGTTTTACTATCCCCATCAGAATCTTTTGTTTCAACTTCATCGACATAGTGATAGTTAAACAACATATAGGGGTATTCAATATCATTTACTCGCCAAAGACCATAAATACAATTGCGAATCTCATTTTCATGGTCACCTAAATCAAATAGGGGAAAGTTATAAGGAGACTCAATGATTTGGTTTTCATCATTGTAATTAAAGTTAAGTTGATATTTTTCTTCGAGATTGCGCTGTTGTATATAGCCAATCATTTGATCTAAAGCTTTGGTTGAGGTTCTTTTGTAGAAGGCAAATGCAATGCTTAAAATAGTCGCGAGAAGAAAAATAGGATGAAAGGCAATCGCCAGTAAAACACAGCAAATTCCGATGCTGATAAATAGCCAAAAAGTATAGTTTTGAATGCTTAAACTTGGATCATCTTTCCAATTTTTTAACTGTTCGAGTTGTTGTGTAAAGCTTTGATTTGAGTTGAGTATATTATTAATTAAATTGATATTATTTTGAGTTTGACCATTATTTTCATGTTGTTGACCAAATGCATTTTGAATTTTTGTTATGAGATCATTCATCGGTATTCATTATTTTATCGAGATGCTATTTTGTGATTTTAACGACAAAATGTATTTAAAAGCAAAATATCGTTCTTATTCATTTCGCATTTACTGTAGTTCAGTGATTAACTTTTGCATGGTATTGGTGAGTTTTTCAAGGTTAGGCATTTGTATCAATTCTAATTGTTCTGCAAACTCAGTGACGGTTGATGGATAAAGTTGTTTGTTTTCACAATGGAAAATATTTTCTTCAAAGAGCCAGCATAAAGTCGATGTTTGCGGGTCGATATAAAAATCACCCTGATACGCTTTTAACGCAGTTTCTAGATGTAAGAGATTGGAGGGTTTAAAGAATTTAGCGAGCCAAATTTCAGAAAAACCGCTGAGTTGATAGCGCTGATCAAAATGAATATCGCCACTTGACCATTTGATTCCAAGACGACAATTTTTCTTTTGATTTGTTGAAATACTTACACCACGTGCAGGAAAGTTTTTGATCATAATTCCAAATAAATCAAAAGAATATGCTTTGCGTTCTAATGTACCTTTATCATTGAGCTTGGTCGTGGTTTTGAGATAATGGTAATTAAAAATCATGAATGGAAATGTCTGATCTTCAATGCACCATTGTCCATACATTTTATTTCTAACTGTATTTTGTTGATCGCCAAGTTCAAAAAGCGGAAAAGATTCAATTGGAAATACAGGATTGGTTTGGTCGACCTGATGTTTGCGCAGGTTGTATTTATTTTGAAGATAGAAATCTTGCATAGCATGGATAAGCTCACTATTCGGGTTAGAAAACTTAATATGTGGTATGCCTAATCCTAAAAGCAGTAGAGTTAAAATGAAAAAAGTGAAATGGATTGTGAATACAGGGATTAAACTCAGTAAGGCTAAACAGAAATAAGAGAAAAAAATTAAATTTTGGTATTGTAAATTTTGCTCACCTTGCCAGTATTTTAACCGAAATAGTAACTGATGATGATCTTCAACTTGGGGTAACAATTTATTGAGTTCTTCAAGATTAAGATCAACCACATGATTATGAGCAATTTGATTGTTATAGCTTTGTTTTAACCTGCTTAATATGTTGTTAGGCATACTTATTGTCTTTTAAATGAGTGAATTAAAGTTGTTGTTTTAAAGTGCGATAGTCAGGAGTTGATGAATGCAAGTTAAATTATCAGCTGACCTTTTAAAGAAAGGGAATTCGCCAAGACAAATTCCCTTCATATTTTTAATTCGCTTTTTCAATCAGCATTGCATCGCCATAACTAAAGAAACGGTATCTGCTTTCTACAGCATGTTGATAGGCATTGAGAATATTGTCACGACTCGACAAGGCTGAAACAAGCATGAGTAGGGTAGATTCTGGTAAATGGAAGTTAGTGATCAAACGATCGACTACACAAAATTCATAGCCTGGATAGATGAAAATTTGAGTATCTCCAGTCCAAGCACCAATTTTCCCACCGCATGCTTGCGCTGCGCTTTCTGTGGCACGTGTTGCAGTTGTACCAACAGCGATGACTTTATTGCCACGTGCTTTAGTTTCAGCAATCAATTGAGCAGCTTCTTCAGTGACTTCACACCATTCGCTGTGCATGATGTGATTTTCAATATTATCGGTACGAACAGGTAAGAATGTACCTGCACCGACATGTAAAGTCACAAAGGTTTTCTTCACACCTTTTTGTTCAAGTTTTTTTAGCAAGTCTTCATCAAAGTGTAGGCTTGCAGTTGGTGCGGCAACACTGGCTAGCTTTGTTGGATCATTAAAAACAGTTTGATAACGTTCAGTATCAACTGCTTCAGCTTCACGATTGAAATATGGTGGAATTGGAAGCTGACCATAAGCATCTAGCACTTGTAAAATCGGTTGTGAAAACTCAACGATGTATAAATTTTCATGACGACCTGTCACCGTCACTTTGACTTCATCTGAACCAATGAAAAGTTCAGCGCCTGCCTTCGGTGAGTTACTGGCTTTGATATGACAATGTGCAGTGGTTTGATCAAAAATACGTTCAACTAAAACTTCAATAGCACCACCAGAAGCTCGTTTGCCTTTTAAACGTGCTTTCATGACTTTGGTGTCATTTAACACCATCAAATCACCTTCTTGGAATAGATCTAAAATATCAGTGAAATGAAGATCTTGATATGTTCCATCGGCATTTAAATGGAGTAGGCGAGAAGCGCTACGTGTTTCAAGTGGATAGCGGGCAATAAGTTCGTCTGGGAGTTCAAAATTAAAATCGGTGAGTTGCATCATGGGGAGTAAAAACTGGTATGTGAGATTTAAAAACTGTAACTAGTATAGTCTTTTTTCAAAATAATCGCTGAAATTGGTGCTTTATAATCCAAAAAAACACGATATGTTTGTATTTTAAGCAAATGTGAAAACTTGTCGTTGACAAGAAAATGAAAAACGCTATTATAGCCACACAACCTCTCCCGAGGTGGTGAAATTGGTAGACGCGGTGGACTCAAAATCCACTGTCAGCGATGACGTGTCGGTTCGAGTCCGACCCTCGGGACCACTTACTTAAGTTGGTATGATGCTGAATGAGTACATACAATTAAAAATCAAATAGTTAGAAAGAAAACAAGAGCCTATATGGCTCTTTTTGCGTTTATATGGTTTTAATTAATAAGTCCCTGTATAAGTCCCTAATAGAAAGGGTAGAAGAATTTAGGGACTTGTCATGGCTAAACCAATTCCAAAACTTTACGTAACACAAATCGAATCGGCTAAACCTAAGGCAAAAGAGTTTCGACTTTATGCGGGTGATGGGCTTTATGTATTAATTCGTCCATCTGGTACCAAAACATGGCAATTTAAATACAATAACTTTGAAGGTAAGGCTCGAAAAATTACAATCGGAACTTTCCCCTTTATTTCACTAAAGCAGGCGGATGATATAGCAAGACAATATCGTCAATTGTTAAGCGATGGGATTGATCCGCAAGAACGTGCAAAGGGTAAGAAACTTGTAACGTCATCGGACAACACACTCGAAAATATTACTCGTAGGTGGTTTGAAGTTTATGCCCTAAAAAAAGAGTTATCGAACGATACTAAGCACAAACGTATGCGTAAGTTTGAGAATCATTTGTTTCCTCGATTGGGTTCTTTTGAAATTACATCCTTGGATTTAAAAAAGTTAAGTGATGCACTTGAGGAAATTTACTTTCAATCAGCGGATAATGCTCAGCGTATTAGAGCGGATTTAATCCTTATTTTTAATTATGCGGTTTTACAGGGCATTTTAACCGTGAATCAAGCAAGAGAGCTTGATAGTTTGGACTTGTCTGCAAAAGTAAAACATAGACCATCATTCCGTAGATTTGAAGAATTACCCATTTTAATTAATCGTATTAAGAATGATACAGGTGAACCATTAACGAAGCTCTTTTTGCAACTTACCTTGCATATCTTTGTAAGGTCATCCGAATTAAGATTTGCTCGATGGTCGGAAATTAATTTAAAAAAGCGTGAATGGGTTATTCCTGCAAAACGACTAAAAATCGCAACTGCTAAGTTTTCTGAGCGTGGTGCTAAGATGAGGGATTCACATATTGTGCCTCTGTCTGATCAAGTAGTGAGTTTGCTGATGCAGATTAGGCAGTACAGTGGCGGTACAGAATTTCTGTTTCCAAGTCAGTCGGGAAATGCTGTTTTTCTAAGTGAAACAACACCTAATAATGCATTGCGTCGAATGGGTTACGATACTAAGAGCGATATTTGCTTACATGGGTTTAGAACAATTGCTCGCTCTGCTTTATCAGAGTGTGGTTTATTTCAGCGTGATGCCATAGAAAAGCAAATGAGTCATGAAGAGCGTAATAAAGTGGTGGGAGCTTATACCCACATGGCTCAGTTCATGGAAGAACGACGATTGGTGATGAATTGGTGGAGTAGTTATCTTGAATATTTAGAGGTGAAAAGCTATGTATCTCCATATCAATTTGCTCATAGGCAAGAAAAGGGTAATTATTTAAGATCAGCGTAAAATAAAAGCCCATACTTTAAGTATGGGCTTTTGACATTACACGATTTGCTGTTTAATTGCAGTTGCTAAATATTTAGCAAAAGTCACGGGAACTGCATTGCCGACCATTTTATAACCATCGGCAACAGAGGTGTAATCAAAAATGAAGTCATCTGGGAATGTTTGTACTCGAGCGCACTCTCTGACACTCATTCGTCTATATTTGTCTTCATATCCTTTGGCAAATTCAAATTTGTCTTTTCCAACATTAACCATTCTTGGCGCTTGAGGATGAATGGGGGCATGACGTCCGCCTGCTTGGATTGTAAAGGATGGTTCATCCCAAGTACGGACACGATTTCGTGACATGAACATAGATGAAAAACCGCCAGTCATATATTCATGGTTTGGAAATTTGACTTCGGGGTTAGTCTTTTGTGTTGAAATAGCAGGTACAGCATTATCTACTAGGTCAGAAATAGAGTCTCTTAAAGTGTGGACAACTTTAGGAGCTTCAGGAAATACAAATTTTTTATTTAGACTTTCGTGGAAACCTACGATAATTACACGTTTTCGGTCTTGCGGTACATCGAAGTCGCAGGCATTAAGAAGTTTATAAGAAATTACATACCCTGCTTCTTCAAACATTTCAATTATATTTTGAAAAGCTGTTTCATGACGTTTATGCAAGATTCCAGAAACATTCTCGGCTAAAAAAAACTTTGGCTTTTTCGCTTTAAGTAAGCGGATGTATTCATGGAAAAGTTTTCCACGTGCATCTTCTATGCCTCGTTTGGCACCAGCCTCACTCCAGCTTTGACAAGGAGGACCACCAATGATTCCATCAACGTCAGGAATAGCATCATCTTCTACATCGACAATACTACGGGTGTCTAACTCCGCTTCAGGAAAATTTGCGTGATGTGTTGGATAGACTGTTTTGTCATATTCATTAGACCAAACGATGTTGAAGCCTGCTTGTTTAAAACCAAGGTCTAAACCTCCACAACCAGCAAACAATGTTGCAACTTTCATCTAAATAAGCTCACTACTACAGCATCAATATTTTTTGCTGGATTATCTGGGTTGCAGATTTTAACATTTTTTTTATTTATTACCTCGCTATGTTCTTCTATTAAGTGGTCAAGAACTATCCTGTCTTCCTCGGGGAAAGTGTCAAACTTTTTCTTTGAAACAATTAAATGCGCAAAAAAAGGAGATTTCGTGTTCAGCTCTAAATATTCAAATACTGTTATCGGTTGGTCAATTAGCCACATCCCTCTTACTCTTAAGTCGGTAATATTTAGGGGATCAACATTATTAATTCTCGCTATTTCCCTAGTCGGAGCTAAATCTATTCCTAAGCTTTCGATTGCTTCGGTAATGGTTGATTTAATACTTGAATAAGTCTCTGCTGATGCTGCATAGCACTCGCCATACACAAACCACAGTGAACATAACTGCTTACCTTTGACCGTTCCAATGATGTATAGCATGTCTTTTTGTTGCCACTGTTCTTCTAGTGGTAAGTCGCCATCTTCCTCACAATTTCGACACTCTTCCTTAATTAAAGGGTCGTTTCGGAGTAAAAATTGTTTAGGTGCAGAACTATTTAATTGCAAAGGATTTGCTTTTGTATCACTTTTTGGCTTTTTTAGACGCTTTTTTTGGGAATTTTCATCTTTTGGAATTTTCCCTTGAACCTTTTTTACCTCGATTGCATCCCCCTTTTTTAATACGAGATCAGGTGGATGATTTTTTGAACCTAAGTATGAAAAAACCTCTTGATATTTTCTAATAGGATTTGGGTCATTGATGGAATCTGAATAAAGGTCTTTTACGAATTTTTCTAAGGCATCTCCAACTTGGTTTACCCGATTTGTAACATTGTAGTCTTCGTTGAATTCTTCTATTACTGTATTAAAAAGCCGATTAAAAGCTTGGAGTGTATTTGACATATCTTTGAAATTTAATAATGAATTAGGTAAATATTACGACTCTAAATATTTTAATCAAGGATGTTAGTGAATTCTAAACAGAAAGATGAATTTGCTCCGCATGGTTTACTTAATCGGAACGTTCCGAACAACAGGTTAAACAGTGAGCTTTCAATGTTCCGCATGGTTGAAAATTTAATTCGGAACATGCATTATTGCAACTTCTAGAACATGCGGAACGGTTTTGTTTCAAGCGAGAAAATAACATGGCACATGTAGCGTACATTCGAGTAAGTACTCTCGAGCAAAACACAGACCGTCAATTAGATGGCATCGCACTCGATAAGCAATTTGAAGACAAGGCAAGCGGTAAGGATACCCAGCGCCCACAACTTCAAGCAATGCTCGAATACGTGAGAGAAGGCGATACGGTACATGTTCATTCGATTGACCGCTTGGGACGTTCATTGACCGACCTAAAAGACCTATTGAAGCAACTCAATGCAAAGGGTGTCACTGTTAAATTTCACAAAGAGAACTTGGAATTTTCGGCAGGTAAAGCAAACCCAATGCAAGACCTAATGTTCAACATGTTGGCGTCATTCGCTGAATTTGAACGTGCCATCATCAAGGAAAGACAAATGGAAGGCATTGCGAAAGCAAAAGAAAAAGGCGTTTACAACAAGGATAAACGTAAGAAAGTGGCTTATGCACAGCTAAACAAAGCGATTGAAGACGGTATGTCATATCGTGCAGTTGCTAAACAGTTTGGCGTTGGTGTTGGTACGGTAGATCGTGCCGTTAAAGCACATAAAGAAGATAGCACTTACATCATGGGTGCCTAATAGAGGTCACAAGGACAAAGCAATGCAACGGACAGCAAAGCAAACTTTTAAAATTAACGATGCAGCGAGATACCTACGCCATGCATTACCTGAAAAAGATCATCGAGCATGGTGGGGTTATCTCAAGTGGAATCCAAAGCGCTGGGAACAGCAAGACGGCATCCGCATTAACTTCACCGAGATTGAAGGCAAGGCAATCTACGCAAGATCGGAGCTAGACAGCTTCATCGGCACATACACAGCAAATACAGCAAACTAATTGAGGAGTAGAGCATGGACGCTCAAAAACAACGCTTAAATGCGCTCAGCGCAGTTTTAGCAACAACACTAAGCAAACCAACCAAGACCGAAGCTGTTTGGGTCACAGCGAGTAATGACGGCTACAAGGTGGCATTCGATTCCAACAGCGGTACAGAAACCGCCGTGTTCAGCCTAACCAAAGAGCAAGTGACAGGGCTAGTGCAAGATGTATTGGGCTTGGACTACAACTTGCTTGAGTGAGCAAAGTTCGACACTTTAGGATTTGTAGGTAACAAAAAAAGGAAGTGTGACAACACTTCCTTTTTCTACATTAAGACAGTCGGCAAACTGATAATGATGATCAACGAACTGGTGTCATTTTAGCAGAATTTGCCAAAACTAAAAATGGGTAAGCAATGGAAATTCAACAATATATGTCACCTAAAGAGCGTGACGAATTGGAAAAAGCAACCACAGAATTAGATGAGTTTGTAGCTAACTTTTTGGCATCTGAAACCGAACCAAAGCCTGAGCGTGTCATTGCTTGGGCTGACATTGAGATAGAGGATGACTTGCCTACTGCGGTAAAGTTCGATACTTCATTTCAAACCGCTTGTGATGTTTTGGATGAGTATGCCAATCGCAAAAGCGTTAAAGAGTCGCTTGCCGAAGCTCGCAAGGTAGAAGCTAAAGCAACAGATATTAACTGTTTCGATTTGAAGCCTGAGTTCAACAATCCCGCTCTGAACCAACATTTTAAAATTGAGAAACCAACGATCACAGCGGTTATTGATTGGCTTAGATTGGAGATCATTGTCAGTAAGGCATACAAGTTTAAACGTCCAACTCAGCCGTACAATGACATTAAAGATTTCCTAAAAGCAGAAGGAATTAACGAAAATCCTTATGTGAAACAGGCAAGCAGTTGTAAGTTTGAAATTGATTTTCATGACGTTAAAAATGGTAAAGAGTATGCCGAAACTCTTAAAAAGCTACGTGATGAATATGAGCCAATCTCACTTAAAGTTGCTACGCTTGAAGTGTCAATCGACTTTTGGAATCTATCCACAGGTGCATTTTTATTGGCTTTGCAAAAGTCGGTAAAGATTACAGAACTCTTTGAAAACACAGACCTGAGAATCTACAACGACGATGGCGGTAAGGTTATGCCACGTACAGCTACTAATGCAATGAAGCACGTGCATGATGGGAAAACCATTGGCATTGGTCATAAGAACAAAGGTAGCGTGTACATACGCATCTATTTCAAGACGATGGACAAAGGATTGGATTTGCCGAAAGATCAGCACCGTACACGGATTGAAATTAATGTACGTGATGAGACACTTGCAAGCATGGGTAATGATGCAGACAATTTAAAGCACTTGGTGAATGAAAGTTTTAAGCTACTAAAATTCACACGATTGGCTGACACCGCCACAGTGAAGCAGACAGCGGAATACAGAAGCAACGTGGAATTGTTTGGTAAAGAAATTAGCGTGATTAGCAAGAGCCGAAACAGACGAAAGCACCCTGATCACATTGAAACACATACCGAGTTTAACAAGTTAGTTTCAAAAGCCGTAAGCAATTTTCTACGTGGTTTTTAATTCGTAAATTTTACCTCAAAACTTCACTTAACCACCTCAAGTGAAAATTAGTACCAAAGCCTTTAACCGTATGGTTTAGGCTGTGGTCGGCGTAGCTTGAGCTTTCAAACGTTTCTTAATAACTGTACGAAGTACCTACGCAGTGAGGTACTGACTACACCACCAACGAAGTTAAGGATTAACGAGAGGATGAGCGACAGCGAGTCCGAATGTAAAAAAGAAAACCATTGTTACAACAGCCAACATTGCTAGGTTCGATGTTTACCTCGCTACCGCTCGGTAAAATCTCTCAGCACAAATATGGTAGTCAATGTATCACCGATCAGTTTGCCTATGCTTCGCTACGCCAAACTTCACAGCATCAAATGAATGGAGATTGTATTGGATATGTGATGAGTGAAGTCTTAGGTATGGTGCAAATGCGGGAATAGGATCCATTCGTAAATCGGGAGCTAATTTGAAAGTGCTTATACTTTAAAGTTAATTGAAACTTAACATATTTAAGCCATTACGGCACCTTACAGCGCCGTTGGCATTTCATAGTAAAGATATAAATGAAGATATGTTTTAAGCCTTACAAAGCAAATGGTGAAGTTTTATGAGGGGTTTTACTTGCGGTCTTCATGTTAGCACTTTGGCATTTATTAAAATGCCAATCTTCAATTCCTTGTCGATCAAAATAGACAGGTGCCTGTCGGCTTGTCCCTTCTTTGATTGGTCTAGGGAATGTTTGATCTTTCTTGATTAACTTTTGAAGTCCACTACGACTAATGCTTAGTGTCTGGCAAACAGTATTAAAGGTTAAGCGAATTGGAGTAGCCATGCCTATATCCTCGGGCAATTTGTAGAAGTATTTTGCCTGCAGAGTTGAGAGGAAGAGAGCGTGGGAAGTGAAACACGGCGTGAATCCTATAAAACATTAATAATTAGAAATTTTAGCAACTTTTGATTATACGAACGGAGATGGGAACACGCAATTGATCGTTTGCTTGTTTTTTGTTCGAATGGTAAATTGATATTTAAGTCCCTAAATAAGTCCCTATAATTTAATAAAATAATCTGAAAGTCTTACTACAAGTGTATTTAGAGTAGTGGTTCGAGTCCGACCCTCGGGACCAGATGATCTGGAAAAGCCTCTAAGCATATTAAGACTTAGGGGCTTTTTTATTGCCTAATCAAAAGGTTGGTTACTTTGGATTCTGAACGGGAGCTATTATTGAAACTAAGCATCCACATAAACTTTAGTTTTATTACGTTTTCGAGAGGTGTATATCTATATAGCCGTTCACAAGATGTCTAAATAATTTAATCAAATCATAAACAGATATAAAGTTATAACCTTTTGCAAATATTAAAAAAAATGTGATTTTTATCGGAAATTTAAAACAGTTCATTTATTTGGTTAATAATCTGTTATATTGATTTATGTAAATAATTGTAATCGCTGTGGGATCATTCATTTTTTCATATTTCACTTTTTCAGTGCAAAAAATTAAAATATTTAAATCGAATGCTTAATAAAGTAATGCTGTACTGAAAGTGCAAATGAGGTAACCATGACTTTAAGCGTGTTAGAAGCTCAACAAGCAGATGAATTAAGCGCTTGTCGCCGATCTCTGATTTTAGGTGTATATAGTTCTGATAATAAAATCGAGCGTTATCTAAGAGTTGCTCGTGCAATCTTGAATGTTGAAAATGCAATATTTACCTTTCACAATGAACCATACGTTTGGATTGCGACAGAAGATAGTGATTTTAATGTTGCAATAATGTCAGATAAATCGAATCTTTCACATTATTTTGATCATAATTTAATTATGACTCGAACCCATAAGAATTATGAAAAACTCAGTTCATATGCACAAGATGCTGGGGTCAAGCATCAACGTTTATTGTGCTATGACTTTAAACTTGAAAGTGATGAGTCTATTGCACATATTTATTTTTATGATGATGAGTCGAGAGACTTTAGTGCCAAACAACAAGCACTTTTAGAAGAACTTACATCAGGCTTGGTCACGATATTACAACGTAAATCTGAATCTCAAGATTATTTTGAGCTCTATGAACAAGAGCGTGCACTCAACTTCAGTAAAACTAAGTTTTTCCAAGTGATTGCGCATGATCTACGTGCGCCATTTCACGGGTTGATAGGCTTTTCTGATGTACTTGCTAATGAGCGTCATACGCTTGATGAGGAAAGTGTTCAAAACATTGCAGAGTATTTATATGATACTTTGCAGTCGACGTATTCATTACTAGAGAATTTATTGAATTGGGCGATGGCAGAAGGCGGACGTTTTGTTTATCACCCGATTAACTTCAAATTAAAAGAAGTCACAAAAATTATTTACGATGTTTTAAATCCTTTAGCCGTTAACAAGGATATTGAGTTAATTGTAAATGTTGCCGATGACCTGAGTGTATTTGCAGATATGAATATGCTGACATCTATTATTCAGAACTTAGTCTCCAATGCTTTAAAATTTACCCCAATTGATGGTTCAGGATGTGTTTCTATTTCCGCAAGACAAGTAGATCAAAATATAGAAATTAAGATTCATGATACAGGCTTGGGCATGACACAATCACAAATTGACCATGTTTTTGAACCTGAAATTAAAGCAAGTCATAAAGGTACGATCGGTGAACAAGGAACGGGGCTTGGCTTAGTGCTGTGTAAACGTTTTGTCGATTTAAATCATGGACAAATTTCTGTGACCTCTCAAAAAGGTATTGGTACAACATTTACTATGATGCTTCCTGCAACAAAGGCAAGATGTGAGCAAATGGTACTTCTTCAAACGGAAGTGCCTAAACTCACAGTTTCATAAACTGTTGATGAAATTTAAAGATCGTGAAATACAATAAACCTTTGGATGGATATTTTTTAAACTGTGCATGATGGCGATGCCATAAATTTTCCCTAAAAGCCATGTAAACTGATATAAAAGAATAGATAAATTAGAAGTACAGGCTTTTTCAATGAACGCTGAACAATTGCAAAAAACATTACATGCAAGTCAGTATGCAGAACAAGTATTAGGTTTACATCAAATTGCATTAGAACAAGATTATGCAGTTGATGGATTTCAGAAATCGCTCAGTACTCAACAAATACAACAATTGGTTTATGAAAATCTCTTAGATATTCAAGATGAAATGGCTTGGATGAAAGCTTTGCGTATTCTACGTGCTCGCTTGATGTTTCGTTGGATTTGGCAAGATGCCAATCAACTGACTGATGTCGTGACATTAACACGAGAACTGTCTGATTTTGCAGATGTTAGTATTGTTGCTGCAAAAGCATTTGCACTCCCTCCTCTCATTGCAAAACATGGTGAACCTATTGGTTATCATGGTGATGTTCAAGACCTTATTGTTATTGGTATGGGGAAATTGGGCGCGCAAGAGCTTAATTTATCAAGTGATATTGATCTAATTTTCGCTTTTGATGAACAAGGTGAAACCAATGGTCGTAAATGTATCGATGTGCAACAGTTCTGTATTCTGTGGGGACAGAAACTGATTTATCTACTGGATCATATTACTGCTGATGGTTTTGTATTCCGTGTCGATATGCGTTTGCGCCCTTGGGGGGATGGTTCGGCCTTGGCAATTAGTCATGTCGCTTTAGAAAAATATTTGAGCCAGCATGGACGTGAATGGGAGCGCTATGCTTGGATCAAGGCACGTATTATCACCAGCGGAAAAGATGGCGATGATTTACTGGAAATGACACGTCCGTTCGTGTTCCGTAAATATGTAGATTACACTGCTTTTGAAGCCATGCGTGAAATGAAAGCAATGATTGAGCGAGAAGTTGCTCGTCGCAATATTGCAGATGATATTAAGTTGGGTGCAGGTGGGATTCGTGAAGTTGAATTCATTGTCCAAGTTTTCCAACTGATTTACGGTGGCTCAAAATTAGAATTACAAGATCGCCAATGTCTGGTGAGTTTACGTCATTTAGGTGAGGTGGGGTTGCTTGATCATCAATCGGTATTAGACCTTGAGGACGCTTATCTATTCTTACGTCGTGTTGAACATGCGATTCAAGCACTTAATGATCAGCAAACACAGTCTTTACCGACTGAACCTGAACTGCGTCAAAGAATTACCGATACGCTTGGCTTTACAGATTGGGATGCTTTCTTAGAATTCCTAAACCAAAAACGTAGCAAAGTGACTTTCCAATTTGAACATTTGATTAAAGAAAAAGGTTTGGAATCTCCAACGGAAAGTTTTAGTCAGCTTGAAAGTCAGCTTAACGAGGTTCTGGATGATGATGCGAAAAATTTAATTCATGAGTTTTGGTATGGTCATGCGATTAAAAAATTACCAGCCAAAGCGGTTCAGCGTTTAAAAGAGTTTTGGCCACATTTGGTTGAGGCTGTTTTACAGTCAAATCATCCTCAAATGGCCCTGACTCGGTTAATGCCTTTGGTTGAGTCAGTAATGCGCCGTACGGTGTATTTGGTCATGTTGATTGAAAGCAAAGGGGCGTTACAGCGTTTAGTGAAAATGGCAACGGTCAGTCCTTGGATTTGTGAAGAGTTGACGCATTATCCTGTGCTTCTGGATGAATTTTTGTCGATGGATTTTGAATTACCAAAGCGTAAAGATTTGGAAGATTCATTACGCCAACAGTTATTACGTATTGAAATTGACCAAGTTGAAGACCAAATGCGAGTCTTGCGTCTATTCAAAAAATCCAATGTACTCACCGTTGCAGCCAGTGATGTTTTGGCAGAAAGTCCACTGATGAAAGTTTCCGATGCTTTGACGGATATTGCAGAAGTATCGGTCATTGCAACATTAAACTTAGCCTATCAAATGGTTGCTAAACGTCATGGCTATCCTATAGATGCTGATGGCGTTCGTTGTTCGCTTGATCACATGGCTTTTGCTGTGGCAGGTTATGGCAAGTTGGGTGGAATAGAGCTAGGTTATGGTTCTGATTTAGATCTCGTTTTTCTTCACTATATGGATGAGCAGGCAGACACCGATGGGCAAAAGCCAATCAGTAGTTTTGAGTTTGCTATGCGTGTAGCACAGAAATTTATGTCTTTGATGACCACGCAAACTTTGGATGGTCGTGTCTATGAAATTGATACGCGATTACGTCCGTCTGGTGAAGCGGGTTTATTGGTGACCAGTTTAAAGGCATTTGAACAATATCAGTTGAAAAGTGCGTGGCTATGGGAGCATCAGGCGATTGTTCGCGCACGCTCTATTGCGGGTGAACAAAGTTTACGAAATAAGTTTGAAGAATTGCGCTGTAAAATATTAACCTTGCCACGAGAAGAAGAAACGGTTCGCCGTGAAGTATTAAACATGCGTCAGAAAATGAAAGATCATCTTGGTTCATCAAAAGAACAGAAAAAAGATGGCATTTTTCATTTAAAACAGGACGCAGGTGGTATCGTTGACATCGAATTTATGGCACAGTATGTGGTGTTAGCCTGGAGTGGGACGAATCAAGATCTCGCCCATTATTCCGACAATGTACGAATCTTAGAAGACGCTGCTAAAGCCGGTTGCTTATCCAGTGACGACGTTTCAGCCTTGATTCAAGCTTATCTTAGTGAACGCGCCGAGAGCCATCGTTTAGCCCTTGCAAATCATAATATGCAAGTCAGTGCAGCCGATTGGCACGATACCAGAGAGGTCGTTTGCAAATTGTGGCAAAGATTAATTGATCCAACAGCGACATTCGCTTTGGAACGTGAATAATTGTATAAAAATTTGGAGTGTGCGCCATGAACTTGGCTGATCGTGATGGTTTTATTTGGCAAGATGGACAAATGGTGGATTGGCGTGAGGCTAAAGTCCACGTCTTAACTCATACGCTACATTATAGTATGGGTGTGTTTGAAGGTGTCCGCGCTTATGAAACTCCTAACGGTACTGCGATTTTCCGTCTCCAAGACCATACAAAACGTTTGTTAAATTCAGCGAAAATTTATCAAATGAAAGTTCCATTTGATCAAGCGACTCTTGAACAAGCTCAAATTGATGTTGTTCGTGAAAATAAACTGGCTTCTTGCTATTTACGTCCAATTATTTTCATTGGTTCGGAAAAATTAGGTATCGCTGCATCAGATAATACCATTCATGCAACTGTTGCTGCATGGAGCTGGGGTGCTTACCTTGGCGATGACGCAATGGCGAAGGGTATCCGTGTAAAAACTTCATCATTTACTCACCATCACCCTAACGTGACCATGTGTAAAGCAAAAGCTGCGGGTAACTATACGTTGTCAATTCTTGCACACCAAGAAGTGGCTCAAGCGGGTTATGATGAAGCAATGTTAATGGATCCACAAGGTTATGTATGCCAAGGCTCTGGCGAAAACGTATTCCTAGTAAAAGATGGCGCTTTACATACTCCTGATATTGCGGGCGGAGCGTTGGACGGTATTACACGTCAAACGATCATTACTATTGCAAAAGATTTGGGTATTGAAGTGGTTGAACGCCGTATTACACGTGATGAATTCTACATCGGTGATGAAGCATTCTTTACAGGTACTGCTGCTGAAGTAACGCCGATCCGTGAATATGATGACCGTCAAATCGGTTCTGGTGCGCGTGGTCCGATCACTGAAAAAATTCAAAAAGCATTCTTTGATGCGGTTCAGGGTAAAGATCCTAAATATGCACATTGGTTAACTTATGTAAAATAAGTGGCTGAATGCTAAAAAGGATTCCTGTCTTTATGGATAGGAATCCTTTTTTTATTTCAAGGTATTGATGCTAATAATTAACACCAATCGTCTCTATTTAGACTTTATAAAAATTTCGATACCAATCCACAAATTGTTGTACACCATCTTCAACTGACACTGAAGGTTTATAACCCACAGCATTTTGTAAAGCTGTACTGTCTGCCAAAGTATCTTGTACATCACCAGGTTGTAATGGAAGCAATTCTTTAATCGCTGAATGACCTGTTGATTGTTCAATAGCATTGATGAAATCAATCAATTTCACTGGGTTATTATTGCCAATATTGAAAATACGGAATGGTGCATAACTGGTTGATGGATCAGGATTGTTGCTGTCCCAATTTGGATTAGGTTGCGCAATTTGATCGCTGGTACGAATCACACCTTCGACAATATCTGAAATGAAGGTAAAGTCACGGCTATGATTACCATGGTTATACACTTGAATGGTTTTACCTTCGATAATGTTTTTGGTGAATTTGAAAGGCGCCATGTCTGGGCGACCCCAAGGGCCATAAACCGTAAAGAAGCGTAAGCCCGTTGTAGGTAATCCAAATAAGTGACTATAGCTATGCGCCATCAATTCATTGGCACGTTTTGTTGCGGCATAGAATTGAACAGGGTGATTGACACCATGTTTTTCACTAAATGGCATGGTGGTATTGGCACCATACACACTACTGGTACTTGCATAAGTCAAATGCGGAGTTTTGTTGTAGCGACAAGCTTCAATAATATTAGTGAAGCCGATTAAGTTACTTTCGACATAAGCCAATGGATTTTCAAGTGAATAACGCACACCTGCCTGAGCAGCCAAATGAATGACACGATCAAACTGATGATCTTTAAAACATTGATCCACAATCGCTTTATCGGCAAGGTTCGCACGAATAAAGGTGAATGTTCCTTGAGTGTGTTGTGCAGTTTGCTCTAAAACTTCAAGACGAGCTTCTTTCAATGCTGGATCATAATAATCATTCACTACATCGAAACCGACAACATCATCTCCACGTTCTAACAGCTTTTTCGCAACACTGAATCCAATAAAACCTGCGGCACCTGTGACAAGGACTTTCATTCATCTGCTCCGAAAATATCTCGTGTATACACTTTTTCTAATACATCACTTAAATCATCTGAAATACGATTGGCAATGATCACATCACTTTGTTGTTTAAACTGCTCTAAATCATTGACCACTTTAGATTTGAAGAATTCTTCTTCTTGCAAAGTCGGTTCATAAACAATCACTTCAATGCCTTTGGCTTTAATGCGTTTCATTACACCTTGAATCGCAGAAGCTCTGAAGTTGTCCGAACCACTTTTCATAACCAAGCGATAAATCCCGACAGTATTTGGGTTTTTCGCGATGATAGAATCGGCAATAAAGTCTTTACGGGTACTGTTTGAATCGACAATTGCTTGAATCAAATTACTCGGGACATGGTTGTAATTTGCTAACAATTGTTTGGTGTCTTTCGGTAGGCAGTAACCGCCATAGCCAAATGATGGATTGTTATAGTGATTACCAATACGTTGATCTAAACATACGCCATCAATAATTTGATGGGTATCTAAACCAAAGATTTGTGCATAAGTATCCAATTCATTGAAGTAAGCGACACGCATTGCCAAATAAGTATTGGCAAATAATTTAATGGCTTCGGCTTCAGTTGAATCAGTAAATAGAACAGGGCTGTCTTTTTTGATTGCGCCCTCAATAAGTAAGTCTGCAAAGAGCTTGGCACGATCAGACTTTTCACCCACGATAATCCGAGAAGGATATAAGTTATCGTGTAAGGCTTTACCTTCACGTAAAAACTCTGGTGAAAAGATAATGTTTTCTGTTTTGAATTTTTCTTTTAAGCCTTTGGTGAATCCAACAGGAACGGTTGATTTAATAATCATCACTGCACTAGGATTGATCTCTAAAACTTGTTGCACCACACTTTCAACACTTTGGGTATTAAAGTAATTGGTTCGAGTATCATAATCGGTTGGTGTCGCAATAATCACAAAATCAGCATTCAGATAAGCTTCTTCAGGATTGGTTGTGGCTTTGAAGTTTAATTTTTTTTCTTTTAGAAACTCTGAAATATCAGCGTCTTGAATGGGTGATATTTTATTATTCAGTAGGTTGACTTTGTCTTGAATAATATCTATTGCAACAACTTCATGGTGTTGTGCAAAAATCATAGAGTTCGATAAGCCAACGTAACCTGTTCCAGCGACTGCTATTTTCATAAAAACCTAATCTAGAAAATGTGCTTGCAAAATGTATATCATGAATCAGTGAAACGATAAAAATGACTTATTCAAATCATAATTCAGCCGTTTAATGATAACGACATCATAACATATTCTCATGAAACAAATTGTTCAGCTTATGCAATCGAATACAGTAACTTGGCGACGGTAATGGTATGATAAGGTATTGCTCAGGTGGAAGATTGATGCATGCAGGTCAATGAATCAAATTTACAGTCGAATTTAGCTGAATCAGAACAAAATATTGTGCTGTGTATGAAGTGGGGCACCAAATATGGTGCTGATTATGTCAATCGACTCTACAACATGGTTAAGCGTCACACCACAGTCGATTTTCAAATGGTCTGTTTGACTGATCGCACAGAAGGCATCAATCCTGATGTGAAATGTTTTCCAATTCCTTCATTGGCACTTCCAGAGGGAAGCCCTGAACGTGGTTGGAATAAACTTTCAACTTTCGAGCCTGATTTATATGGTTTAAAAGGCAATTTATTGTTTTTAGACCTTGATGTGGTCATTGTGGATAATATTGATGGATTCTTTACTCATCCTGGAGAGTTCCTGATTATTCACGACTGGAAACGACCTTGGCGTGTGACAGGGAACAGTTCAGTTTATCGTTTTAAAATCGGTGCTTTTCCTGAGATATTATCGTATTTTCGTGAAAATTTTGACGAAGTTAGTCATAAATTCCGTAATGAGCAAGAATATCTTTCTTGGTACGTAAATCAGCAGAAAAAACTGAGCTATTGGCCGAAAGAATGGTGTAAGAGTTATAAATATCATTGCCTACAAAAGATTCCATTGGCGTATTTTAAGCCACCTATAAAACCACAAGATGCAAAAATTATCATTTTCCATGGTGAAATCAATCCGCCTGATGCTGTTTCTGGTGGTGGTGGTAAATGGTATCGTCATGTATTGCCATCTGATTGGATTAAAGATGCTTGGCAATAATAAAGTAAAATGATTGACAAAATTTGAGTGTAAGTTAGATGCAAGAGTTGGATATTGTTATTGCTTGGGTAGATGGCAATGACCTTGAATTAAAGCGTAAACGTCATAAGTATTTGACTGGTGAAGATGCATCAGATGCAGTCAGCGATACACGTTTTGCGAGCAATGATGAGATTTATTACAATATTGCGTCTATCTTGAAATATGTGCCATTTTGTCGCCGTATTCATATCGTCACAGACAATCAACAGCCGGAATTTTTAAATGAATTTGTTTCGCAGGGTTTGTGTGAAGCAGATAAAATTCGTGTTGTAGATCATCGTGAAATTTTTGCAGGCTATGAGCAGTTCTTGCCAACGTTTAATACACGTTCAATTGAGAGCATGTTGTGGAATATCCAAGGGCTTTCCGATTATTTTATCTACCTAAATGATGACTTTTTCTTTAATTCGACAGCGCAAACTGAAGACTTTCTAGAAAGTGATAAAATTGTGACTTATGGACATTGGAAGAGTTGCTTTAGTTATAAGACCAAACTGAAATATCGTAAGTTTTTGAACAAACATTTTAATAAACCAATTCAGCCTGGTCATGTAATCGGGCAGATGTTGGGCGCAGATATTTTAGGTTTGAAAGAGTTTTTTGAAATTCATCATTATCCTCATTGCGTAGATCGAAAAATTTTGAGTGAATATCTACTTAATCATCCTGATTTATTGGAAACTCAGATTAAGTATAAGTTTAGAAGCGTCGAACAGTTGAATCCAATTTCATTGATGAATCATTTGAAAATTCAAAAGGATGAAGCGGTTTTAAAGCCTGATTTAGAATTGGCTTATCTAAAAAATGCTGAGAGTATTGAAACTTTTGTTTCGGCTCTAAAGCAGAATGAGATTAAATATGGTTGTATCCAAAGTTTGGACCAACTCAATGCTCAAGATGCTGAAATTGTGCGAAATGCAATGATCGAAAAATTACGCGGTTATTTACCACAAGCTGTAATTTCTGCCAAAGTTTTATAATAGGAATTCTTCATGAAAGTTGAAACATATCTGATTAATTTAGATGGCAGTGATGAGCGTTTAAAAAATGCTTCAGAAATTTTGACAGCTCAAAATGTTAAGTTTGAAAGATTTCCTGCTGTAGATGGTCGTGGTAAGCCTTTAGAAGCCTTTGAAACTTATAATGATGATAAAGCAAAACAAGTCATGGGACGTAGCCTGCTTAATGGTGAGATTGGCTGCTATTTGAGTCATGTTGGATGTATCCAAAAATTTTTAGCTACTGATGCGGATTATCTTGTTGTTTTAGAAGATGATATGAAGCTGGCAGATGATTATAAAAAAAGTATAGATGAGATCTTAGATTTTTTACAAAATAATCAAACATTTGAATGGAACTTAATTAATATTGGTCCTAAGAAAAAGAAAATTTGTAAAACGCTTAAAACCTTTGACAGACATGAATTATTGCAGGCGTATTATTTCCCAATTCGAACTATTGGACTTGTCTGGTCGCGTAAAGGTGCTCAGGAATTCATTGAATGTGGATTAGAAATCTTTATGCCAGTTGATAATTTTTTACAAGCTTGGCTGAGTGAGAGCAGCAAAGGTTTATCTGTTTGGGAACCCTTGGTTAGACCAAGTGGCTTTGAAAGTGTGATTGATGTAAACAGAAGTAATAAGAAGAAGAATACACTCTCATTCAGTGTAAAAAAACAAATCAGAACTTGGAAAACTCGTTTTATCGCGATGAATAATAAATTATTAAATAAAAATGGAAGTAAAATTTAATACTTCCATTTTTAGATTTATGCTTTAAATATTGCTTTAATCTTTTCAAAAAGTCCTGTCGATATGGTCTGAGAGGATAGTGCAATTTTAGGGGATTCGTGAGGAAACAAGTTGTTAAGCTGGGTATAAACATTATGATCTATATAATGTTTAGACTCGTTATAACTTATATTGTCTACACGTTGAGTTTTCCAATTGTAATTGATAGCTTTGAAATGCGCATAATAGACACCTTTCAAACTCTTTAAATTAGTTTTTCGAATAGAGTGTACTTTCCATTGAGTTTGATCATCTAATTTAGAAGGGTTTATGCACCATTTATTATCACTATGCTTGTCATCTTTACTTCTATAGGCATAATTAAAGAAACGAGTCTCTTTATTATCCCCTAATGGAATGGATTGAATCCAATAGCCTGGATAGAGTAGCCCTTTATGATCAGCGAGTAATTCGAAAATAGACGATCCATTTGGAGTAATGACTAACTCATCAATATCTGCATTAATTACACCAGCAGAATATTTTAAGAAGCGGTGTTTTGCATGTTCAAACATACCATATTGGCAAAAGTCGGAATCCCAAGGTGTTTTACCTTTGCCACTATAAATACCACCTTGTGGTCCATATTTAAAATTCCAAGGAACTAGATAAATATCAATATCTAATTCTTTTTCTTCGAGGTAGATTTTAAGCTCATCAAGTGAGTAATTATTTGAATTATTGTCATAAAATAAAACAGTATCTATATGATGATATTTCTTATAAAACAAAATCCAATCATAAATCCATTCAAATTTATTATTTTTGGATAGCGTAAAAAGAACTTTTTTACCTTTGAATTCATTTAAGAAATGATTATTAACTTGGGTGTGAATTGAAATATCTTCATATTCCCAGGTAAGCTCATGCGGTTGTGTTTCAATTTGAGTAATATGATTACTTTGAGTGCGATCAAAATGAATAGTTTTAATATTTTGAGTATGATCTTGGTCATCTAATAAGATTTTACCATTCTCAATAAATTTTTCTAAGCCGTACAGAGGTGGCCCAGATAAGATAACTTTACCTTCAGAATAAAAAGTATCGAAACTTAATGTCTTGTAATCAAATTTCTCTTGGTAATCATCTGGTTGTAAATGTGCTTCACGAGGAGCTGTACGATTGTATGGCTTGTTATCTGGAATAATACAAGGAGATATTTTAACAATTTCAATCGTATGTTGAGACATGGGTACACCATAAAATACATAATAAAATCAAAGCATTATTTTTTGCTCGAATTCTGGTACTAATTTAACACTAATAATTGTTTTAATAAAGTTAAAAATTTTTAAAACGGATGTGTGAAGATGTTAAAATGCTAGTAATTCAACTGGTTATGTTTTTTATCGTGGAAGCTAAGAAATTTATTTTTGAATACCCACAAGATTGGGTAAAAAAAGCAGATCATCATAATATGATTTTTTTGAATAATATTACGACTAGTTTAATTGAGTTGAATTTAGTGGTGAGTTTGCTTCCAGTGAGCTATCCAACCTATGGAATACCTCGTAATAATACTTCGAATCCTTATTTATCGTTTCATAGTTATGAGAATCCATCAAATATCTGGTCCTATAAAGAGGCTCCTATAAAGGGGCTGTATTCTATAGATCCAAAGGGTTATGGTGGGTGGGCTGATATTGCTCAAAATTTAGATAAGTATAAGAGTGAAATTGAGAAAATTCAAAAACCAGATGATATTTTAGAGCCTTATATACAACAATTGAAAAAAGGGCTGTCTAAATATAAACAGTCAAAAGCTAAAGTGACTTTAGATGATGGTTTTATATTATTTGCACTTCAAGTTAGAACGGATAGTGTTGCTGATCACGCATATTTAGATGTTGTTGATGTTTTAAATGAAGTCTCTTTATTTGCTAAAAAATTTCAACAGAAAGTTGTGATTAAACTTCATCCTAAATGTGATTCTGAGTTATTAAAAGCGCAAGTTTTTAAATTATGCCAGGAAAATAAATGGCTCGAAGTTTCTAATAGTGATATCACTCAACTTATACAACTTAGTAAAAGTATTTTGGCTTGTAACTCAGGCGTGAGTTTAGAAGCGTTAATACTGAATAAAAAAGTGTATTGTTTTGGTCAAAGTGAATGGTCGGTTATTACTCATTGCATCACTCAAATAGATCAGATTAAACAAGTTTTTACTAATGATGAGCAGAATTACAGTTTGAATTTATTTCAGAAAAAATATTTAGCTTATTTATTATTGTGTTATTGGGTACGTTTTGATGATCAACAAGCAATAAAAAATAAATTGCAAAGAATCGTAGCAGAAAATGAATCCTTGAATCATTTAAATGTTGAAGAGGTAGCAAGTCTAAATCTGTTAGAGGCGCAAAAGCAGTATACAAAAAAAATGAAACGTATTAACTTGATAGAGCGCGACTTTGAATATCAAAATAAATTACTGAAAGATATAAGAACGAATCCTTTTTTTATGATTGTATACTTTTTAAAATTTAATTTTATAAAGCTCAAAAATAAAATAGGTCTTTGATAAATTTATATAAAATTTAACTTAGAGTCGATATAGTATTTCTTATTTAAAAGTAAGCAATACTATATCTTTTTGGGTATTAACTAATTTTTTTTACCATTTCAAGTTGTTGATTTCCCTGTTCAGTTAATGCATCTAAAATTAACTGTCTCTTTCTATACTGACTTCTTTTCTTGGACGCAATTTCAGATAAATCAATTTGACTGCTTAGTGGATTAAATACATAGTTACCTGAAGGGTCTAATGATCCACCAAATTCTAACCAAAACTCATCTAAATTGGTTTTTACACGATTTTGATCGCGTTTTTTACGACTATGTTGATAGAAATGATTTTGATTAGATACACCTACAATATGTTTAACTTCATAGAACTCACAAAGTGTAGATAAACTATGTAATAACAGTTGTTTAGGTCGTAAACCATATAATGATTTTGTTAAATGCTTAATCGTATCCAGATTAATTTTATCTTGTTTTCCTGCTTGTAACCCTCCAATAAAGAATGTTGGTTCTCCATTTAGAATAATATATGAGAAACTCAAAGCATATTGAACTTGCCCATCTAATTCTAGAAGAATACAACTTTCACCCTCTCTACGATGTTTACCTTTAAAGTGTAAATTAAGTGTTAAAAGCTGTGGATTTTCTCCTTCAATTTGATATTGAAGTAATGGGAGAGCTTTGTTTTCACATAGTTCAGTGTTAACTTTTGAAAATAACCAATCATAATGATTAGTGAGGCTTAGTAGTTTTTGATTATTGTCAAAGCTATTACTTAAATAAGCATTATGAAATTTAAGATAAAAGTCAGCTTCATGTTCTGATCGCCATTGGATGATCTGCGGACCTGAATTTAGATATTTAACCCAATTTAAGTTATTATTCCAGTCTAATAAAAATCTTAAAATATATCTTGTATATTTTGAATAAGACGATTGAGTAATCACAAATGGGATTACTAGCCAATAATAAAATGGGTTAAACATTGTCATTACCTTATATATACATCTATGTTGTATATAAATTAATTTACGTCAAGTCAGAATTTAGAAATGATATTTTAATGCAAGTTTCTAAATGTATATGATAGCTTAGTTTTGTAAGGATAATAAGCATGGTCTTAATTCTAGATTACACTTAGTTATTGGTACAACTATAAAGTAATTTTGATGTTCTTTCTTAAGCTAAGCTAAAAATATTACGATTTAGGTTTATACAAATTCTTCCCACCTTCTAACTTGCGAAAACGCTTATAAGCCCATAAATATTGTTCTGGTGCGATGTTGATCATTCGTTCCATTTCTTTATTTAAAGTATCAACAGAAAGCTGTAAATCTTTTGAGTTGATCTCTTTTGATAATTCTGTGAAGTGTAAATCAAAGCCAGAGTAGTCTGGACGACGGATACAGGTTAGTCCAACGACTGAGCATTGGGTCTTTGCTGCTAATTTAGAAAGTAGAGTGGAGGAAAAAGCTTTTTGCCCATAAAAATCTGAATAGATGCCACCAGAATCTTTCGGAATATGGTCGGGTAGGATTGCTGAAAATCCACCTTGTTTTAAATGCTTAAATAAAGCGCGAACACCTGTATCATCTGTAGGGACGAGTGTAGCTTTTAATTGTTCACGAGACTCCAGCATAAAACGATCTAGGTCTTTATTTCTACTGGGTTTATATAGAATTACAGGGCTTGTATGCTGATTCACCCACGCATTCATGATTTCCCAAGTCCCAAAATGAGGAACCACACCTAAAGTGCCATTGGGATTTTTTAAAGCTTCTAGGAAAATTTCTGCGTTATGTACTTGTTTGATTTGTGACAATGCAAATTCAGGTGATGAACCCCAAACTTTGATAGATTCGACATAAGTCATACATTGGCTTTTTAAACTCGCCTTAACCAATTGTATTTTTTGCTGATTATCTAGTTCAGGATATGCAGCATTAATATTCAATTCAGTCGTACGTCGTGCTGAAGAATGTGTAGTAAATAATATACTACCAGCACCACGTGCCAATGTCTGAAGCATTGGCATTGGTAGGCGCGAGAAATTTTTGAGTAAGTTATACATGTATGGCTTTAATTATCGCGCTTCATCACGATTGTCATTGCCTTTAACAACCAAATAAATCAATGATGCCATAATCAGAAAACCACCACCAAAACAGCTTAAGCAGAATAATAAAATACGTTGATATTTATCTAAATCAAAAAGTTGATGGTTGAGGATATATAAGACAAAGCCCCATTGAATCAGAGAAAACGCAATAAGAATAATCGTATGACGACGAACATTGGGACGCATAGCCATGGGAGAATTACCTTGTCAAAGAACGAGCTTAGTATGCCATTTTTGAGAACGAATCTCAATTTAATATCAGCTTCGATGTATTTATCTACATGTAACTTGTTTGAATCATTAAAAAACCCTGCGCGATGGCAGGGTCTTCACTGATCTAAAAGAGTTAAGCTTCTTTTGTTTCAGCTTTTGGTTTTTCACGTAAGCGAATACCTAGGTCACGCAATTGATTTGGTTCAACTGGTGCTGGCGCTTGTGTCAATGGACATTCAGCTGTTTTGGTTTTCGGGAATGCAATCACGTCACGGATTGAAGATGCACCTGTCATCAACATCACTAAACGGTCAAGACCGAATGCCAAACCACCATGTGGAGGCGCACCAAATTTCAATGCATTCAATAGGAAGCTGAATTTCTCTTCTGCTTCTTCTTCACCAATACCAAGCGCTTCAAAAATCGCTTTTTGCATTTCAAGGTTGAAGATACGCAGTGAACCACCGCCCACTTCCGTACCATTCAATACCATGTCATACGCAACTGAAAGTGCAGCGCCTGGATTGTTTTTCACTTCTTCAACACTTGATTTTGGCAGTGTGAATGGGTGGTGAACAGAAGTCCATTTACCATCATCAGTTTCTTCGAACATTGGGAAGTCAACAACCCAAAGTGGCGCCCACTCGCATGTTGCAAGTTTCATGTCGTGACCAACTTTGATACGTAAAGCACCCATTGCATCGTTCACAACTTTGGCTTTATCTGCACCGAAGAATACGATGTCGCCATTTTCAGCACCAACACGTTTCAACAAATCAAGCACGATTGGCTCGATGAATTTAACGATTGGAGATTGAAGACCTTCAATGCCTTTTTCAAGTTCGTTGACTTTGATATAAGCCAAGCCTTTTGCACCGTAGATACCAACGAATTTAGTATATTCGTCGATTTGGCTACGTGGAAGCGCACCTGCACCAGGTACACGAAGTGCAACAATACGACCTTTAGGATCTTTAGCAGGACCTGCGAATACTTTGAACTCAACGTCTTGCATCATGTCTGCAACGTCAACCAATTTCAAAGGAATACGCATATCTGGTTTATCAGATGCATAATCACGCATCGCATCTGCATAAGTCATACGTGGGAATTTGTCGAACTCAACATTTAAAAGTTCTTTGAACATTTTAATCGTTAAAGTTTCCATCAAATCCATGATGTCATCGTCACTCATGAACGATGTTTCAACGTCGATTTGAGTAAATTCAGGCTGACGATCCGCACGTAAGTCTTCGTCACGGAAACATTTAGCGATTTGGTAATAACGGTCAATACCACCCACCATTAACAACTGTTTGAACAATTGTGGTGATTGTGGAAGTGCATAGAAGCTACCGTTAGACACACGACTTGGAACTAAATAGTCACGAGCACCTTCAGGTGTCGCACGTGTTAAAACTGGTGTTTCAACGTCTAAGAAACCATTTTCTTCGAAATAGTTACGAATTAAATTCGTTAATTTAGAACGGAAGCGTAAACGGTCAATCATTTCAGGACGACGAATATCGAGGAAACGATATTTCAAACGTACTTCTTCAGAAATGTTGGCATTCTCATCATTTAATGGGAATGGAGGAGTTTCAGATGCAGCAAGAACTTCGATTTCTTTACCTAAAACTTCGATTTGACCACTCACCATATTGGCATTTTCTGTGCCTTCATAGCGACGACGTACACGACCAACGATTTTTAATACGAATTCTGAACGTGCTTTGTCTGCTGTTGCAAAAGCTTCAGGTGTATCTGGGTCGATGACCACTTGCACTAGACCATCACGGTCACGCATATCAAGGAAAATAACACCACCGTGGTCACGGCGACGATGAACCCAACCGCATAATGTAACGGTTTGGTCAATTTGAGCTTCGGTTAAAGAACCGCAATAATGAGTTCGCATCATAGCGTTAGAAATCCAACTATATGGGTTAAGGAAGCGAATACGTAAACAGCGCATCGCCTAAAAATGTAATGTGAGATTATGCCTCTTTGAGCAGGCAGTCACAAGGACTTCGACTAAAAACTAAGAGATTGCCTTATAAATTTAAGCTGATTTGAATAAAACTTTAGTGATTAAATCGGCAAAGTCTAAATCTTAATTTAAATCTCATCAAAATATTTACGATAGTTCAAAAAACTAAACAAAAGACAACCTAGTGTAAAACACAGCATCGCACCTTGGGTAAAACCTTTGACAAAGAACCCAATCCAATTATATAGGTCAGTCTGTTGTGGGATGAAACCTTGAGTTTTTGCGAAATATATATAATAAAAACAGCCACTAAATAATGAAATGAGAAATAAGGAAAAACCAAACACCTGAGTTTTATAAGTTGAGATATGATCCATTCGATATTTAAAAAAATAATGCATTCCCATCCATGCTAAAAAAGGCAGCGCAATGGCAGAACAGCCAATTTGCAAAACCCTGTGCATGGGATAGGTATGCTGAAAAAGTGTTATGGGTTGGGCTAAAAAATCATGAAATGCAAATGTTCTAAAATCTAAGTGGGTCAAACCATCCCAAATAATATGTGTGGCTGTACCGATGATGATTGCCAAAATCATCCAGATAAGAAAATGAATGAAAGTTGTGATCGAGTTGATATTTAAGGGTTTATTTAAGCCCAAAAATTTAAAAAGAAATGGGCGATATAAGCCATACCATAAAAGACAAAAGAATAAACCGACCAACAGATCAGGATAAATGATGCCTTTAAACTGGTGATTTAAATGAATTTCTGTTTTAACCAACAGTCGATATAAGTCAGGTGTCATTGTCCCAATCGCTATTGCTGCTATTGGCAGACGATTGCCTGAAAGTTTAGAAAGTGGTGGTGCTAAAACAGCATGAGAAAGGGTAAAAGGCATCGCTTTAAAAGGTTGAATGATCATTTTCATTTGATTCTAAACAAAATCTTTTAATGGGAATGTTTTTTATTGCAAAAAAATAGAAATGTTATAATATAACATTTATTAAGAGTACTGAGCTTCGAGAGCATTCCATGTCTTTTTCAAAAAGTGTCCTGACACTTTCTATTACCGCTGTTTTTACTACATCTATCTGGGCAGATGATCAAACCAATTCTGCGCAAGTTAGTTCATTTCAAGCGCATACAGCACAGCAACCTCAACAATTAGAAACAATCAAAGTAACAGCACATCCTTTGGTTCGTTCAGACAAAGATTTTGGGGAGGTGGATGAGACTGTTTCACGTGAAAAATTGCAACAAGCAGGCACAACGATAGGCGAAGCCTTGAAAGATGAATTAGGTGTGTATTCTAATTCTTTTGGTTCAGGTTCAAGTCGTCCTGTGATTCGTGGGCAGGATGGCGCTCGGGTGAAAGTGACACAAAATGCAACAGAAAGTATGGATGTATCGAGTTTATCTCCAGATCATGCTGTTACTGTTGACCCTCAGCTGGCGCAGAAAGTTGAGGTGATTCGTGGGCCATCAACCTTGCTCTATGGTGCAGGTTCAGTCGGTGGTTTGGTGAATGTTGTAGATACTAAAATTCCAACAGTCATGCCTGAAAATAGCTACGAAGGTAATGTTGGCGTACGTTACAACTCAGGCAATGATGAAAAATTAGGACATGCAGGTGTAACGCTCGGCTTGGGTTCAAATATAGCTTTGCGTGTGGAAGGCTTAAAACGTGAAGCTAATGATTATATTACGCCAAATTATAGTGTGATCGAAGATCATGGTGATCATACTCACACTATAAAAGAACGTCGTGTAGGCAATACATTCTCTGAATCTGACAACGTCAATGTCGGTTTATCTTGGATTGGTGAACGTGGTTTTGCAGGTGTCTCTTATAGCAATCGCCAAGACAAATATGGTCTGCCAGGGCATAGTCATGAATATGAATCCTGTCATCCACATGGTGATCATTTACATTGTGGCGGGCATGACGATCATGATCATTCGGATGAACATGAGCATTCTGCACATGATGAACACGACCATGACCATTCAGGTGCAGGGCCGTGGATTGATATGAAAACTGAGCGCTATGATTTCCGTTCTGAGCTGAATGAGCCATTTGCAGGTTTTAAAAAATTACGTGCACAGGCGAGCTATACCGATTATCAACATGATGAAATCGAAGGTAGTGAAGCCATGACGACTTTTGAAAGCAAAGCTTATGAAGGTCGTATTGAGCTAGTCCATAATCCAATTGCACAGTGGGAAGGTGTATGGGGTGTACAAGCCAGCCAGCAGAAATTGGATATTTCAGGTGAAGAAGCGATTTTTGCACCGAACAAAACCCAAAAATACAGTTTATTTGGTTTAGAGCATCGTCAGTTTGGCGATGTGCATGTGGAGTTGGGCACACGTTTTGATCATCAAAAAATCGAGATTGATTCAAAACAAAAAGACTATGATGGCAATGCTTTTTCTGTATCAGGTGCGGCAAATTGGGAGTTTAAACCAGATTATACATTATCTCTGTCAGCATCCCATCAACAGCGTTTGCCGACTGCACAAGAGCTATATTCAAATGGTGGACATTTCGCCACCAATACTTATGAATTGGGCAATGAAAACTTGGATAAAGAGAAATCCAATAATGTGGAGTTAGGGCTACATTATGAGGGTGATCAACTGAGTTATCACGTGCATGTGTATCATAATTGGTTCGATCACTATATTTATGCCAAAACTTTAGATCAGTATGAAAACTTTCGTTTGATTGAATATCGTCAAGCCGATGCGAAGTTTTATGGTACTGAAGCTGAAGTGGCTTATCAGTGGAATGACACTTATAACACCAGTTTATTTGGTGACTATGTGCGTGGTAAAATTGAAGATGAAAATGCGCCACGAGTGCCTGCAGGTCGCTTAGGTACACGTGTTAAAGCGGATTTTGATGATCATTGGTCTGGTTCTGCTGAATATTATCATGTGTTTAATCAAGATAAATTTGCAGCTTATGAGGCTGAAACGAAAGGCTATAATATGGTCAATGTGGGCGTTGCATATAAATATCCATTGTCAGGTAAGCAAGAAGCAAGTGTATTTTTCAATGCCAATAACTTGCTTGATGAAACCGTTTATGAGCACACTTCTTTCTTAGCGAATATCCCACAAATCGGACGTAATTTTGTGGTCGGTGTAAATTATAAGTTCTAAATTATTCGCATTCATTCACCAAATCATTATTGAAAAATAATGGGAAAAAACCTAGTCTGACCTGAGTAGACTAGGTTTTTTCTTATGCGTATTTTTAATAAAATTCATAACAAGCTGAATTGGTCCAAACGACGCTATTTCAGTATCATTTTGGGTGTATTGGCTTTAGGATATTTATCGTCCGCGATTTATCACACCTACAAACCTTTACCAGAGGGATTGAATTTTACAGGTCAACTTCGTCATGCCAAGGTTAAGTTTATTGCAGATGAAACGTATATCGATGCTCAAGGGCAACAACAACTTGATCAACTTATCTTTGACCAAGCTTTGCAATTGATTAAGCAAGCGAAAACCACCATTGTCGTCGATATGTTTTTATTTAACAGTGAGGTGGGTGAGTCTAAAATTCAGCAAAGAGCATTAACTCATCAATTGACGGAAGCTTTGATTAATCAAAAAATCGTCAATCCAACACTTGAGATTAAGTTTATTACCGACCCAATTAACTCCGTGTATGGTGGCATTCAACCAGAACAGTATCGCCAGTTACGTTTAGGCGGAATTGAAGTTATAGAAACCAATCTTGTACCGCTTCGTACATCTAATCCAACATGGTCTGGAATTTGGTATTTGTGTTGTCAAGATATAGGCAATAATCCTGAAAAAGGTTGGTTAAATAATCCTTTTGGTAAAGAAAAAATAACAGTACGAAGCTATTTAAATTTATTTAATTTCAAAGCCAATCACCGTAAAACGATTGTGGTTGATACGGATGATGGTTGGAAGACCTTAGTGACTTCAGCAAATCCGCATGATGGTAGTTCACGTCATTCCAATGTTGCTTTAATTGTTGATGGTGCAATTGCCACTGATCTTTTAAAAACAGAACAAGCTGTGGCACATATGTCAGGTGGTGATATGCCTTTTGTGATTTTAGGCAAATTACCTGAAGACCGAAATGATCCACAAGTTCAAGTACTCACAGAAAAAGCAATTTATGATGCAGTTGTGAAAATGTTAGATACGGCTAAAGCCAGTGATCAAATCGATTTAGCAATGTTTTATTTGTCGGAACGTAAGATTGTTAAAGGTTTAATTGCTGCCAAAGAACGTGGCGTAAAATTGCGAGTTCTACTTGATCCAAATAAAGATGCATTTGGTCGTCAAAAGAATGGTATTCCCAACCGTCAGGTCGCATCTGAGTTACATGATGCGGGTGTTGATGTACGTTGGTGTAATACCCAAGGTGAGCAATGCCATAGCAAAATGATTGTGAAACGTAATGCGCAATCTGCGGAAATGATTCTAGGTTCAGCGAACTTCACCGCACGTAATTTAAAAAATTATAATTTGGAAACTGATTTACGTGTTGTGGGGCAACCTCAACAACAAGTTTTCATTGACGCAGATCAGTATTTTAATACAGCTTGGTCAAATTTGAATGGTCGAAATATGAGTGTGGATTATAGTAAATTTGCTGATGAATCTAAGTTCAAATATGGCGTCTATCGTTTTATGGAATGGAGTGGGTTGTCGACTTTTTAAGACCCTCATCCCAACCTTCTCCCAAAGGGAGAAGGAGTTTCCTCTCTTTGCAGAATGAGGATAAGATTCCGCAAGAGGAATAGACTTTTTAATTTTTAGGTTCAGGATTCGGTGGAACCATTTTATCCAAATCTTTATCAGATACCTGATCCAATTCTTTGATATCGGTTTTAATTTTCCACTTCTCAAGATCATCGACAGGTTTCGGTAAACGTGCTTCTAGCCAATCGCAAACAACGTCAGGTGGGAAGTCAGCATGATTACATTGAATCACCCATGAAAGGAATTGTTTTGCATCACCATTCATATAAGGTGGTGGTGAAACAGGTAAAAATTGAGTCGGTAGGCGTTCATTTTTAGAAATGTAATTAAGTACATGTCCTAATTCTTGTACGGTTTGCCATGCTAAAGGATGTTCGATATTAATCTGAAATTTAAACCACCAAGCCGACTTTCCATCTGAACCATAGCTATCAATAAAAGCCTCTTGCACACTCGGCACTTTACAGAAAAATTGATGTAAACGGTCAAAACTTGGTTCAGCCACAATTCAGCATCCATCAGAAGAAAACGATATTTTATCAGATTCAGTTCAGAATAGACTCAGGATAGGCAATAATCATAGAAATGAGTTAAATTTTGTCTATAAATTATTCATTATTTGTCTTAGATTGTGGATTATGATTACAGTTAATGAGTCATCTACGTGGGGGTAGAAATGAAACAAATACTCAATTTTAGTTTATTTGCATTACTGCTTTCAGGTGCTTATACAACAACTTGGGCAGATGGAAAGGACTGGGGCAATTATCGAAGTGTAGAGCGTCATCAGCATCAATCCCCGACGAGAACGTATACTTATACGGATCAGTATGGTCGTCCGATGTCTGAACAAGTCCCGATACGACCTCAGAATAATCGACCGTATCCGAACTATCCAAGCTACCCGCATTATCCTCATCAAAATTACCCAGATCATGGTTATCCAGATCGCCCTTATCCTGTTTATCCGCCACAAAATGGTGTAACGATTATTTATAATCATCAGTTTCCAACACAGACAACCTACTCTGAAAACAGCTATGGTTATGTCAATGGAAATGGGACGATTAAAAGTTCGCAATATACCTTGATTAGTGATTGGCGTCGTTATGGTTTGCCTGATCCACAAGCAGGAATGCATTGGGTTTTTGAAAATGGGCGTTATGTACAGATTCCAAATGATCGCTAGATAAATTGATATCAATCACTAAGATAATTCCCTCTCCTTGAGGAGAGGGTTAGGGTGAGGTGGATTTTTGTAAAAAATTTGATTTTTAAGCCAATTCATCATCCTCAGGTTTTGGCGTTTTACCGTAAGGAAGTGGTTGATCTTGGTGTTTTTCTCGAATGACAGAAGGAAATTTCCAAGAAGCAAAGCGCACGATCAAAATTGAAATGGCTAAAATCAGGATTGAGCCTGTAATAATGAGTTGATCAATATCCGCTTTATGGTCATGTTGAATATCTGAAATAAGAAGGCGAGTCAGCGCAGTAATGGCGATATAAATCAGGAAACGGACAGGCATGTGATTGGTTTTAAAATAAATTCCGACCATTGCGCCAAGTTCTAGGTAAATGAATAACAATAAAATATCATCAATCGTAGCGTATTTTTTTACGGTTAAAATATCAATAATGGTATGCACTGCCGACCATGCGATCATACAGCCGATAATAAAAAGTGCTAAATAGTGAAAGGCTTCTACAGCAATATTGCCAAATTTATCGAGGAGTTTTTCAATTTTTTCAATACGTGGGTCTTTATTCATCACATCCTCAATTGTCTAGGTTTTAAGTTATTTAAAACCATGCAAATTTCATGCACATGAAAGGAAAATGAATATTTTTCGATTTAGAAATAATCATTTTTGATGTTATGTTATTTCTGCCCTTGTAATTTGATGACAATAAAAATGTACTTACCAACCCACTTTAAACAAGAAGATTTAACTGAACTTTTTGAGTTGATTGAAAATAATCCATTGGCAAGTGTCATGGTGGTGCATGAGGGAGAGATCGAAGCCAATCACATTCCTTTGGAATTGGATCGTTCTATCGGTGAGTTTGGTGTTCTACGTGGTCATATTGCCAAAGCCAATCCATTATTTGCCTTACTTGAAAATGACCAATCAGCTTATGTGATTTTTCAGGCGGATCAAGCGTATATTTCACCAAATTGGTATGAGGGCAAACAAGAACATCATCGCGTCGTACCGACATGGAATTATCGTGTGGTACATGTTAAAGGTATGCTTCGTAAAGTCGAAGATGAAAAATGTTTACGCGGTGTCTTAGCTCGTTTGACTCGAACACATGAAGCAACGCAAGAGATTCCTTGGAAAATGGGCGATGCACCCCAGGATTTTATTGAGGAGCAATTAGAAAAAATTATCGCGATTGAAATTCAGATCAAGTCGATTGTGGGGAAGTTTAAGGTCAGTCAGAACCGTAGTGCAGTGGATGCGGAAAATGTCGCAAAGGCTTTGGAAATGGAGAATCCAGAAATGGCGGAGTCGGTGAGGAAGTATCGACTTTAATAATATTCAGGGAAATACTTGTTTACGCCAACGTGAAAGCTGTTCTTCATTATAGATGTTGCGAATTTGACAGTTTTCAGTTTTTTCTAATCGTATTTCATCAGAGAGTTTTAAAGTATTACCCCACCAGAAATTTTTGTGTGTTGAAAATTTAGCTATTGAAAAAGCATTTTGAATACTTTTATCGAGGCTTGCTGAATCTGTACTAGGGGTAATTGTGATGTTGTATGCCTTATTATCCATTTTTAAATCAAAGTCGACTTTTATAATTAAATTTTTAGGTGGCTGTATAATTGGACTTTCTTCATATTGATAAATACTGTTCGTGTTTTTTGAGTAAATAAAGGGTAAGGCTGATTTAGCAATTTCATCATTATCAAATTTTTTTTGTTTTTCTAAATTTGTATAAAATATTTTATATTCACATGAATAAATTTTACTAAAAACTTTTTGTGCTGAAGCTTTAGCATAGGTAATAGATTTTTCAGTTGGATTTTCAGCAAAAGAAGTGTTTGAATAAATACCAAGAATAAAGATAGTGTTTAATAGTTTATTTATAAATTTCATCTTTTCAAATAGTCCATATAGTTAAGGTAAAATCAGACATGCTAATAGATTTAGATAATACCTGTTTATTGATAGAAGAAAATCTATAAAAAACACCCCCAACTTTTACAAGTTGAGGGTATTCTCAAAGTCTAAAACTTATTTAAGAGTTCTGAACTTAAGCTTGATTGGTAAAGTAATCTTCGCTAAAGCTCATAATCACTTCTGCACCTGATTTAATCTTCGCAACGCGAGAACTTAATTCAGGCAATACACGCTGAATGAAGTAATGTGTCAATGCCAATTTGTCTTGGTAGAATTGACCTTCTTTGGCTTTTGCCGCTTTGGCAATACGTGCATACATATACGTAAAGCTGAGTAAGCCCACAGCATGTAAGTAATCTACAGCAACAGCATTTGAGAAGTCCGCATTTTCTTGCGCACGTTCAATAATACGCTGAGTCACGACTTCAATTTCAGTCGCAACATCTAAAGTTGCGTCTTTGATGAAATTCAAATCTGAGTCTAAATCATTGGCAAAATCACGGATTTCAGCGATGTATTCAGCAATGAATTCACCATTACATTTAATAGTTTTACGACCAATTAAATCTTGTGATTGAACGCCGTTGGTGCCTTCATAGATTTGTGCAATACGTAAATCACGTACACATTGTTCCATGCCCCATTCACGGATAAAGCCATGACCACCAAAGACCATTTGTGCATCAATTGCTGCATTAAATGCTGTATCAGTTAAATAGGCTTTTGCAATTGGTGTGAGTAATGCAACACGGTTGTTGGCAGCAGCAACCGCTTCAGGATCTGTAGAGAATTTAGTAATGTCTAATTGTTGACCGACATAAACTGCAAATGCACGAGATGCTTCATTGTTTGCACGAGCATTCAATAACATACGACGTACATCACCGTGTACTAGGATGCTATCCGCAGGTTTGCTTGGTGATTGAACACCTTGTGCGCTACGACCTTGTAAACGATCTGTTGCATATTGAGCAGCATTTTGATAGGCATATTCAGAAGCACCAAGACCTTGGATACCCATAGACAAACGTTCATAGTTCATCATCACGAACATCGCTGCAAGACCGTGGTTTTCTTTACCTACAAGATAACCTTTGGCTGCATCAAAGTTCATCACACATGTTGCAGAGGCTTTGATCCCCATTTTGTGTTCAATTGAACCCGGACCTGCTGTATTGCGTTCGCCTAAAGAGCCGTCAGCATTGACAATGAATTTTGGTACGATGAAGAGTGAAATACCACGTGAACCCGCAGGTGCATCAGGTGTTTTCGCTAAAACAAGGTGAATGATGTTTTCAGAAAGGTCGTGATCACCACCTGTGATGAAGATTTTTGTCCCTGTGATGTTGTACGTACCATCAGCATTTGGTTCAGCTTTAGTTTTGATAATGCCTAAATCTGTACCTGCATGAGGTTCAGTCAAACACATGGTACCAGACCATTCACCTGTATACATTTTCGGTAAATAGGTTTCTTTTTGCTCTTGAGATGCATAGCTGTTCAACGCCATACCTGCACCCACAGAAAGAAGCGGGTAGAGCATGAATGATGGGTTAGTTGCAAATAACATTTCGTCAGCAAGTACAGTCAGCATCTTAGGCATTGCTTGACCGCCCCATTCTTCATCTGCACCTAGACCAATCCAACCGCCTTCAGCGTATTGTTTAAATGCTTCTTTGAAGCCTGTAGGTGTGGTCACTTTACCATTTTCATAATGCGCACCTTCTTCATCACCAGTACGGTTCAAAGGCAGAGTGACATTTTGGGCAAATTTCGCCATTTCTTCCAAAATTGCTTCAGCCGTTGCTGAATCAACATGAGCAAGCTTTTCATTTGATTGCCAGAATTGTTCTGCATTGAAAACATCATTCAAAATGAATTTCATATCTGCAAGTGGCGCATTATAAATTGGCATGTGGGTTCACCTGTTTATTGTTTGAATCTGTTAACTCAGATCAGTTTAAGCAACATTTGTGAATGTTGTTAGGGGACCTAAGTTGAATAATGGTTATTTATAAAGAAAAAGGACGGTGAATGCTATGACCGTCCTTTCTCTATTTCTGCACTCTTGAGTACAGTTTTTTAGCTGACTGTTTAGACAGTCAAATTAGAATGCAAAGTCTTCAGCATCTAATGCCATCAATGGATCTAAGCCACCTGCGATCACGTCAACGTGTGAACGAACGCGTGGTAAGATTTTCTTGAAGTAGAATTGAGCTGTTTTGATTTTTGCATTGTAGAAACCAGTTTCAGTTGAACCTTCAGCCAATTTCTGTTGTGCA
Organism: Acinetobacter sp. WCHAc060025; assembly: GCF_004209355.1. Classification (NCBI taxonomy): domain Bacteria; kingdom Pseudomonadati; phylum Pseudomonadota; class Gammaproteobacteria; order Moraxellales; family Moraxellaceae; genus Acinetobacter; species Acinetobacter sp. WCHAc060025. The sequence continues at coordinate 82,012 of NZ_SGSX01000003.1, read as the reverse complement.
ACAAGCGCCATACGTGCCCATAGGAATGCAAGCGTTACATAACCAGAGAAGTAGAGGTAATCTACTGCAGCAGCACCAACTTCATCAGGGTTTTGCATTGCTTTCATGCCGATTTGCATGGTTAAGTCGCCCCATTCTTTATTCAGCGCAGCAAGTGGCTCAAGGAACTGAGCTAATTCAGCATTGTCTTTGTTTGCTTCGATGAATTTGTGGATGATCTTAGTGAAGTCTTTCAACATTGCACCTTGAGTACCCAAAACTTTACGACCTAACAAATCAAGTGCTTGGATTTCTGTAGTACCTTCGTATAAGCAAGAGATACGTGTATCACGTACGATTTGCTCCATACCATGCTCAGAAATAAATCCATGACCACCAAATACTTGTACGCCGTGTTTCGCAGATTCTGAACCTGTTTCAGTCAAGAATGCTTTTGCAATCGGTGTAAGTAGAGACAAGATGTTGTCAGCAAATTTACGTTCTTCTTCAGTTGCGCCTTGTTCAACAACGTCAGCGTATTGAGAAAGGAAGTAAACCAGTGCACGACCACCTTCAGCATACGCTTTTTGTGTCATCAACATATTACGTACAGCAGGGTGTACGATGATTGGATCTGCTTCTTTTTCAGGTGCTTTAGGACCTGAAAGTGAACGCATTGCCAAACGGTCTTTTGCATAAGCCAAAGCACCTTGGAATGAAGATTCAGAAGCAGTCAGACCTTGTACAGCAGTACCGATACGTGCAGTGTTCATAAATGTGAACATTGCATGTAAACCACGGTTTTCAGGTCCGATCAAATAACCTTTTGCGTTATCAAAGTTGATGACGCAAGTTGCGTTACCATGGATACCCATTTTGTGTTCAATCGAACCACAACGTACGCCATTACGGTCTGCAATAGAACCGTCAGCATTGACATTGAATTTTGGAACAATGAATAAAGAGATCCCTTTAGTACCTTTAGGCGCACCAGGAAGACGAGCAAGAACGATGTGAACAATGTTCTCTGCCATATCGTGTTCACCAGCAGAGATAAAGATTTTCTCGCCAGAGATCGCATAGCTACCGTCTGCTTGTGGTTCAGCTTTAGAACGGATAATACCCAAGTCAGAACCTGCATGTGATTCTGTTAAGCACATGGTACCTGTCCATTCACCTGAAACAAGTTTCGGTAAATACGTTGCTTTTTGTTCAGCAGAACCGTGATGCTCAATGGTACGTACTGCGCCATGAGAAAGACCAGGATACATACCCCATGCCCAGTTTGCAGAACCGACCATTTCAGAAATAGCCGTTGCTAAAGAACCAGGTAAGCCTTGGCCGCCATGTTCTTCAGGTACAGAAAGAGAAGGGAAGCCTAGCTCTACATATTTGTCATAGGCTGCTTTAAAGCCCGTAGGTGTGGTTACAACGCCATCGTTCCAGGTACAACCTTCACGGTCACCGATTTGGTTCAATGGAGATAATTCATTTTCACAGAAATCCGCGCCAGCTTCTAAATATTGATCAATCAATTCACGGCTTACGGTTTCTTGGAATGCAGGTAGTTTCGCGTAATGTTCTTCAGCATTTAATAATTCATGCAAAACGAAGTGCATATCACGTAAGGGCGCTTTGTATTGTGGCATATCGGGTTCCTCAATACTGGTTAAACCAGATTTATAATCTTGATAAATACAATGTGTCTTCACTGACACATATTTGTTCTAGTACATCGTGCAACATCTTATAGTGACGTACAAGTATTTCATGGTTATTTCTCTGTGACTGTAAAGTCAAAGAAAAATAGCTTGAAAGTTGTAAGTGCATTGAGTGTAAACACTTTTCACTGAAAAATAAGGATACAAATTGTCAAAATCGTAAACAGTTGTGTCTTGCGGGATTGGTGCGTATATCGCTTCAATAGCGTGGAATGTGTTTTGAAAAATAACTTAAATTGTTGCTGATTTGACGATTTTAAATCAGTTGGTGAAAGAGAAACGAATATGGTGGATCAGCTCTTAGTCGCTAGAAGGAAAAACAGCTCAAAAAGAAAGGTGGCTTATGCCACCTCTCTTATTAATGAATGGGCATTATCCCGATTAATTAAACTCACCGACTGAACGCTCTTTCGCCCAATCACGTAGTACAAATTTCTGTAATTTACCTGTCGAGGTTTTTGGAATCTCACAAATCACCACATCTTTTGGCACTTTGAAGCGAGCTAAATGCTGTTTACAGAATTCAATCACATCTTCTGGTGTGGTTTCAGCACCTTGTTTCAGTTCGATAAATGCACAAGGGACTTCTTGCCAACGAGGATCAGGTTTTGCTACTACAGCCGCAGTCATGATCGCAGGGTGGGTATAAAGGACTTCTTCAACTTCAAGCGATGAAATATTCTCACCACCTGAAATGATAATGTCCTTTGAGCGATCCATGATTTTTGCATAACCATCAGGTTGGCACACTGCCAAATCACCCGTATGGAACCAACCACCTTTAAAGGCTTCTTCAGTGGCTTGGGTATTTTTCAGATAACCTTTCATCACGATGTTGCCACGGAACATGATTTCACCCATGGTCGTGCCATCATTCGGTACAGGTTGCATGGTTTCAGGATCAAGCACACGCATCCCATCTTGTAATGGATAAGGTACACCTTGACGCGAATGAAGCTGTGCTTGTTCCTGAATCGACAACTCACTCCAACCTGCTTGTGATGCACACAGCGCAGAAGGACCATAAGTTTCAGTCAAACCATAAACATGATTCACTTGCACGCCAATATGATGCATACCTTCAATGATTGCAGCAGGAGGCGCAGCACCCGCCACCATCACTTCAACACGATGATTAAATTTGATTTGTTTGTCTTTAGGTGTGTTAATCAACATCGACAAGACAATCGGCGCACCACAGAAGTAATCCACTTGGTACTGATCAATCAGTTTGAAAATAAGTTCAGGATCAATTTTGCGTAAACAAATATTAGTACCGCCATTAGCAGCAATCGTCCATGCAAAACACCAACCATTACAGTGGAATAGAGGTAGTGTCCATAAATACTTACAGCGTGGTGTCATGCCACAGGCAATGATATTACTTGCTGCATTGATATACGCACCACGATGATGATAAACCACACCTTTCGGGTTACCCGTCGTACCAGAAGTATAGTTTAGGCTGATCGCATCCCATTCATCTTGAGGCAAGTGCCATTCAAAGTTTTCATCGCCAGCACTTAACCAGTCTTCATATTCGATCTGACCAATACGTGCAGTAGAATCATTGGCTTCATATTCAACATCTGCGACATCGATGATGTAAATCTCTTGTGGTACCAGTGCAACCGCTTCCTGCGCCATTGCTGCAAATTCTGGGTCAACCAAAAGTACTTTGGTTTCAGCATGTTCCAACATGAATGCAATGGTTTTTGCATCTAAACGCGTATTTAGTGTATTTAAAACTGCACCCGCCATTGGCACAGCAAAATGTGCTTCAACCATGGCTGGAGTATTCGGTAAAAGCACCGAAACTGTATCATTTTTTTGAATGCCTAGATTTTGTAATTGATGGGCAAATTGACGGCAACGGGCATAAGTTTCACGCCAAGAAATACGTCGTGCACCATGTACAATCGCATCTTGATGTGGGTAAATATATGCTGCGCGTTCTAAGTAACGTAGCGGAGATAATGCTACGAAATTGGCAGGTGTGCGTGGTAATTCATCGTATGCACTGACCATGTAAAGCTCCATCTGTATTTGTTTTATTTTCCATGCCTAAAAGATATGCATATCGTGAATTGAATGCATTTATTCTTTAGTCGAGTATTTATTCTAAATGTAAATGCATTTACATACTTAGAATTTATTGAAGAATGATTTTTTTATTTAATTTATTGAAAATAAATAAAATAATATAATTTTTATATTCGCATAAATCTTTCTACTATTTACATTTGGTTAAATAAAGCACTAAGAAACTGAACCCAAGAGTTTAGTTTTTTTGTACTCTGTAGGTGAATATCCTGTCCATTTTTTAAATGCACGGCGGAATTCACGCAACTCACTAAAGCCCAATTTGAAACTCACTTCACTGATGGATTGATTATCTTCGATCCATTGTTTGGCTTTCGTTTCTAAAACTTGTTGTTTGAGTAGTTGAAAATTTAGACCTTCATTGAGCAATAAACGGCGTAGATGGCGCTCACTGATATGAAAATGTTGAGCTGCTTGTTGCATGTCGAAACGATCAGGTAAGTGACTTTCAATAAGATGTTGTAACACATTGACCAAACTATGTTGATTCATTTGCTCAAACTGTTTTAAGGCTTGATCGCAGATTTGAATTGCCGATTGAAAATTGACAGGGCTATAAGTTTTAATGGCTCTTGCTAAAATTGCCGCATTAAATCGAATCAAGTTTCTATGGGCATTAAACAGGATTGGACAATTGAAAAATTTTTGGTAGTCATCTAAATAAACAGAATGATCATAACTTAATTCTAAGCGAACCAAATCATGATGATCCCCTAGCATCATGTTTAAACAGGTGATCATACTGGCAAAGGCTTCATCACAAAAAAAAGCGGTTAAATCCCCACAATGACTCCGCTCACTCAGTTCAATTTCGCAATAATCATTCACAATATTAAAAGAAATGTCTAAGACACTCCCTGAAATAGGGTAATAGTGCAGGGCGGTTTGCATCGCTTCTTCTACGGTTTTACAGGCTTGCATCGCGAAACCTAAAATTCCCATTGAAATTTGACCTTCGCTGCTGCCCAGTAAAACGCCTAAGTGAGGTTGCTGTGTTTGTTGAATTGCCTGAGAAATGACGCTACAAATTTCTGAAAACTCGACAAAACCATGTCCTTGGCGTATTTGTTCCAAGTCTAAACTTTGTGTTGAAAACCATTCCGCATAAGACCAGTGTTGTTGTTCTGCATAGTGGATCAAACTGGTCAAAATCATCGGTGGTATATAGTATTGAGAATTGGCAAATTCCTTTTGCTGTTCGCTCATGAAGTCCGATTCGCCCCCCTTATTATTGTTGCTTTTACCCTCGTTGGTATCGCATATTTTTGATTAAGATTCAATCTGCTTCTGATATTGTAAAAGATTTAATTACACTAAAGACGGAAAATAAAGGATTTTAATTATGTTTATGGTCGGCTGGGATAAGCAGGAAATACACATACAAGCACAAGGTTTTGCTATGTTCGGCTTTGGTTCCTGGACGCATCGTGCTTATGAAAAACGCACCGCTTTATTTGCCAGAACATTTACGATTCGAGATTCTGTACAGACACAGCCTACGATAATGTGTTGTTTGGATTTTGGTTGTATTACCTATGCGATGCGCCAAGGTGTCGTGGATGCTTTAAAACAAAAATTAGCAGATAAGTTTGATGAACAAAAATTATTGATGATGGCAACGCATACGCATTCAGCACCAGGAGGCTGTGCCTATGAAGCACTTTATAATATGCCGACACCTGGTTTTGTACCTGAACATTTAAATGCTGTGATTGAAGCGGTTACGCAAAGTATTTTCAATGCGATGGATGCAGAACAGGAAACTGAGATTTGTTATCAAACTTGTCAGTTTTCAGATCAAATCCCCGTTGCTTGGAATCGTTCATTGCAAGCCTATAATCGCAATCCAGATGTCGTGCAAAGAGTTGAAACAGAAACTCATTTGGCGTTGAATCGTGAAATGCAATTGCTCGGTTTTTATCGTCATAATGAGAAAAAAGAAAAACAGTTGCATGCTTTAATTTCCTTATTTGGCGTGCATGCAACCTGTTTGGGCAATACTTTAAAAGCCCATGATGGAGACAATAAGGGCTATGCCTCTGCTTTAAGTGAGCAATATCTACAAGCTCAAGGTGTTGAATATCCTGTCGCGATTTTTGCTCAAGCGACCGCAGGTGATGTATCGCCACATTTTCATGGTCCGAAGCAAGATAAGATTCGCAAACAAATTAAAGGCGAAAAAGAATATCAATATGCTGAACAAAATGGGCGTTTTCAAAGTGAGTTGGCAATAAAAGCATTGAGTAACCATCATGCGTCAGTGACATGGTTAAAAGGTGATTTGGATGGTGTACTCAGTTATGTGAATCTAAGTCAAATAGATGTACCTGCTGAGTTTAGCAATGGTGTTGAAAATGCTAAAACCAGTGTGGCATGTCATGGTGTAGGTTTTTTTCGCGGAACACCTATCGATGGTCAAGGTGCTGCAAAACCGATTACCCAAGTGATGTCTTTATTTTCAAAGCAAGTGCGTAAAAAACGCTTGGCGAATCCAAATGCGCCAGATTATTTAAAATACAAAGCACTTTATGATTCACAATTTCCAAAAGATATTGTATTGGAAAGCGCTGAAAATCGATTATTTGGTCAGAATATAGATATTTCACCAAGCATTATTGATCCTTTAATTGCGGAAATGAATCGGCAAGTCAAAGCAGGTGCGATTCAAGTCAGTCCATTGGTACCGAGTGTTATTCCACTGCAAATTTTAAAAATTGGTCAATTGGTATTGGTTTGTTGCCCAGGTGAAATCACCACAACTGCAGGGCAAAGGGTGATTCAAACTGTAGTGAAGCAATTGGCAGGGAATTCTGCATTGGAAAAAACCTGTTTGGTGTCTTATTGCAATGACTATATGGGCTATATCACCACCAATGAAGAATATCAGCAACAAGCCTATGAGGGTGCGCATACCTTATATGGGCAATGGACACATGCAGCGATTCAATTCAAGTTTCAACAACTTTCGCAGCAGTTAAATTTAGAGTCTTCGCAGCGTCAATATGATCAGACGACACGCCCCGCAGAGATTCCAAAACATGAATTAGAAAAAAGAACCAATCACGGCAATTTAAAAACAGCCGTACGCTAAAGGATGAGCGTTATGAATCAAGCATTGACTCAAAATAAAAAATCACTGACATGGAATAATTGGTCGGGTTATCAAAAGTCACAACCCACGCAAATTCTGAAACCGCAAAATATTGATGAGTTAAAAAATATCGTACAAAACCATTCTAAAATTCGAGTGGTGGGCGCAGGGCACTCATTCACACCATTGGTCTGCACCGATGCAACATTGTTGTCATTGGATCATATTGCAGGGGTAGATCAAGTGAATTCTGCTTTGTCGCAAGCGAGTATTTGGTCAGGAACACGCTTATTTAATTTAGATCAGTATTTACAACCGATTCAACAATCTTTAATGCAACAGGGCGATATTGATCAACAAAGTTTGGCAGGAGCTGTATCGACAGGAACACATGGTACAGGCACTGATTTACATTGTATTTCAGCCTATGTTGAGGCGTTTGAATTACTCACTGCATCAGGCGAGATCTTGCGTTGTAATCGTCATGAAAATGTTGATATTTTCAATGCAGGGCGGGTATCACTTGGCACATTGGGGATTTTGACCAAAATCACCATGCAAAATAAACCACGTTATAAGCTCAAAGAACATGTGAAGCTCTGTGATGTGCAGGACTTTATACAAAATATTGCACAATGGAAAAATGAACACCGGCATATCGAATGTTTTGCCTTTTCACATGCGTCTAAGTTGATGTTGAAAACCTTGGATATTTCGGAAGAAGAAATTCAGCCACGTAAAAATGCTTTTCCATCAGAAGATACATTATTGACGGTGTGTTGTGAGTTGACCAAGACATTTCCCTCGTTAAATCCGAAATTACAAAAGCTGTTGGGGGTATTTATTCAGCCAACAACTTTTGTGGATTGGTCGAGCAAGATATTTCCAACGCCACGCAATACCAAGTTCAATGAAATGGAATATCAAGTTCCTGTCGAGCTGGGCGTGGATTGTTTGCAGGAAGTGCTTGCCAAGATGAAACAATCCAAACAGCAAACTTTTTTCCCGATAGAGTTTCGTTTTGTCAAAGGCGATGATATTTGGCTAAGTCCATTTTATCAGCGTGATTCGATTTCGATTTCTATACATCAATACATTAAGCAAGATCCACAATTGTTATTTAATGAAATTGAACCCATTTTACAGCGCTATCAAGGTCGTCCACATTGGGGGAAAATGCACAGCATGACCACAGCGCAATTACGCGCTATGTATCCGATGTGGGATCATTTTCAACAAATACGTGAGTACTTGGATCCTGAGCGGAAATTTTTGAATCCGTATTTAGAAAAATTATTTTTGTCAGAATGAGTTGATGGACTTTGAATGTGCTATTGATGGAAAAGTAACATTGGCATGACGTTTAAAATATAAAAAAGGGCAGGATATGAATCATTTTTTTGCACAACTCAATCAAGACTTGAAGCAGAGTGAATTGGCTTTGCCACGACTGATTGTAGATGCTCAAGCATTTGAACAAAACCTGCATTATGCAGAAAAGAAATTTCAGTATGTGCCACATGTACAACCTCGTTTGGTGGTGAAGTCATTGGCATGTTTGGAACTACTGAAACAGATCAGTCAACGGCTGGCGACGCAACGCTTTATGGTATTTCATTTGCCACAGCTCTTGCCGATTTTGGAAACATTTTCAGATGCAGATGTTTTGCTTGGAAAGCCAATGCCTGTGTCGTTGTTGCAACATTTTTATCAAGAAAATCATCATTGGCAGTATGCAAAAATTCAATGGTTGGTGGATACACAACAACGCCTTGAGCAGTATTTAGACGTTGCTAAAAAGTTTGCGATCAAACTGAAAATAAGTATAGAAATTGATGTCGGTTTGCATCGTGGTGGTGTGTCATCAGAACAAGATTTACGATCTATTTTAGCGTTCATTCAGACACATGCTGAATATTTAGAATTTGCAGGGTTGATGGGCTATGACGCACATGTGACAAAACTCCCATCGATCATCAAAAAAGCTGAAGAGGCTTATGCAGAATCTCAGCAAATCTATCAAAACTATCAATTGCTGATTCAACGACAATTTCCACAGCTTTGGCATGATGAGCTTTGTTTCAATGGTGGCGGAAGTCCAACTTTTGCGTTTCATGTGGAACAAAGTGTATGTAATGATTTGGCTTTTGGTTCGATGTTGTTGAAACCGAGTGATTTTGATTCTGAGAGTTTACATGTTTTAAAATCCGCATTGTGGATCGCAACCCCTGTATTGAAAGTATTGCCTTATACACAATTGCCTGGATTGACACTTTTAGATCGTCTACCACATCGAACTAAGGCTTTGTTTGTGTATGGTGGTTATTGGATGGCGGATTATGTCCATCCGCAAGGTATTCATCCACATGCATTGTATGGACGCAGTACCAATCAGGAAATGGTCAATGTGCCAAAACAGACGCAAATTGATGTCGATGATTTTGTCTTTTTAAGACCGACACAGAGTGAAGCGATTATTCCGCAATTTGCCAAACTTTGGTTTTATAAAAATCGCCAATTTGAAGCGTGCGAGACGTTTAGAGAGTAGTTTTTATATTTTCTCATAAAATTTCGAATTAATAGACCTCTTGCGAAAGTAATTTCCAAAGTGAATGAGCCAAAAATGGAGGTTCCCTCTCCTGCTAGGAGAGGGTTAGGGAGAGGTTTTTCTTTAAAAATCCCCTCATCCTCTTGCGGAGTTACCTCCTCATCCCTGAGCTATATATGGCGCAAGAGAAGGAACTCCTGATGCTTTTTAGATTAATATTTGGATTTAATGCTTGCTTATTTTTTGATTTACGCAAGAGGTTTAATAGAAGTGGATTGAACATAATTTTTTGACAAAGGTTTATAAAAGCCGATTTAAGGTGTAAAATTCGACACACTTTTATTCTGTTCCACCGATTTTATCTTTTGAGGGTTTCCCTCGATCATAATCTCGCGGTGATATGCTCTATTGTACGGGGCATCACTCCTTAAGGATTTTTAAATATGCCTATTATCACATTGCCAAATGGCGATCAAAAACAATTTGATCAAGCAGTTTCTGTGATGGAAGTTGCGCAAAGTATTGGACCTGGACTGGCGAAAAATACGCTGGCAGGTAAAGTGAATGGTCGCTTAGTCGATGCAAGTGATTTAATTACCGAAGATGCAACACTGGAAATCATTACCCCTAAAAATCAGGAAGGTGTTGAAATCATTCGTCACTCATGTGCTCACCTTGTGGGACATGCGGTAAAACAACTTTTTCCTGAAGCCAAAATGGTGATCGGTCCTGTCATTGAAGATGGTTTCTATTACGACATTTTCAGTCAAAAACCGTTTACACCTGAAGATATGGCTGCCATCGAAGCACGCATGAAAAAGCTGATCGATGAAGATTATGATGTCATCAAAAAAATGACACCACGTGCTGAAGTGATCAAATTGTTCACTGAGCGTGGCGAAGATTATAAGTTACGTTTAATTGAAGATATGCCTGATGAAACGCAAATGGGCTTGTACTATCATCAAGAATACGTAGACATGTGTCGTGGTCCACACGTACCGAATACTAAATTCTTAAAATCATTCAAACTCACTAAAATGTCTGGTGCGTACTGGCGTGGTGATGCGAAGAATGAACAATTGCAACGTATTTATGGTACTGCTTGGGCAGATAAAAAAGAACTCGCTGCTTATATCAAACGTATCGAAGAAGCTGAAAAGCGTGATCACCGTAAAATCGGTAAAGCTTTAGACTTGTTCCATATGCAGGAAGAAGCACCAGGTATGGTGTTCTGGCATCCAAATGGTTGGACAATTTACCAAGTGCTTGAACAGTACATGCGTAAAATTCAACAAGACAATGGCTATGAAGAAATCCGTACTCCGCAAATTGTAGACTTTACACTTTGGGAGAAATCAGGTCACGCAGCCAACTATGCAGACAATATGTTTACGACTCAGTCTGAGAGCCGTAACTATGCTGTAAAACCAATGAACTGCCCATGTCACGTACAAGTGTTTAACCAAGGCTTGAAGTCTTACCGTGATTTGCCAATTCGCTTGGCTGAGTTCGGTTCTTGTCACCGTAACGAGCCATCAGGTTCTTTACACGGCATCATGCGTGTGCGTGGCTTTACTCAAGATGATGCACATATTTTCTGTACCACTGAACAAATTGGTAAAGAAGTTGCAGATTTCATTAAGCTCACTTTAGATGTGTATAAAGATTTTGGCTTTGAAGAAGTACAAATGAAATTGTCTACACGTCCTGAAAAACGTGTCGGTGCAGATGAGCTTTGGGATGTTGCTGAAAAATCTTTGGCAGATGCTTTAGATACAGCAGGTCTTGATTGGCAAGAACAGCCTGGTGAAGGCGCATTCTACGGTCCGAAGATTGAATTCTCATTGAAGGACTGTTTAGGTCGTATCTGGCAGTGTGGTACAATTCAGTGTGACTTTAACTTGCCGTTACGTTTAGATGCCTCTTATGTAACAGAAGATAACGATCGTGACCATCCTGTGATGTTGCATCGTGCAATTCTTGGCAGTTTTGAACGTTTTATTGGTATACTTATTGAACACTACGCTGGCTTTATGCCACCATGGTTGGCGCCAATCCAAGCATGTGTCATGAATATTACAGATTCACAAGCGGAAGCATGTGAGTCAGTGGTCGCAAAACTCAAAGAAAATGGAATTCGAGCAATTTCAGACTTGAGAAATGAGAAAATCGGCTTTAAGATTCGTGAGCGTACATTAGAGCGTATTCCATACTTATTGGTACTTGGGGACCGAGAAGTGGAAGAAGGTACTGTAAACGTACGTACCCGTTCTGGAAAAAATTTAGGTACTATGTCAATTGATGCATTTGTTGACTTAGTGAAAGCAGCCGTTGCCGAACGCGGCCGGTACATTGTGGAGTAAGAAAGATTAAACAGCCTGACCGTAACCAACAACAAGGTGCTAAAAGCAATCGTCCTGCATTGAACGACGAGATTAAGGCAAAAGAAGTCCGTCTCGTTGCTGCAGATGGTGAACAGAAAGGTATTGTAACGCTTGCAGAAGCGTTGCGTGCTGCTGAAGACGCAGATCTTGACCTTGTTGAGATTGTGGCAAATGCAGAACCGCCTGTTTGTAAAATCATGGATTTCAACAAACATTTATTTGATCTGAAGCAAAAGCAAAAAGATGCGAAAAAGAAACAGCATCAAGTTCAGGTCAAAGAAATCAAGTTACGTCCTGGTACAGATGTTGGTGATTACAACGTTAAGTTGCGTGCTATTCTCAAGTTCCTTGAGGAAGGTAACAAAGTCAAAATTACTCTACGTTTCCGTGGTCGTGAAATGGCTCACCAACAGTTGGGTCTTGCTCAATTACAAAAAATTGAAGCAGATGTGGCTGAGTGTGGTGTTGTTGAACAAGCACCAAAAATGGAAGGTCGTCAAATGGGTATGTTACTTGGTCCTAAAAAGAAAAAGTAATCCCTTGTTTATCTTAAAAAAGCACTGCATTTGCAGTGCTTTTTTTATGGACAGCGTTTTCAGATTTAATGGCGCTGGTTTTTTGGATAGATAAACTTTAATAGTGTCCTAATTCAAATATCAAAATATGATAATTAGGATTGTTTAATATGAGTTTATTGCTTTATTTTAGAATAAATTATGAAAATATCTTGATTGATGACATATTCGATTTAGCAAAATCATGTTATAAAAGTACAATACTTAAGTCATAAAATATAGAAAATACGCGAGAAAGCGGAAGGATGAAATATGATTGATCTGTATTATTGGGGGACACCCAATGGTCATAAAATTACCATCGCACTTGAAGAAATGGGTTTGGATTATCAAATTTTCCCGATCAATATTTTAGAAAATGATCAATTCCAACCTGATTTTTTACGCATATCCCCAAATAATAAAATTCCAGCCATTGTCGATCAAAATGGCCCAAATGGCGAAGCGATTTCAGTGTTTGAGTCTGGTGCGATTTTACAATATTTAGGGCGTAAAACAGGCTTATATTATCCTGAAAATGAGCAAGAACGTGTTGAGGTTGAGCAATGGTTGATGTGGCAAATGGGCGGTTTTGGTCCAATGCTTGGACAAAATCATCATTTTGGAAAATTTGCCAAAGAGCAAATTCCTTACGCCATAGATCGCTATGTGACTGAAACAAAGCGTTTATATGGGGTTCTAAATCATCAATTGATCGGTCAGAAATATGTGGCAGGTGAGTATTCGATTGCAGATATGGCAATCTTACCTTGGGTTTTACGCCATGAGTGGCAACAAATTGATTTAGATGATTATCCTTATGTGAAAGAATATGTTGAGCGTTTAACTGCACGTCCAGCCGTTCAACGTGCATTATCCATCAAAGTTTAAAATCAGAATATGCTAAACTGCTGAACCACCAAATCTGGTGGTTTTTTAATGTTGGATATGAGCAATGAAAGCATTCTTTTTAAATCTCACGTATATTTTAGAAAAAAATCCTAAAATTTATTGGTGCGTGATTATGGGGATCGCCCTATGTTCAGTGTTATATATCGTGGAAGTGGTGCATATTCAGAGCCTATTGCCCGATGTAAAAGTGCAAGATACCTCAGTATTACGTGCGACGATTGATCCGATAGCACAGCGTTATTCTTGGGCACGTCTTGCAGTGATTGTCGTGGCAATTATTGTTGCAAATATTCAATATTTTAAAACCAAAAAATCTTTAAATTTGTAAATTAAGCATCGCTTATTTTTGCATTTTCATGGCTTATCTTTTACTTTTTTTATCTGCCTTTGGTGCAGCAACTTTATTGCCCTTACAGTCCGAAGCGGTATTGCTTGGGTTGTTGGTGCAAACGCAATATTCAGCTTATTTATTACTTATTATTGCAACGATAGGTAATGTATTAGGCTCGTGTGTGAATTGGTATTTAGGTTTGAGAATAGAGCGATTTAAAAATAAGAAATGGTTTTCTGTCTCTGAGCACAATATGCTGAAAGCAGAAGGTATTTACCAAAAATATGGCTTCTGGTCTTTGTTGTTGAGTTGGACGCCCGTGATTGGTGATCCAATCACACTCATTGCAGGTTTGATGAAAGAAAACTTTTGGCGCTTTCTATTCATCGTCACAATTGCAAAAGCAGGGCGCTATCTGTTTATTTATTGGGTTTACTTAGGTCTGATTTAAGGACATTTATTCAGGTCAAATACAATCTGATCTTGATGTGTCACTTTGTAAAATTGCCACCATTTTTTATCAGAAGTGATTCTCGTTGTGGATAGCGCTGAAATCACTTGTTGATCAAGATGATTTAAACCAGAGCTTTTATTGATTTTAATATTTGAGATTTGGTCTTTATTGGAAAGTTTAAAAGAAAAATGAACTTCTCTGCTTTCACCTTTTAGTTCATCTTTGTGAATAAAGAATTTAGGCACTTCTCTATATTGAAAAGGCGTCTTATGTTTTAAAATCTGTTCGCCTAAAACTTTGGTTTCAAATAAATACACACAAGTATTTTGCTGTTTTACAGGTCTACATGATGCTGTTGGTTGTCCTGTGAAATTTAAAGCAAATGCTTGGCTCACAGTAAAAGTTTCGCCAGTGGGTCTAAAGCGAGATGCATATACCGTTTTTATAATCTTTTGATCGAGATGGTCAACCCCAGTACTTTCTAAAACTTTTACATCAGTCACTTTCCCTTGCGGATTTGCTGTGATCTGAAGATCAAGTTTACGGTTTTGATTTTCAAGGTCGCAGGGTTGGATACGAATGCGAGGTGCGATGCGCCATTGTGCTGAATCCCGTGTAAGTTCAGCCGCTTGTTGGGCAGAAGATGTTTGCGCGACGTCTGCAAGGATTGATTGGTTAAGTAAGAGTGCGGTACTGATTAAAAATATTTTTTTCATATCGTATAAAGTGTTATATCGCAGTTTTAGTCGTTTAGCTGTAAAAGTGAAAATAGTTAGACCAGTAGCTCAGTTATTTTTCACCAAGCTACTGAATTTATTTTATTGACAATCATTGGTTTTGAAATGAATTTCATCACTAAAAGTCGAAGGCTTATATGTCCATAAAGTTCGATATGAGCGTTTCACTTCAATTTTTGCATTTTCAACCGCAGTAAGTACTTGCTGATCTAAAGCATTGACACCTGAAAGTTTGGTCAATTTTGCTTGAGTCACATCACCCTGTTTATTCACTTTAAATTTGAATTTCACTACGCGATTTTTAAACTTCAATAACGATTCATCAAGTGCAAGTTGAGGTTGTTTGGTATAGCGGAATGCAACAGATTTGCCATTTTCCTGCTTGTTCCAATGATTTGAATGAAATGTATAGGTGCATTGTGCCGATGGCTTGTGGTCTGTTGCATTATTCATAGTTAAGGTGAATGTCTGATAACCCACCATTGCAACGGATTTACCATTCTTTATTGCAGGTTTAACTTTGGCAACTTCAACAGCATCAATAATTTTTTGATCAAGTTGGCGAATGCCTGTGCTTTCTTGAATTTCAGCATCAAGCACTTTACCTGAATGATCTGCTTTGACGCGAATAATGGCTGAACGTTCTTGGTCTTTTAATTCATTACTTTGGTATTTAATTTGCGGGAACTTAAGCCATTGAATACGAGTAGTTAAATGTTGTGGATCATTTTGTTCTAATTGGTTACCTTGCACTTTAATGGTAGGTAATTTTTCAGCACTATAACTATATGTAGAAAGGCATAAAAGGCATGTTGTAAAAATAACTTTATTCATAGCTTTGGCAATTCATGCAAATTGAACTTGCATGTAAATAATTTAATTGTGCAAAGTATTTATCGAAATACCAAATCTCGCAATAGAAAATGTACCCGAAGGCACATTTTTCTCAGTTTTTAACTTTATTTCGATTGTTCTTGTCCTTTGGTAATGTCAACTTTGAATAAATCCTTGGTTTTAATCCAACTGATCGCAACAACAGCCATGGTCATACAACCCCCGAAAACGGTTGCAGTAATCGTCCCTAGATATTTTGCAGCCAACCCCGATTCAAACGCACCGAGTTCATTACTGCTGGAAACAAACATGCCGTTGACCGCCGCAACACGACCACGCATATTCTCAGGTGGGTAAACTTGTAAAATAGTTTGACGAACCACAACTGAAATACTGTCGCATGCCCCAGTCATTGCTAAAGCAATCAATGAAAGCCACATACTGTTCGAGAATGCGAAGATGATGGTAAAAATCCCAAAGCCTGCAACAGCTAAAAGCATATTGCGCCATGCATGATGGGTAGGCGGAAACTTGGTTAATGCGATCATCGTGATAAGCGCACCAATGGATGGCGCTGCACGTAAGTAGCCTAAACCTTCAGGACCAACTTTTAAAATATCTTCAGCAAAGATCGGCAGTAGGGCAATCACACCACCAAATAGCACGGAAACTAAATCTAAAGAGATCGCCCAAAGGACGATTTTAGTTTTCCAAATGAAGCGGAAACCTTCGCTTAAGCTGTCTTTTAAATTACTCTGTTCCATTTTTGGAAAGGTTCTTTTCTTTAAGCGCGCAATAAGACAAAAACAGACAAATAGAAGTACGGCTACAGATAAAAGACTGTTTTCACGTCCTAACCATGCCAACATGAAACCGCCGAGCATTGGGCCAATAATGACGCCACTTTGCCATCCAATCGTAGTCCAAGTTGCACCATTGGCATATAACTCACGGGGAATTAAGAATGGTTTGAGAGAGGTTGCTGATGGATTATAAAAACCTCGAATCGTTCCTAAACCAAAAATTACTGTATAGATTCCCCATGACAAGGTATGAATACTGATTTGAGCGTGATCAAAACTATGGAATAACCACCACAGTACGAGTGGTAATGGAACTGAGAAAAATAGACAAATTTTCATAATCGTTTGTTTATTAAACTTATCTGCGAAATATCCACCCCAAAGTGACAGGGCGATAAATGGAATGGCTTCAGCCAAACCAATTAGACCGAGGGTCAAAGGATCTTTGGTAATTTGATAAAGTGAATAAGCCACGATAATTTCTTGGATTAAAATTGCCAGTGTTAAGCAAAATTGATTGATGGTGACAATTGAGAAATCTCGATAGCGGAGCGCAGCAAAAGCATCCTGTGCAGGGTTCATAACTGTCCAGTTTTATCATGATGTGACGATTATAAAGATTTATAAGCCTTTTTAATTGTCATCATGCGTGAAATTAACATCGGAAATTACATTAAGGAAATTTGAAATAGTCCGTAGTTTTGCTTTTGTTTTATACAGAGATGATTTAGAATATTGCCTCCCTTACCTGCAGGTCGTCTTCGCAATGGTGCGAACGTTCCGAACAGGTGTTTAAAGAGGTTGTTATGGCTAAGTTAAAAACTCGCCGTGGTGCAGCTAAGCGTTTCAAAGCGACTGCTAACGGTTTCAAGCGTAAACAAGCGTTCAAACGCCACATTTTGACCAAAAAATCTGCTAAACGTATTCGTCAATTGCGCGGTTGTGTCATGGTTCACGTAAGTGACATGAATTCAGTTCGTCGTATGTGCCCATACATCTAAGGAGATTATAAATGGCTCGTGTAAAACGTGGTGTACAGGCTCATCGCCGTCATAAAAAAATTCTTGCTCGTGCTAAAGGTTACTATGGTGCGCGTTCACGTGTTTATCGTGTAGCGTTCCAAGCGGTAATTAAAGCAGGTCAATACGCTTACCGTGACCGTCGTCAAAAGAAACGTCAATTCCGCGCTTTGTGGATTGCACGTATCAATGCTGGTGCTCGTCAAAATGGTTTGTCGTACAGCCGTATGATCGATGGCTTGAAAAAAGCTCAAGTGATCATCGACCGTCGCGTACTTGCTGACATCGCTATGCATGACTCAGTTGCATTTGCTGCTTTAGCTGAAAAAGCTAAAGGTGCATTGGCTGCTTAATCATCATTGATGATTTAAAAAAGACCGCTTTTAGCGGTCTTTTTTATTTTAAGAAAAATAATTCTAATGAGTTAAAAATAGCTATTCAGATTGTTCATTTGATTTAGGCAGTATTTTGTATAGTGCATATAAAAAAGCGATACCGAGTACAAAAATATTTCCCCAACGTACCGTAAAATATGCCAATGTCCATAAGGCGCAGTAACACCACAACATAAACCATAAAAACTTAATCAGCCCAAACCATTTGAAACCAGAAGATACTTCATTTAATTCAGGTTTCTCAGGTTCAATATTTTCTAAATTTGATGTTGACGCATCGCGTGAATTTTCTATTGTTTTTGAGGTGGAAACAAAAGGCATGTTTGATTGTGTTTGTGCATCGAGGGTTGCATTTTGATAATGGTTAGCTGAATGTTTTAAGATAATAGGAAGAAATTTCTCTACAATATTTGAGGCTTGAGAAAATTCAACTTTTTCATTACTTGCCATGTGCCAATAATCTGCATATTCATTTTTAGCATGAGATTCATTATTAAAGCGATGACGCAGTGCAGCCGCATTGATAATTAAATTACTCACATAATTTCGTTTTAAATTATACGGTAATAGGGGAAATTGTTCCTCTTTTTGATAGAGATTACCTTCATAGCAATTACTTTCTGTCAGTGGAACGGGAAAAGAACCATAGCGCTTTGAGATTTCAAAATCATAGACTTCTTTTTGATATTCCGCATAAAAAGATTGCCATGAAAGAGGCTGTAAATCCGCTAAAATTTTGTCTGAAAAATCAGGTGATACATCCATCAATACATAGTTTTCTACGCTATCATGATAATTATTATAGTTAGACTGTAATGGAAATTGATTCGGATCATATTCTTGCCATAGTGGTTTTTCATCAACATGAATGAGCACTTTAAATATTTGATTTGGGAAATGACAGACAATGCAAAAATTGTATTCACCTACATTAAAATCAAAGATTTGAGAATCAGTACGTGGCTGTAATACATCAGATGCAAAGTGTAAACTAATTTTATAAAGCCCCTGTACTTTGAGATGATTGAGTAAATGTGAAGCAGAACCTGCCAGTAAAGTACCTTTTTTAAGATCACGCAAAATAGGAAAATGAGTAAAGAGTAGAGGATGGCGATCTAAAATTTCTGAATCCACTGCGCCAGTTAAAAATTCATTTCCATAACTGACCAAAGCCACTTGGCGATAAGCTCTTTCAAAATGCATGTATTTTCCTGTTATTATATTTTCTGATCGTCATATAGCATGTGTGAAAAAATATGAGAAAACAATACCATTTTCGCCAAGTGGGTGACGATACTTGTATTTGGGATGTGCATCGCTTGGTTGAGTTAAGCCAAAACTTTCTAACAATTGAAATTCCGTTGATCGAAATTCGAGAATTGAATGAAAGCTACTGGTTTCCTGACATATATCCAACGACGCAACAAATTATTGATCATATTCAATTGGTTCAAGATGCTGATTTAAAATATCCGATTATTGTCTGTGCAGAAGGGCGCGTAATGGATGGAATGCATCGTGTTGCTAAAGCTAAACTACAAGGACAATTGACCATTCAAGCAGTCAAATTTGAAGTTACACCACAGCCAGATTTTATTAATGTTGATGCAGATGACTTGAATTATGACGATGACTAAAAGAAAGTCTTTGAAGCTAAATTACACAATATCAACATGAAATAATTGTCGAATTGAATTGCGCTCGCATACATTAAGGCTATCTCCAAATAAAAAGATAGGAAAAGAATAATGCGTGTAGAAATTGAAGGCGTTCCACAAGGTGCAATTGAAGTTGAGTTACAACTCCTGCCGAGAATCGGAGAAACCATTAAAGTGATGTATGGAGCAGATGCGGAAGTGAAGGGGGAAGTGACTGGTTTACAACATTATATCAACCAACATGCCAATGATCATAAAGTGATTCTCACTATTCGCCCTATTATTTCACCAGAGTAAAATTGTGATTCGAATTGCAAATCAAAATGATGTGCAACAAATTGCCCAAGTTCATGTGCAGAGTTGGAAAGAAACTTATATTGGTATAATTCGTCAACACGTCATAGATGAGTTAAGTGTAGAACAACGGATTCAACTTTGGCAAAAATTAGTCATTGATCAGAATCATCGAATCTTTGTATATGAACACGAAGGTCAAATTTTGGGGTTTTTAGATGGTTATTTAAATCCAAATAACAATATTGCTGAAATTAAGGCATTTTATTTTCTAAAAGAAATTAAAGGGCAAGGTATTGGTCGTACAATGTTTGAACAATTCTATCAGCTTGCGAATTCTGCACATTATCAGCGATTGCAATTGGGTGTGATTAATCAAAATCCCAGCCGTTATTTCTATGAGAAAATGGGTGGAAAAATGATGGGTGAAGATGAAATTCCTGAATATGGAAAGGGAATTTCCGAAGTATTTTATCAATGGGAACTACATAAAGCATAGAGCAATATAAGAATGATAGATTCACAATTTTTAATAGATTTACAAGAACAGATCAGAAAGGGTCAGCGTTTTAAATATCTATGTTTTTGGGGACATACACCAAAGCAGAAAAATGTTGTAGATAAAAGCTGTTTAAGTCAGTGGTTCCCTGCACATTTTGATGTTGATGATGTGCATTATCGAAATACGGAACAGTATATGATGGCGCAAAAGGCTAAGTTATTTGGTGATGATGAAATCTTTGAAAAAATTTTACAAACAACGAGTCCAAAAGAGATTAAGGCTTTGGGGCGTTTAGTCAAGAATTATCAAGACGATATTTGGATTGAACATCGTTATAAGATTGTGCTTCGAGGAAACGTGGAAAAATTTTCTCAAAATGTAGAATTAAAGCAATTTCTGCTTAATACTTCCAATAAGGTCATTGTTGAAGCATCACCTTATGACAAAGTATGGGGAATTGGATTATCTGCTGATGATGGAAATGCTGAAAAACCCTTACAGTGGAAAGGATTGAATCTACTAGGTTTTGCTTTAATGGATGTGAGAAAGCAACTCTAAGGTTGCTTTCTATTTGATTAACCCGACTAAATAATTACAAACCAAAATAATACGCGGCTAAGCAGATCAAAATCGTAATCACAATTAAAGCAAAAACACTGGTTTTCCCCGGTTTATGCTCACCACTTGGTTTGCTGTTAAAACTCTGACGTTGCTCCGTCTTTGTATTGAAATTGCTATTGTCAAAAGGCGATTCAACGACTTTGGGTGTTAATCGTGCTGTTTTATAGTGGTTTGCAATTTTGACAATAAACTTGGCTTTTAAATCTTCAAATTTCTGTAAAAAATGACGCAAATTCATCTGTTCTTCTGGACTGAGAATTTGTTCATTTTCATCATAAGGATGCTGTAGTTTTGTAGAAATAAAGCTTTCTAAAGCGTCAAAACGATAGAAAGTTTCATGTCCATAATCAGATTGGTAATCAGTTGGAAGTAATGAAAGTTTTACACTTGCATCATTTTCAACTTGATCATTATTTTCTAAGCCATAGTAAGGCAAATCTTTATTGATGGGTTCAACAAAGCCTTGTGCATATTTGCTATCAAATAATTCATTATCTGTATAAATTTGAATATCATCCCAATTGGGTTGTACCAAATCCTGTTCGATGCGTTTCACCAATTTAGCGTTAAGATCAAATCGCCAAAAAACTTCTGTACGAATGTTAGGACGTTGAGCTAATGGTGCTTCGTAGTCATTGTCTGCACTGTACCATTCAGCCAGTTCTTTACCGAAGATCCAAGCCGTTTTCTTTTGCTTATCGTGACTAACAATAAAATGTGGAATGGCTAAAAGCTCAACATTGGCATTTGGATTCTGTTCATCATTCAGCAAGCTTGAGCTATGTAAACTCAGACGATAGACGCCTTGTTTTTTTAAACCTTCCAGCCAAATTTGAAAATGTTGTGCTAACAAATGTTGCGTCATCAAATCACGAAAGCCAAAGGCATGCTGATTAAAAATGGCATGATTGACCCAGCGAGAGAAACCAATCTCTTGGGTTAAATATTCATTACCATAAGTCACAAGGGTAAGTTGTCGTTTCCAGATTTGATCGAGTGCCATTTGTTATAAATCTCAGTGACATTGAATCCATTTTATACTTTTTATAAATCAAAGTTCTAGCATTGCAACAGTATTCACACAGGGAAATTCACAATTTATTTGGAATAAGTGCTGTCTAATCGTATTTTTCATCAAGCGGAAACTTCATTCAACTGCATAAAAACTGTTAGAATATGCAGTTATATTATTTTTCTAAATTGTTGCTTTGAGAGTTACTATGTCACTGGAAGCCCTGACCACTGAAGCGCTCGCTGCGATTGCAGCAGCTCAAGACCTTGCTACACTCGATCAAGCTCGAGTGCAATTTACAGGGAAAAAAAGCCAGCTTGCGGAACAGTCGAAATCATTAGGTAAAATGGATGCAGAAGAGCGTAAAGTTTTTGGTGCGCAAATTCATGCCGTACGTGAAGCAATTACGACAGCACTCACTGAACGTCAAACTGAATTACAAAAAGCTGCACTAGAACAAAAACTTGCAAGCGAAACGATTGATATTACTTTGCCTGGACGAGGGCAAACTGTCGGTAGTATCCATCCTGTGACTCAAGTTCAAGAACGTATTTGCCAATTCTTTACCAAAGCAGGCTTTACCGTTGCGACAGGTCCAGAAGTTGAAGATGATTATCACAACTTTGAAGCATTGAATATTCCAGGACACCATCCTGCACGTGCGATGCATGATACTTTCTATTTTGATGCAAACCATTTGTTGCGTACGCATACTTCAGGTGTGCAAGTCCGTACTATGGAAAAGAATCAACCACCGATTCGTATCGTATGTCCAGGTCGTGTATATCGTTGTGACTCGGATCAAACCCATTCTCCAATGTTCCATCAAATCGAAGGTTTATACGTTGCTGAAAATACCAGCTTTGCTGAATTAAAAGGCTTGTTGGTCAATCTCCTCAATGAATTCTTTGAAAAAGATTTGAAAGTACGTTTCCGTCCATCTTATTTCCCATTTACAGAGCCAAGTGCTGAAGTGGATATTATGGATGAGCGTGGTAAATGGTTGGAAGTTTTAGGTTGCGGTATGGTGCATCCAAATGTACTCCAAGCTGCGGGAATTGATCCTGAAAAGTATAAAGGTTTTGCCTTTGGTTTAGGTGTAGAACGTTTCGCGATGTTGCGTTATGGCATCAATGACTTGCGTATGTTCTACCAAAATGATGTGCGTTTCTTACGCCAATTTGCTTAACAAGTTTATACCTCTCCCTGACCTCTCCTGAAAGGAGAGGGGTTGTCCATTGTGATGAGATGACGGGTACTTTGCTTTTAAAAGTGGAGTGAGAGGGGATTAGAAATTTAGAAATTATAGGTTTTTACGAAATGAAAATTAGCGAAAATTGGCTACGCACGTGGGTAAATCCTGCAATTGATAGCGAAGCTTTATCTGACCAGCTGACTATGCTTGGTTTAGAAGTTGATGATTTAACACCAGCAGCAAAACCATTTACAGGTGTAGTGGTTGGTGAGGTTCTTACTGTAGAGCAACATCCTGATGCAGATCGTTTACGTGTAACCACAGTCAATATTGGTTCGGGTGAACCATTGCAAATCGTTTGTGGTGCGCCAAATGTCCGTGCAGGGATGAAAGCACCTGTTGCAACGATTGGTGCAGTATTACCTGGTGATTTTAAAATCAAAAAGGGCAAACTTCGTGGCGTTGAGTCACAAGGAATGCTGTGCGGTGCTTCTGAAATTGATCTTGAAGATAAAATTGATGGTCTTTTAGAACTTCCAGATGATGCGCCTGTTGGTGTGAATATCCGTGAATATCTAAATCTTGATGATCATGTGATTGATATCAGTATCACACCAAACCGTGGTGACTGTTTCAGTATCCGTGGTATTGCCCGTGAAATTGGTGTGATTAACCAGTTGCCTGTGACTGCTCCTGAAATTCAAGAAGTTGCAGCGACAATTGCAGATCAAAAACAAGTTGTGATTACAACTGAAGGTTGCCCACGTTACTTAGGTCGTGTGATCAAAAATGTGAATACCAAAGCACCGACTCCTGCATGGATGGAACAAGCTTTAGCACGTTCAGGTATTCGTCAGCACAGTATTTTAGTAGATATTACCAACTATGTATTGATGGAACTCGGTCAGCCTTTACATGCTTTTGATGGTGGCAAGGTACAGGGTTCAGTTCATGTACGTCAGGCAACAGCAAATGAAAAGCTTGTATTGTTAAATGAACAAGAAGTTGAATTGTCTGAAAATGTCATGGTGATTGCTGATGACAGTAAAGCATTAGCAATTGCAGGAATCATGGGCGGTCTGTCTTCTTCTGTGACAGATGCAACTACTGAGATTTTCTTAGAATCAGCATTCTTCGCTCCACTTGCGATTGCAGGTCGTGCGCGTAGTTTTGGTTTACATACTGACGCATCGCAACGTTATGAACGTGGTGTAGATTTTGAATTACCAATGATTGCCATGCATCGTGCATCGCAATTGATTGCTGAACTTGCCGGTGGTGAATTTGGTCCGATTACTGTTGCTGAACAAGCAGCGTTATTGCCAACACGTGAAGCGATTGAATTGAATCAAGCGCAAGTGGATCAATTGCTTGGCTATAAAGTTGAATCAGATTTTATTACCGATGCTTTACAGCGTTTAGGTTGTAATGTAACCGTTAAAGCACAAGGTGAATGGACAGTTGTTCCGCCATCACATCGTTATGATATGGCAATTTATCAGGATTTGATTGAAGAAGTTGCGCGTATTCATGGCTATGACAATATTCAAATGAGCTTGCCAGTCATTGATGTGAGATTAGCAAAACATCAAGACCAGTTTGAATTACCACAATTACGCCAAACTTTGGTGGCTTTAGGCTACCAAGAAGCGATTAGCTTTAGCTTTGCAGATTTAAAACTTGAAAAGCAATTGAATTCACAAGTGAATCCTTTGGCATTGGCAAATCCAATCTCAAGTGATCTGGCTGTGATGCGTTCAACTTTACTTTCAAGCTTGATCCCTTGTGTGCAATACAATATCAATCGTCAGCAAAGCCGTGTGCGTTTCTTCGAGCTTGGTTTACGTTTTGATTATCAAAATGCACAAAATATTGATGATCTTAAACAGATCCCTACTTTGGCGATGATCGCTGTGGGGTCTAAGCAAGCAGAATCTTGGCATGCTAAGCCTCAAGCGATGGATTTCTTTGATTTAAAAGGTGAAGTTGAAGAAGTTTTAGCAGCAGGTCGCGTCCAAGTTGAGTATGTACGTTCTGAACGTGAATGGTTACATCCAGGGCAATCCGCTGAAATTTTGGTGAATGGTCAATCGATTGGTTATTTAGGTCGTTTGCACCCATCTTTAGAAAATGCACTCGATTTGGGCACAACTTGGGTTGCTGAGCTCGATCAATCGGCTGTTTTGCAAACTTATGTATCTAATTTTACAGAATTATCACGATTTCCATCGGTTAGACGTGATATTGCTCTTGTAATTAGTGATAAGATTAATGTCAGTGAAATTCAGCAACTTATCGAAAAGACTGGTGGAGAGTTACTCGACTCAAGTTGGTTATTCGATGTGTACACTGGGCAAGGGGTTGAACAAGGTAAGCGCTCATTGGCATTTGCATTGTTATGGCAACATCCAACTCGTACACTTGAAGATGCTGAAATTAAATCCGGTATGGATCATATTATTCAAGTGTTAGAAAGCACTTACCAAGCGACATTGAGGGCCTCATGACAGCATTAACAAAAGCAGAAATGGCTGATCATTTAAGTGAGCTTACGAGTTTAAATCGTCGTGAAGCGAAACAAATGGTTGAATTGTTCTTTGACGAAATTAGCCAAGCATTAATTGCCGGTGAACAAGTTAAACTTTCAGGTTTTGGTAACTTTGAACTACGTGACAAACGTCAACGTCCAGGTCGAAATCCAAAAACTGGAGAAGAAATTCCGATTTCAGCACGTCGAGTGGTAACGTTCCGTGCAGGTCAGAAATTCAGACAACGTGTAGGTACAGAACAAGAAGATTAATTTTCGATTCGTTATGTATAAATAAAAGCCCTGAGTATTTACTTGGGGCTTTTTTGTATGTGCGGAGCAAAGGTGAATATAATCGTTTTGAAGATCAGACTATTTGCAAAAGTTGGTTTTGAATAGATAGAGATCAATAATGAATGTTCTCTTTCCTTGCGGAGTGAGAATCAGTGTTTTGCAAGCGGGAGAAACTTCATTCTCTTGTGGAATTGTGCTCTTCATTTCTGAGCCATATATAGTTAATAGAAGTACACTTTTGGATACATTTTAAATATATAGTTTGAGTGCTTTATGAATTAGCCAAGAAGTTTATTGCTGTGTGAGTAAACTAGAGTATAGAGATATTTTTTATAGACATAAAAAAGAGAACCTAAGGTTCTCTTTTTTCTGATAATAATCTAAGTGATTATTATTGAGCAGCAGAAGCTGGAGCAGAAGCGTCAGCAACAGCAGCAGTAGCTTCAGAAGCAGCGTCAGTAGCAACTGCAGCAGCGTCAGTAGCAGAAGCAGCAGCAGCGTCAACAGCAGCAGTAGCTTCAGAAGCAGCTTCTACAGCTTGAGAAGCAGCAGCAGTTGCGTCAGCAGCAGCTTCTTCAGTTTTTTTAGCACAACCAACAAAAGCTAAAGTAGTAGCAACTGCAGCAGCAATAGCGATTTTTTTGAATAACATGGCATCACTCTCATAAATTAAATTGAGACAAAAAACCCAAGTTAGCCTGTTTATTGCTTTTTGCATGAGCAGTCTAACTGGTATGCGAATATGCTATCACTGCGCATTTTGAATTGCTACTGTCTAAATTAAAAAAACTGTCAAAAATGATGCAAAAATGATGGTTTTTTAACAGATATTTACAATTGATTTTGAGTTTTAGATTGGTTTATTAAAGGGTAAATACTTAAAAAACATGGGGAAAACTATTTATTAATTTTAATTTTCAAACATTTGCAACTTTGTGTTAAATCAAAACGCTGCAATTGTATATTTATGTAAATAATGTCAACCAAATAAAAAGGCTATCGTTATAGATAGCCTTTTTATCATTTTCTTTAAATTAGTTTGCCGCTTTACGCTTCATTTGATCAAAGAAATCATCATTGGTTTTGGTTTCTTTCATGCGATCTAGCAAGAATTCCATTGCTGCAAGTTCATCCATAGGGTGAAGTAATTTACGTAAAATCCAGACTTTACGTAGGTTTTCTTCGCTCATGAGACGTTCTTCACGACGCGTACCTGATTTTTTGATGTTCATTGAAGGGAAGACGCGTTTTTCAGCAATACGGCGATCAAGTGTAATCTCTTGGTTACCTGTACCTTTGAATTCTTCGTAAATGACTTCATCCATTTTACTGCCTGTTTCGATCAATGCAGTAGAAATAATGGTCAATGAGCCACCTTCTTCGATATTACGTGCAGCACCAAAGAAGCGTTTAGGGCGTTCTAATGCATGTGCATCTACACCACCAGTTAACACTTTACCTGATGATGGTACAACCGTGTTGTACGCACGTGCTAAGCGAGTGATTGAGTCGAGTAGAATGACGACATCTTTTTTGTGCTCAACGAGGCGTTTGGCTTTTTCAATCACCATTTCAGCCACTTGTACGTGACGCGCAGGTGATTCGTCAAATGTAGATGCAACAACTTCACCTCGAACTGTACGTTCCATTTCGGTTACCTCTTCAGGACGTTCGTCAATAAGAAGTACGATGAGGAAGCATTCTGGGTTGTTACGAACAATCGATTGCGCGATGTTTTGTAACAACATCGTTTTACCAGCTTTTGGTGGTGCAACAATGATTGAACGTTGACCTTTACCAATTGGCGCAATTAAATCGACTACACGTGCAGTTAAATCTTCAGAAGAACCATTACCCAATTCCATAACCAATTGTTCAGTCGGGAAAAGTGGGGTTAAGTTTTCAAATAAGATTTTATTACGTGAGTTTTCAGGTGTATCGTAGTTAATTTGGTTTACTTTTAATAATGCAAAGTAACGTTCACCTTCTTTCGGTGGGCGAATCGTACCTGTAATCGTATCACCTGTACGTAGGTTAAAACGACGAATTTGTGATGGGCTTACATAAATATCATCCGGACCAGCAAGGTAAGAACCCGCTGCTGAGCGGAGGAAGCCGAAGCCATCCGACAAAATCTCTAGAACACCATCACCAAAAATTTCTTCGCCATTCATTGCATGGCGTTTCAAGATGGCAAAAATGATGTCTTGCTTACGGTTACGCGCCATTCCTTCAAGGCCCATAAACTCAGCAATTTTAATGAGTTCGCCGATCGGTTTTTTCTTGAGTTCAGTTAAATTCATAGATGGTCAGATTGAATAAGGATGTGTGGAACACAGATAAAAGAGAAAAGAAGCAAAAGTCGTCCGCAGTGCAATCGTTGAGCTGAAAATGCATTTGAGCAAAAACAGACTCAGAAGCTATGTAGTTCTTTCGAGGAGAAATGTGTTAAACAATTTCTGTTGCCGAGCGGCGATCTTATGTGTTGTCTTTTAAGAAACAGGAAAAAGATAATCCTAATGTTCCTTGTGCATGAAATATAAGTGAGATCAATGTATTTGTCAAATTATAGTCAAAAAAATACGCTAGTTTTTCTAGCGTATTTTTGAATATTTAAAATTTTGCAGATCAGTACTGCAAAAATCTAAAATTAGATATTTTCATCAATGAATGAAGTCAATTTAGACTTTGGCACTGCACCGATTTGTTGTGCAACAACTTCACCGTTTTTGAACATTAATAATGCTGGGATATTACGGATGTTGTAGTTCACAGCAGTTTGTTCGCAAGCCGTTACATCAACCTTAACGATTTTAACTTTGCCTTCGTATTCATTAGAAAGGACTTCTAATACAGGTGCGATGGCTTTACATGGTGCACACCAACCTGCCCAGAAATCAACAATTACAGGAATGTCAGATTGAAGAACATCAGCGTCAAAGTTTGCATCAGTTGTATTTACGATATTGCCAGACATGGATTTTGCTCCAAAAATATTTTAAAGATGAATCTATCTATGGATATAAGTATTACACAGTCATCTTTAACAATGTAGGGGAATGCGTAAATTTTCAGGCGAATTGATTAAATTGTCCAATTGATGCTCACGATATTTACAATCGGAACTTTGAAAAAAGGGTGGTTTCTGTAACACAATTGTCATATATGCTGAAAAAATAATGACTCGTCAAATTGTCTAAATAAATGGCTTTTAAATTGCGTGCATGTGAATTAATCTAGGCAACAATTCAGTATGAGTTTGTATAAATAATGTCTGATTTTTTGATTGATGAAGAATTACTTGCTGCCATTGATATGGGGTCAAACAGTTTCCACTTGGCAATCGCACGTGTGGATCATGGTGAAGTTAAGAAAGTTGCTTCTATGTCAGAAAAAGTTCAGCTTGCTGCTGGATTGGATGAAAATAAGAATTTAACTGAAGCTGCACAACAGCGTGGTTTGGCGTGTTTAGCACGTTTTGTTGGGCGGTTGAGTTCTGTACAACCAACGCGTTTGCGTATTGTTGCGACCAATGCTTTGCGTCAAGCTAAAAATGGTCACGAATTTATTCAAAAAGCTGCCGAAATTTTACCAAAGCCAATTGAAATTATTGCAGGCCGTGAAGAAGCGCGTCTAATTTACTTAGGTGTTTCGCATACTATGGTCAATAGTGGTCGTCGTTTGGTGATTGATATTGGTGGTGGATCGACTGAGCTGATTATTGGTGAAGAGTTTGAACCGATCCATACCGAATCTTTGCAAATGGGTTGCGTTGCATTTACCAAAGCCTATTTCCCAGAAGGCGATATTAATAGTAAAGCCTTTGATAAAGCTGTAGTGGCAGCACGAAAAGAATTGACCTCAATTGCTAATACTTATAAAGCTGCTGGTTGGGATACGGTGGTTGGCTCAAGTGGAACAATCAAGGCTTGTCGTCAAATTGCGGTCAATATGGGGTGGAGTGATGAACAAGAAAACTTGACCCGTGAAGGCTTAGAAAAACTCAAAGAAAAAATGCTGAAATTCAAACATATTTCAGATATGGAGTTTGAAGGTTTAAAAGAAGATCGTCGAGCTGTTTTACCTGCAGGTGTTGCGATTTTGTATGCTGTATTCGAAGTACTAAATATTGATAAATTGGTTTACTCCGATGGCGCATTGCGTGAAGGGGTGATGTACGATCTTCTAGGGCGTTTTCAACATGAAGATGTCCGTGATCGTAGCGTACAAGCCATGATGGGGCGCTATGGCGCAGACCAAAAACAAGCAGAACGTGTAGTAGAAACCGCACAGCATTTATTTGATGGCGTGGCTGTTGCACTGAATTTAAACAGTGATGATAGTGATTTATTGCGTCGCGCTGCGTATTTACATGAAATCGGTTTAGCCATTAGTCACAGTGGTTATCATAAACATAGTGCTTATTTATTACAGCATTCTGACATTCCTGGTTTTTCGCAAATCGATCAAAACCATTTGTCACATTTGGTCGCTCATCATCGTCGTAAATTACGTCCAGATGCCAAATTAGATGTGCTCAAGGTCGGTAGTCACAAGCTTGTCTACTTATGCTTATTGCTTCGTCTTGCCGTTTTACTGAATCACAGCCGTAGCGATGAGATGCTTCCTGCCATTGAATTGACGGTGGATAATGAGCAACAATGGCATCTCAGCGTTTCTGGTGATGCCAAACAATGGCCACTGCTGGTTGCAGATTTGCATGATGAGCAAGTGCAATTTAAGCATTGGGACATTGCATTGAATATTCAGTCGGAACAGTTTATCGATTAACTTCAGGTCGGGTGATGATTGTCTGAGATCAGTCATGCAATATTACCCGAACCTAAACTTCCGAAGGGTGAACCCTCGGTAAATTAGGGATAATACTCGACTTATGAAAAGTAAAGCTGCTCAATCTAAAGCTTGGAAAACGGTTCAAATTGCACGTCATCCTGAACGTCCGCAATTTTTGGATTATGTAGGCGAAATTTTTACAGAATTTGATACCTTGCATGGTGATCGTCTTTATGGTGATGACGGTGCAATGGTCGGTGGTTTAGCACGTTTTAATGGTCAACCTGTGATGGTGGTTGGTCAGCATCGTGGTCGTAGTACCCGTGAAAAATTACAACATAACTTCGGTATGTGTAATCCAGAAGGTTACCGTAAGTCACAGCGTTTGCTTGATATGGCAGAGCGTTTCAATCTACCTGTATTTACTTTTATTGACACAATGGGAGCTTACCCAGGTGTTGGTGCGGAAGAGCGTGGTCAAGCAGAAGCGATTGCGACAAGCTTGGCTCAGCTTTCTAGTTTGAAAGTGCCTGTTATTGCGACCGTTTTAGGTGAAGGCGGTTCTGGTGGTGCACTCGGTATAGGTGTGGCTGACCGTGTGGTAATGCTTTCACACAGTATTTACTCTGTGATTTCACCAGAAGGTTGTGCATCCATTCTGTGGAAAACGGCTGAAAAAGCAGAACAAGCCAGCGAAGCACTTGCATTAACCGCAGACAAACTTCAAAAAATCGGTATTGTTGAATACGTGGTTGATGAAGGTGAGGGCGCGCATTTACATCCATTAGAAGTTATGGAAAAACTCAAGGATGTGTTACAACAAGCGCTTGATGAATTACAGCCTCTAACTGCGGAAGAACGATGCGAAGCACGTTATCAACGTTTAATGAAGTTTGGCAGCGACAACTTAGGACTCGCTTCTTAAAACAGCATTCTCAATTTGCTGAAAATACGCAATTTCTGATCGGATGTAGTGGTGGCATGGATTCCATGCTGTTGCTACATGTGATGTCTCAGCTTTTCCCCCATCAAATTCGTGCGATTTACGTCAATCATCAACTACAACAAGTCAGCGATGAATGGGCTGATTTTGTCGCTGAACAATGCACACAACTGAATATTCCTTATATCATTCAGCCTGTTCAAGTTGCTCAAGGTAATCTTGAAAATCAAGCACGCCAAGCACGCTATGATGCCTATCTACAACATTTAAAAGAAAATGAAGTTCTTGTTTTAGCACATCATCAACAAGACCAAGCTGAAACTTTATTGTTACGTCTATTCTCAGGCGCTGGTGTTGCTGGTTTGTCGGCAATGCAAGCCATTGATCAGCGTGATGATTTGACCATTTGGCGACCACTGTTAGATACGACGCGTGAGCAGATTTGCCAATGGGTAGCGCAATTACACATTTGCTATGTTGATGATCCTACGAACTTAGATACGCATCATGATCGTGCATGGTGTCGACATGAACTTTGGCATATTTTGCAAAGCCGTTATCCCAAAATGCAGCAAGCTTTGGCTCGAACCAGTTATCTAATGCAAGATGCGGATGAAATTCTCAATGAAGTTCTACAGCAAGATTTAAAGTTGTGTGGAAATGCTGAACAGCTTGATTTAGAAAAATTACAACAATTATCATTGGCACGACAAAGACAACTTTTATCCGCATGGATGAAAGGGCAGGATACTTATCGCCCCGCATTTGAAATGGTGCAACGCCTACAAGATGAAGTGATTTATTCAAAAACAGATTCGCAAGCGGCTTTACATTGGAATCAGTTTTATTATTTACGTTATCAAAATCAGCTTTATCGGATTGCACAAACACAATATTTGGCATCAAAGTCTAAGGAGTTGATTCCAATACAAGCGTTGCAATTACAGCTCCATCAACAGCTACAATTACCCGCTGGTAACTTTCAATTAGAACGTTCTAAAATAGGTTTGGCTTTTACATTGATTGGAAAACAACTGACATTGAAAGCACGTCAAGGTGGAGAGAAAATTCATCTATACGGTCGGGTCGGTGCTTGGCCATTGAAAAAAGCCATTCAAGATGCGCATATTTTTCCTTGGAAGCGTCATACAATTCAAATATTAAGTGTAGATAATGTTATGCTTGGTGTGTTTACACCAAATGGTTTTTGGTTGGCGCAATCTGAATATTGTGAAGTCGACGGTTGGCAACCAAATTTAATCTCAGCGTAACAAAACTAAGGTCGAGTGTGATTCATGAGTGCAGTGTTAAATTGTAATATTACTTTTATTGGTGGTGGAAATATGGCTCAAGCCCTGATTGGTGGCTTGTTGAGTCGTGGTTTACCTGCAACACGTATTACAGTTTCAGACCCCGTTGAAAAAGTTCGTGAATTACTCAAAGAAAAAGATGTGCATGTGACTGACGATAATGTTGCAGCGATTAAAGATGCCGATATTGTTGTATTTGCTGTGAAACCGCAAGTTTTAGGCACGGTGTTAAAACCATTAAACGGCTTATTTTCGAATAAATTGATTATTTCGATTGTCGCAGGTGCTGAAATCAAAACCATTTCAGACCTGACTGGCAATAATCGTATTGTCCGTGTGATGCCAAATACACCGGCTTTGGTGCAAACGGGTGCGCATGGTATGTATGCGAATGAAGAAGTTGAAACAAAAGATCGCGAGTTGGCGACTCAAGTTTTGGCTTCAACAGGTTTAACCATTTGGGTGGGTACAGAAGCGCAAATTGATGCTGTGACTGCGGTTTCTGGTTCTGGTCCTGCGTATTTTTTCTATATGATGGAAAGTATGATTCGTGCAGGTAAGAATATGGGCTTAGATGAAAAGGTGGCAACGGCTTTAACCTTGCAAACAGCACTAGGCGCTGCGCAAATGGCGATCACCAGTTCAAGTGCACCGTCAGAGTTGCGTAAAAATGTAACCTCACCAAATGGTACGACTCAAGCCGCGATCGAAGTATTTGATCGTGCACAAATTTCACAAAATATTCAAACAGCTTTGGCTGCTGCGCAAAAACGTAGTCAGGAATTGGCTGTAGAGTTAAGTGACAGCATTAAATAATTTTTTAATCATCGTTTTAAGCATATATTGATTTTTTAGGAACGTTCCAATATGGGTGCAAATTCTGCGCAAATTTTTGGCATTATCATTAACGTAGCGATTTTGCTCGTATTCTTTCGTTTTTTAATGCAGTTGGCGATGGTCAGTCCATACAATCCAGTGGTTTTGTCGACGGTCAAAGCAACTAAAATTGTGGATATGTTTAGCCGAATTTTCCCAACTTTAGCGAAAGGTCGTGTAAATACTGCTGCTTTGGTTTTAGTCGTTGTTCTATATCTGCTGAAGATTTTTGGCATGATGTACTTGCAAGGTGCGATACCGAATAGCCCTGTGCATTTAATTATTTTGACTTTTGTGACGATGATTCAGGATTTGATTCGTTTCTGCCGTTATTTAATTTTTGCAACGATTATCTTAAGTTGGGTGGTGATGTTTACACAGTCACGTTCACCTTATATTGAAGTGATTCAAGAGCTTGCTGAACCATTATTGGCGCCATTTCGTCGTATTATGCCCAATATGGGGATGATTGATTTATCTCCGATCTTGGCATTCCTAGCACTCTATGTTGCTGAAATCCTGATGAATGAAGTCGCTAAGGTTTTATTGACTGGTTTGTAATTCATTCTTGTATAAGTAGAAAAGGACTCGAAAGAGTCCTTTTTACTATTATTAGTTATTTAAAATAAATGAAGTATGAAAATAATGAGCAATAAAAATGATCCTATCTTTATGAATTTAGATAAGAAAGTTGACGGATACGAAAATACAATTCAATTGGCTGTAGGTTCACTTTCTATTTTCAAAAGCCAAATAGAGCAGTTATCTAAAGGTGATTTTGCTTGTGTGAAATTTTATATTCCAGAATATCAAGACGCTTCTCATGGTGCAAATATTTGGCTGATGAGTCCCTTTTTGAAGAGGGATTTTGTTATGCACAACCATTTGAGTTGCCAAAAGAATTTGAATGGATCCATGTGGGACAATGGTTGAAGTTTGCTGAAGAGGATTTATTGGATTGGTATATTTTATCTGAGAATGGGGAAATGAAAGGAGGTTATTCTTTACGTTATCAACGGTCGTTATTGTTAGAAGATGATAAGGCTGAATTTGATCAGCATATTGGCTTATCTAGATTTATTGATTGATTTTTGAAAAATGAATAAATAAAACGAAGCATTTGAGTTTTATGAAGAATAACTCTTTGAATATAAAAGAGGCACTTCTAAAAGCACCTCTTTTTAAAATTTTTATTTCAAAGTGAAAAGGTCGTTAAGGGATCAATGCGCCTCATCCCAATTACTGCCTTTACCTACTTCTACAACCAAAGGTACAGACAAGGTGCATACTTTTTGCATCACATCTTTGATTTGTTCAGCCAACTGATCTGCAATGGCTTCATCGACTTCAAACACCAATTCATCGTGTACTTGCAATAATAATTTAGCTTGATCATTTGGTAGGATTTTAGCCACTTCAATCATGGCCATTTTAATAATTTCAGCAGCAGAACCTTGCAGTGGAGCGTTAATCGCTGCACGTTCTGCACCTTTACGTACCATCATATTTCGTGCATCAATATCAGGTGTATATAAGCGACGTCCTGTAATGGTTTCAACAAAACCTTGTTCCAAAGCGACTTGACGCGTACGTTGCATATACTCGTAAATACCAGGATAGCGATGGAAATATTGTTTGATATAATCTTGCGATTCTTGGCGAGTAAAACCAAGCTGACGAATCAAACCAAATTCTGACATACCATAAAGAAGACCGAAGTTGACTGCTTTGGCTTGACGACGCTGATCTGAAGTTACATCTTCAAGTGCTACACCCAAGACTTCTGAAGCGGTACGACGATGGACATCTTGACCATGCTTAAAGGCATCGACTAAGGCATCATCTTGAGAGAAATGTGCCATTAAACGCAATTCAATTTGAGAATAATCGGCTGCGAGCAGTACACGTCCTTTCGGTGCGATAAATGCTTTACGAATTTGACGGCCAATTTCCTCACGAACTGGAATATTCTGTAAGTTTGGATCAGTCGATGACAAGCGCCCAGTCGCTGTTAAAGCTTGGTGATAACTGGTATGCACACGATGAGTATCATTATTGGCTTGCTTCACTAAAGCTTCTGTATATGTGCTTTTGAGCTTGGTTAAGCCACGATATTCAATGATCAAAGCTGTAATTGGATGGTCAATTTTTTCTAAAACCGCTTCCGAAGTACTGTATTGACCCGTTGCAGTTTTCTTACCACCTTTTAAACCGAGTTTTTCGAACAGTATTTCACCAACCTGCTTCGGTGAGGCAACGTTGAATGATTCACCCGCAATTTCAATAATCTGATTTTCCAAATTTTGAATGGTTTCTGCAAAATCGACACTGAGTTGATCTAAGAAAGTTAAATCTAGCTCAATCCCATTTTCTTCCATTGTCGTTAAAACACTGGCAACAGGCATTTCAATATTGTGCAAAATTCCACTCAGTTCAGGAATTTCTTTCAGTTTGCGATCGAGAACTTCATATAAGCGATAAGTGACATGGGCATCTTCAGCTGCATAGTGTGCGGCCGTTTCAAGCTCAATTTGATTAAAGGTTTTTTGTTTTGCACCTTTACCCGCAACTTGTTCATAGGTTGTAGTCAAATGGCTGAGGTAAACACGTGCCACATCATCCATACCATGACGTGTAGCTACAGCATTTAGTACATACGATGCCAACATCGTATCGAAATACCAACCTTGTAAATGGATGCCGTGATTCTCAAAAATATGCGCATCGTATTTTAAATGATGCCCAATTTTTTCAACTTTTGGATCTTCTAAAATAGGTTTGATTTGCTGAATGATGATTTCACGATTGAGTTGTTCAGGTGCACCTTCATAGTCATGCGCAAGTGGAATGTAATAAGCATCTTTGGCATCGAAAGCCACTGAAAAACCGACCATTTCAGCAACACGATAATCTAAACTTGTGGTTTCAGTATCAATTGCAAAACGCTTTTCAGTGCTTAAACGTTGGAATAATTTGTCCCAATCTGCTTGAGTCAAAACGGTATGGTAATTTGCCTCACCTAAACGGTCATCAACACTCGAACTGATTGCTTGATCTGGTGTTGCTTCTGATACTTGTTCAGTTTTGGCAATTTCTTTCGTGGTTTGTTTATAGACTGAACTGTTTGGATTATTCGGATGATCAAGTGATTGTAATTGGTTACGGAACTCAAGTTCAGTATAGAGATTACGAAGCTTTTCAACATCTGGATCAGCCAGTTTTAAATCGTCATAAGTCAGATTTAAATCTAAGTCGATAACAATACTTGCAAGTTGGTGATCGAGTGCAATCCCTTCAACATTGTCTTTAATATTTTGACCAACTTTACCTTTAATATTATCGACATTTTCTAAAATGCCACCAATCGAATCATATTCATTTAAAAGTTTTGCAGCCGTCTTAGCACCTACACCTGGCACACCACGGATACCATCAGAGGCATCGCCCATGAGGGTTAAATAATCAATAATTTGATCAGGACGGACACCAAATTTTTCAATGACACCATCCACATCCATTGGTTTATCTTTAAAGCTGTCTTCCAAGGTCACTTTGTCAGTGACAAGTTGCGCCATGTCTTTGTCACCAGTTGAAATCAAAACTTGGTGACCAGCGGCTTCGGCACGTTTGGCTAATGTTCCAATAATATCATCAGCTTCAGCACCCGGAAGCATGTGTAAAGGAATGCCAAGCGCACGAATTAATGCATGTAAATACGGAATTTGCTGAGAGAGCTCGTCAGGCATACTTGGACGATCACCTTTATAAATCGGTGAAAGCTCATGACGGAAAGTTGGCTCAGCGGTATCAAAAATTACAGCCATGTGCGTTGGCTGAACGCGACGCATCAATTTTTGAATTGCAGAAATTGCCCCACGAATCGCATTGGTCTGTAATCCAGTTGATGTGGTTAAAGGTGGGAGTGCGTGAAAGGCACGAAATAAAAAGTATGACCCATCGACCAATACAAATGGTGGCATTGATAAATTCCTAATCCAAATAACCGCTTTATTGTACGTGATTTTTCGCTATTGCGAAGCGACAACGGTCATCCTTGTGTTACTGAATATCTGATGAATACATGCAATGTCATCACATGACTGTTGTATCATCAAATGACTCAGGACAGAGAAAGAGCAAATATGCTGAAAGGGCAGAGTGAAATTCGCATTATTTGGTTGATGATGCTGATGATTATCGCAGTCAGTGCATGGTTTTTTGATACAAAAATCGTGACTTATATCTGTGGCTTGGCATTTGTTATGAGTGTGATGCACTATGTCGATGCCATTCAAAATCCAATGCAAGAGATTGCATCTAAAACTCAGATTCCATTGCAGAATACCTCGAAAGTCCCGCTTTATATTTCTTCGATTGT
Source organism: Acinetobacter sp. WCHAc060025 (assembly GCF_004209355.1). Taxonomy (NCBI): domain Bacteria; kingdom Pseudomonadati; phylum Pseudomonadota; class Gammaproteobacteria; order Moraxellales; family Moraxellaceae; genus Acinetobacter; species Acinetobacter sp. WCHAc060025. The sequence goes on along the minus strand of NZ_SGSX01000003.1, from coordinate 43,740 downwards.
CTCTGTTGTAGGATTAACCCTACATTTTAGTTGGTTGGTCGGTTTGGGTTTAACCGCTTGGATTTTCTTTTTCCTACGATGGCTCAGGCGTTTAGAGCGTTATTTAAGTCAAGTTCAAATGCAATTACAGCGTTTACAGTCTTCAGTTGATTTACCATTTAAAACTGATCATTCAGCACATCAATCTCTTCAACATGCTCCAATTACTTCAGTAGATCGTTCGTCAACAGATAGCTTAATGACACAAGTTCGACAATGGATTTTTCAAGGTAATCCCGTGTTAAAAGTTGCCATTCTAGTTTTGGTGATCGGGATTGTGCTATTGCTGCGCTTTGCCACGGAACATTGGCAACTGAGTCTGGCGGTTAAACTTGCCATTGTTGCTTTGGTGAGTATTGGCATCACGGGATTAGGTTTTATTTTACAAAATAAAAATCGTAGTTTTGCTTTAGCATTGGAAGGGCTAGGCTTGGCAGGACTTTTTCTGACTTTATTCTTTGCCTATTACAATCAAGTGATTCCCAATATTTTCATCGCAGGAATATGTTTTGCAGTCATCATGCTTGTGACTTTGGGATTAAGTCTAAAACAGCAAAGTATCGAATTGGCTTTAATGGCAATGCTCATTGCCTATATTGCGCCTTTTACTTTACCTATTCGTAGTGCAACAGCAACCGAGCTAGTTGCCTATTATTTGGTGATTAATATTGCGATTGCGATATTGAGTACACTGCGACCTTGGAAATACCTGAATCAAATTGGTTTTTTAGTGACCGCTATTGTTGGTGGTGCTTATGTTTTTTATCATGGTTATGCACAAGAAAAATCACGATTAACACTTTTAGTTATCGCGAATATTGCAATCTTTGTTTGGTTGGGATTTAGATTTAGTCAATTAATTGCGAAACAAGATATTGAACAATTCAAATTGAAGCCTAGCCTAGATATTGCGTTAATTTTCGGTGCGCCAATCATCGGTTTTCTGTGCTTATATTTGATGTATTTTCATCAGGAATGGCATCTAGCCAGTTTTAGTTTAGCTTTTTCTGTTGTTTTCATCATTATTTATCAACTTTCAAAACGTAATCAATCCATTCAGTTGATTTCTCAAAGTTTTTTTAGTTTGGCTTTGATTTTCCTTGCTTTAATCCCACCGATTCTTTTGCATGGACAATGGAGTGTTGTCGGTTGGGCGATTGAAGGTTTATTGATTTTTGCTTTTGCACTATATCAACAATCCAATATTAGCCGTTATATGGCTATGGCATTGCTGATCGTGGCGGGTTGTTCGAGCCTGTATTATTTAGTTGAATTGGCAAATTTTCCAACCACCATGTATTGGTGTTTAAGTCTAAGTTATGTTGCTGTCGTAGTTTTAGCCAATAGTCGTGCTGATTTTCAAAAGCAAATTAGTGCGATGACAACCTTATTTTTAAGTGTGTTAATGCTGTCTGCAACCACAATGATGCTGTATTTATTATTGGATTATTTTGAAGGTGGCAATCAATATATTTATAGTTTACTGGTTCTGAGTTTTGGCTATTTAGTCTTGAATGAAGTGTTATTAAAGCTTCAAACCGCTTGGACATGGCTCATTCCTAAATGGATCGGTGTTATTCCGCTGTATGTTTTTGCATTGATTCTCATTCTAGATATCAGTCAAAATGGCGTGATACTTTGGAATAACTCTGTTGAGCGGTGGGGGATGCTTGTTTCGGGCGTGTTATTGACATGGATTTGGTTAAGACCTTTACGTGGGATTCGCCTTGAAAATGAATGGGTAAGCTTGGGTGTTTTGACTAGCCTGAGCCTTGCTAGTTTAAGTCTGATTCCGAGTATGCCTTATATCAGTGTGGTGATTTTGCCGTTACTATTTTGCGGATGGTGTTTCTTCCAAAAGAATGCTGAATGGGTGATGTTTTGGCAAACACGTAGCAGTTTAGCGTTGATGTTGCTGTGGATGGTTTGTTCGCAATTATTTTCGCAACAAGCATTTCAAGCCTATTTATTACCTATACTGAATCCATTCGATTTAGTTAGCATTGCAATATTGATCGGTTTTTTATGGATGCTAAATTTACAAGTCAAGCAACAATATCAACAAGGCATGGATCAAGGGATTTTGGCGGTACTTTCTGTACTTAGCGTGTTGTGGCTCAGCAGTTATATTTTACTACGTGCTTTGCATGTGTATTTTGCGACACCGTATAACGATTTAAGTTTGTGGCAAGATGCAACAGTACAACTGAGTTTAACTTTGCTGTGGGTCAGTTTGGCTTTTATTGCCATGAGTTATGCAACTCGAAAAGTTATTCGCCCTTTGTGGATTTTGGGTGGCAGTATTCTTGTCATTGTGACATTGAAATTGGTGTTATTTGATCTTTCTCATATAGGAACTTTAACACGTGTGATTTCTTTCTTGGGTGCTGGTTTTATTATGTTAATTATTGCTTATATTGCACCAATTCCAGAGCTAAAAGAAAATTAAGTCGTTGTGATAATAGATAAAACAAAAAAGCATCTAGAGGTCTAGATGCTTTTTTGATGGATTGAAAATATTAAAGAATTTCAATTGCAACCGCTGTTGCTTCACCACCACCGATACACAATGCCGCAATACCTTTTTTACCGCCTGTGCGTTTTAAAGCATGGATCAGAGTTAAAATAATGCGTGAGCCTGTTGAACCGACTGGGTGACCCAAAGCACATGCACCACCGTTGATATTGACTTTTTCAGCATCTAATTTAAATTCATCCATTGGACACATAGTCACCATAGCAAAAGCTTCATTGATTTCCCAAAGGTCAACGTCTTGAGTATCCCAACCTGTTTTATTTAACACTTTTTGGATTGCACCAACAGGTGCGATGGTAAATTCAGAAGGATGTTGTGAATTCGATGCATAAGCGACAATTTTCGCCAAAGGATTTAAACCTTTTGATGCAGCATGTTCGGCAGAAGTTAGCACTAAAGCTGATGCGCCGTCTGAAATTGAGCTGGCATTTGCTGCTGTAATTGTTCCATCTTTTGCAAAAGCAGGGCGTAAAGTTGGAATTTTTTCAATATTGGCATTAAACGGCTGTTCATCTTGGTCAACAACCACATCACCTTTACGACCAGAAATGGTTACAGGCACGATCTCATCTTTAAACCAACCTTCGGTAATGGCCTTTTGTGCACGTTGTAAAGAACGAATCGCAAAATCATCCATCTGTTGGCGGGTATAGCCTTTGTTATTTGCCATATCTTGAGCAAAAGAACCCATTAAGCGACCTGTTTCAGCATCTTCTAGACCATCAAAGAACATATGGTCTTTCACTTCGCCGTGACCCATACGTAAACCGCCACGCGCTTTTGGAAGTAAATAAGGTGCATTGGTCATGGATTCCATACCACCTGCAACAATCACTTCTGCCGAGCCAGCTTTGATCGCATCAGCAGCTTGCATCACTGCTTTCATACCAGAACCACATAATTTGTTAATGGTGACTGCACCAGTAGAATCAGGTAAGCCCGCTTTACGCATTGCTTGACGCGCAGGACCTTGTTTTAAACCTGCTGGAAGTACACAACCCATAATGACTTCTTGCACATCACTTGCTTGTAATCCAGAACGAGTAATGGCTTCTTTGATTGATGCAGCACCCAGTTCAGGGGCAGTTGCACTCGCAAGACTACCTTGAAAGCCACCCATTGCAGTACGTGCACCATTGACAATTACGATGTCAGTCATTGTTCTAATCTCCACTTGATTATTCTGAGAATGTATCCAAACTTAAGCAGTATATAAAAATAAATTGGAGAATAAAGTCTATTCAGTCAAGAATAATGGACTAAACAGGTCAGTTTTTTGAAAATTAATTACATTCAATTAACAGGCATAGCTCTCGACTCTTAATAATCCTGTTTTGGGAAGGGCAAATCGGCGGTGTAATGAGGAAGCGTGTTGGCTACAATAATAAAAACTTCCGAAAGAGCTACGAGGTAGACCAGTATCTCCTTGAAAGGTCAATACTTTGGTACTCGTGACACCACCATCCCAAGTCAGTGAACCATATTTAAGTTTTGTATCTACAACGCTATGGATTCTTTCATCTGGGTCTACTTGTTGATTGCTATTGAGGTCACTGAACATGATTATGCCTGTATTCCATTGATCATTAGCACATTGAGTTGCATTGGTAGATGAGCAAATCACGATGATGGAATGGTAAGTGACAGCATTACTTTTTGCAGTCTGATTCAATAGTTGTATAAGTGCGGAGATGTGGTTTAACTCTTGTTTAGCTTTGAAGTTAATATAAGAAGGAATCGCTAAAGTTGCTAGGATGGCAAGAACTGAAATAGTGACAATCAATTCTACAAGCGTAAAAGCTTGTTCTTTACAATAAGAATACATGTGTTAATCTTCGTTTAAGTATTGTTTTTTATTTGAAAAATAATAATTTTTCTTATAAATTTAAATGAATTGCGTATAGTGGAAAAAAAATATTACTATCGCTTTCTTTTGCTGTTAAAATGCTAGCAAGTAAAAGATAAGCTATTCGCAAAAAAAAATTGAGTAAAAAGTTACCGAATTACAACGGAAATTGTAAGTAATTTTGTCAATAATTTACTTGATTAAAGTTATCAAGCACTTGGAAAAAGCCTCAAGTGTTTGTATGATTCAACGTGAGTAGCTTAAAAATAATACTGGGGTATTAAGTTTATCTCGGATAAGCCAAAAAATTTTAGGCTAAGCTTGAACAACAATTGTTATCTCTGGAGGATATCCATGAAATTGAGTCGTATCGCACTTGCTATGCTTGTTGCTGCTCCATTCGCTGCTGCTAATGCTGGCGTAACTGTTACACCTTTACTAGTTGGTTACACTTTCCAAGACTCTCAACACAATAACGGTGGTGATAAAGGTGAGTTAACTAACGGTCCTGAGCTACAAGACGATTTATTCGTTGGTGCTGCTTTAGGTGTTGAGCTTACTCCATGGTTAGGTTTTGAAGCTGAATATAACCAAGTTAAAGGTGATCTTGACGGTACTGGCGTAGCTGGTTCTGAATACAAACAAACTCAAATCAACGGTAACTTCTATGCTACTTCTGATTTGATCACTAAAAACTATGACAGCAAAATCAAGCCATACGTATTATTAGGTGCTGGTCACTATAAATACAAACTTGATGACATGTCTTACCACAACAACGAAGAAGGTACTTTAGGTAACGCTGGTGTTGGTGCTTTCTGGCGCTTAAACGATGCTTTATCTCTTCGTACAGAAGCTCGTGGTACTTATAACTTCGACGAAAAATTCTGGAACTATACTGCACTTGCAGGTCTTAACGTAGTTCTTGGTGGTCACTTGAAACCTGCTGCTCCTGTAGTAGAAGTTGCTCCAGTTGCTCCAGTTGTTCCAGCTCCAGTTGAACCAGCTCCTCAACCACAAGTTGAAGATCTACAAATGGAACTTCGCGTATTCTTTGATACAAACAAATCAAACATCAAAGATCAATACAAACCAGAAGTTGCTAAAGTAGCTGATGCATTATCTGCGTTCCCGAATGCGACTGCTCGTATCGAAGGTCACACAGATAACACTGGTCCACGTAAATTGAACGAACGTTTATCTTTAGCTCGTGCTAACTCTGTTAAATCAGCGCTAGTAAGCGAATATAATGTTGATGCTTCTCGTTTGACTACTCAAGGTTTTGCATGGGATCAACCGATCGCTGACAACAAAACTAAAGAAGGTCGTGCTATGAACCGTCGCGTATTCGCTACGATCACTGGTAGCCGTACTGTAACTAAATAATTTGTTATTTAGTTTAAAAAAAGCGACTCAATAGAGTCGCTTTTTTAATGGAAATATCTATAATTAAAATTATGCTAAATAATAATTGAATGTAAAATTAATAATTAAAGGTTAACAATGAAATTTATTATTCTCGGATTTATGCTATTGGGTCTAGTCGCTTGTACAACGGCAGATCCACTCATGCCAACAAACTCAATAACTGTTGCGATTCAAAAGCAACACCCTAAAGAGGTTAAGTCCTTAAAAAAAGGTGTGCGAATTTATTTCCAACCAAAATCAACAATGATCGATGAAGAGTATCAACCAGCTTTGTCTGTTGCAGCACAGTTGCTTCAAGCAAATAAGAATTTTGCCTTACAAATTGAGGGGCATACTGATAGCTCTGGATCTTTGGCATCGAATAATAAAGTATCATTAAATCGTGCAAATCTTGTAAAAGACTATTTAATCAATGAATATAAAGTTAATCCTGAGCAGTTAATGATATTAGGCTCTGGGCCTACAAAACCGATTGCAGATAATAAAACAGCAGATGGTAAAGCGAAGAATAGACGAGTAGAGGTTATTTTAAAAATTAAATAATTGAAATTTAAAATAACAAGAGATATAGCATCTCTATATAAAATGCTTTATCGCTTATAATCATGTTTCTTGGTTTTGAAACTATGTGGTGAAATAAGCGTGCAGCTACCTGATGAGTTATTAGATTTAGAAGCAAATTGCGGTATTTATGCGATCTGGATGATTTTTCATCATTATGGTGTAGATCTTCATATTCCAGATCTTGTGAAACTCTGTAAGCATAATGATCAAGATGGTACTTTTGGTATCGCTCTTGCTGTTGCATTACAAAAGTTAGGTTTGGACGTTACTTTTTATAGTGATGAAGATTTGGCTCAGCATTCAACAGAAGTTGAGTTCTACCAAGAAGCTCAAGTGCTTGGAATCAGTGTTCAACAACCTTCTAGTAGTTATCAAGATATTCAGTACGCAGTTGAAAATGGTAATTTCGTGATTGTGTACTATGACACATTAGAAGGTGTTGGAAATCATTCATTGGTATATTCAATTGATGATGTCGAAATTAGTTTCTTTGATAGTTTCGAGCCTATGCCTAAAACTGTTTTTGAACAGCAACGTCAAGTTGAAGGAATTTGTCGTCAAGTGATCATCGTTGATGATCGAAAATTTTGCATGCGTGATGCGTAATTTATTCAATATGATGTAAATTGAGTTTTTTCTAGATCAGCTTAATTGATAAAAATATGATGAAAATGTATTTCAGCAAAGCGAACTCTGCTGAAATATGTATTCTAGCTATTTATCCTTTGATACATAAAACTTGTTTAAGTGTATGAACGACTTCAATTAAATCACTTTGATTTGCCATGACTTGATGAATATCTTTGTATGCACTCGGAATTTCATCCACAACGCCTTTGTCTTTACGACATTCAATACCTTCTGTTTGTGCAATCAAATCTTGCTGACTAAATAAATGCTTGGCTTTAGTTCGGCTCATTTTTCTTCCTGCACCATGTGAGCATGAGCAGAACGAATCGGGATTGCCTTTGCCTTTAACAATAAAAGATTGTGCGCCCATTGAGCCTGGAATAATGCCATATTCATCAAGCCCTGCACGAATTGCCCCTTTACGTGTCACAAATACTTCTTCACCAAAGTGAACTTCTTTACGGACGTAATTATGGTGACAATTAATTGCTTCTTTGTTCATTTGAAAACTTGGTAGTAATGGGCGAATTGCCTCTAAGATTAAACGCATCATTTCACGTCTATTCTCATAGGCATATTCTTGCGCCCATTCTACAGCTTCAAAATAATCATCAAAGTTATTTGAACCCTCAGCAAAGTAACTTAAATCTTTATCTGGTACATGCCCAAAACGGCTTTGGGCTTCTTTTTTGGCACGTTCAATAAAGTAAGTCCCAATCACATTGCCCAAACCACGACTGCCTGAATGTAGCATGATCCAAACATCATCATTTTCATCTAAGCAGAGTTCAATAAAGTGATTTCCACCACCTAAAGTACCAAGCTGTTTTTGCCAGGTTGAATCAAAGCTACGTAACATACGTTTCAGCGCAGGGTGCTTATCTGTAATCAATTTCAACCTTTTGTCTAAAGGAGAAAGCGTAGAGGCCTTGGCTTTAAGTTGCTTATGCATTTCAAAACCAACGGGTACTTTTCTTTCAATCGCATTACGTAAGGCACTTAAATTATCAGGCAACTGTGATGCTTTTAAACTGATTCTTAGTGCATTCATACCACAACCAATATCCACACCAACCGCAGCAGGGATAATGGCATTCTTGGTTGGAATGACACTACCTACAGTTGCACCCTTACCTAAATGTACATCAGGCATCACTGCAATATGCGAGTGAATAAATTGTAGCTGTGACATTTTCCGAAGTTGCGTTAGGCTTTCTTCATCCACATCTTGTGTATAAATTTTTACTGGAACGCCATATTCTGCTTTGGCGTTCAAAATCATTTGTATTGCCATGATTTTCTCTTCTTGAATTTTTATTTTGTCCGTGCATATCAAACATGTAGGCATAAAAAAACCTAGCGAATGCTAGGCTTTATTACATTGTAATATTTTGCATTCGGACACAATTGTAAACAGTGCCCGTAAGTAGACATCTGCTTGTTTAGTTTTGCTTGTTCTCTGTAAATGGCATGATGTACTCCTTAAATCTGTGAATTCGATATTTGTAAGAATTCGGTATAGAGGAATTGAACTAATCTTATTCAATTTTCAGGTTATTCTATAAATAAAAAAAAGTTTGTCAATTTATTCTTTAAATTTTATTTTGCGGTAAGAATTAAAAAAGCAGCCCTAAGGCTGCTTCATATTGATGAATAAAGAAATTATTCTTTTTCAACCTGCATTGGTTTTACATCCATTTCATCATAGGCGACAAATTTTGATTTGAATTTCCATTTATAACCTAGCCAAATTGCAAGGAAGAGTGGAATACTGATATAGGTTGATAATACGCCCATCCAGTCACCTTTCATAAAGGCTTCATAGTTTTGACCTAAGACCACGATCGCACAGAGAATAAATGCAAACCATGGGCCGAATGGGAAAAACTTAGCACGATAAGCAAGGTCTTCGAGTTTGTAGCCCTGAGCCACATAGCCTTTACGGAAGCGGTAATGTGAAATTGCAATCCCTAGCCAAACGATGAATCCACACATCCCTGACATATTGAGCAACCAAGTAAATACAACACTTTCACCAATAAATGTGGTTAAGAAACAGAGTGCTGCAATTGCAGTTGTTGCATAAAGGGCATTCATTGGAACACCACGAAGATCCAGTTTCGAGAATACTTTTGGCGCTTTCCCTTCACGTGCCATGTCAAACAGCATACGTGTTGAAGAATACATCCCTGAGTTACCCGCAGACATGATCGCAGTTAAAATCACCGCATTCATTAAGCCCGCAGCAAAGGCTAAACCTGCTTTTTCATAGAGCAATGTGAAGGGCGAAAGGGTAATATTACCGTCGCCTTCAGCAGCCAAAGCAAGGTTTGGATCTGTATATGCCACCAATGTACCGATGATGAAAATACACAAGATATAGAATAAAAGAATACGCCAGAAGATTTGCTTAATCGCAATCGGAATGGTCTTTTTCGGATCTTTAGATTCACCTGCTGCAACACCGACCATTTCGGTACCTTGGAAAGAGAATCCCGCAATCATTGCCACACCAACTAAGGCTTGGAAACCACCTACAAAAGGAGCTTCACCAATCGTCCAGTTTTTGGTAATTGAATCTGTTGGATCAAGCATGATTTTACCGATCATGAACAGACCGATTGCAATAAAGAAGATAATCGCAATGACTTTGACCAGTGAAAATAAGAACTCACTTTCACCAAAACCTTTAACCGTTAAAGCATTGATAAAGAAAATGATGGCAAGGAACAAGGCGCTCCACCAGAAGCCTGGAATGTCTGGAAACCAAAATTTCATGATGAATTGAACAGCAACCAATTCAAATGCAACTGTAATTGCCCAGTTATACCAGTAGTTCCAGCCTAGTGCGAAACCAAAGCCTTCTTCTACATATTTATTACCATAAGTAAAAAATGCTCCAGAAGTTGGGTTGTGCGTAGCCAATTCACCAAGACTGGTCATCAAGAAATAAATCATGACACCAATTAATACATAGGCAAGTAATGCACCGCCTGGACCCGCTGTTGCAATGGTTTGACCTGAAGCAAGGAATAAACCTGTTCCGATTGAACCACCAATGGCGATCATATTTAAATGTCTTGCTCCAAGCTTTCGCTGAAGTTTTGGATGACCATTATCGCTCATCATGATTCCTTACTATTTTTTTGAGTATTGGCAAATAACACTTTAAAGCCTTGTTGATCTGCTTTAGTCTCACATCGACCAAAGCTTTGCTCAATCAGTAATGGGTAATTGAGGAAGCGGTTCGCCACAATCCACAACTCCCCCCCCGATTTTAAATGTCGTCTTGCCGTTTTACATAAATTTTCACTGGCATTGTAATCTGTTTGAATCCCCTGATGAAATGGGGGATTGCTGACGATTGCGTGCAAGAATAGCGGTGCATCTTCAATTCCAGTTACAGCTTTGACTTCAAGTTGTTCTAATGGCAAAGCATTTTTTTCAAAAGTCATTTGCGTCGAAGCCAATGCAAATGCATCTACATCTAAAGCAAAGATACGGTTTTTAGGATTTAATTTGGATAAATATGCACTGATCACGCCTGCACCACAACCAAAATCAGCAATTTTCCCAGCAGTCACCTGTTTTAAATGAGGCAATAATACTGCAGTACCGACATCCAAACGATTTTGACTGAAAACGCCTGGTAATGCGCAAATCGTCAATTCTCCAGCTGGTGTTTCCACTGGATAATGTTGAACCCATTCAGTAAGAGGTTTGGCAACGACAGTTTTATCAGTTGTTAGTTGCCACATTTGGCAATGGCGTGCGCTGTCTAACTTAATCGCTTGCCCAAACGGTTGTAATTGCTTGGAAGCACGTTCTACGCCGCCTTTTTTCTCTCCAACTAAAAAGATGGATGCACCAATCGGTAGGCGATTGACTAAATTATGCAAAATATAATTGAGTAATTCTTTTGATTTGGGAACAAAAACTACAGCTTGATCAAAGCTAGATTCTGGAAGACCTGTTCCAAAATGTACATCTGATTGTTGGTTTTGGAAGTATTGAAATTCATTAAAATTCCACGTCCAAACACTTGCTTCGATGTCATGAGCTAAATTTGAAAGTAGGTCATCCATTGGTGCATTGACCAATAACACGCGTCCAGAAAGGTAGTCATGCTGTCGAATGACAACTTCACTTCTCGGCTCCATATTCACCATCCATCATTAAATAAAAAAGTATGTTTATCTTCATTAAAATGAAGCTCAAACAAACCAAATGCCCAGACTAAGCTGGGCATTATACAAAGAATTGATTCGTTATTTTTTAGTTTCAGGTAAAACTAAATTTAAAATCAAGGCAGCAATACCACCAGTTGCAACACCAGAACTAAAAATGTTTTTCGGTAGTTCTGGTAAATGTTCTAAAATTTGAGGAACTTGCGCAACGCCTAAACCTAGAGCTAAAGAAATTGCGATGATTAATAAAGCACGACGATCTAGCTGAATTCCCGATAAAATGTTAATACCAGATGCAGCAACAGCACCAAACATCACCATCACAGCACCACCAAGCACAGCTTGTGGCACAGCTTGGATCACACCTGCAACCGCAGGGAATAAGCCAAGGATGATGAGCATGATTGCGATCCAGATCCCGACATAACGGCTCGCAACACCAGTCAGTTGAATTACACCGTTATTTTGTGCAAAAACAGAACTTGGGAATGTATTGAAAATACCTGCAAGGAAAGAGTTTGCACCATTTACCAATACACCACCCTTAATACGTTGCATCCAAATTGGACCATCAACTGGTTGATTTGAAATTTTAGAGGTTGCGGTAACATCACCAATTGCTTCCAAAGAGGTCACAAGGTAAATGAAAGCCATTGGAATAAATAAGCTCCAAGAGAAGCTAAGACCAAAGTGCATAGGGGTAGGGATTTGAATCACGGGTGTATTTTCTAAACCTGCAAAATTTAAATGCCCCATATAGCCTGCCAGGATGTAACCAATCACCAATGCGATTAAGATCGCTGAACTTTTCAGCCATACGATTTTAAAACGATTGAGCAAAATAATGATGGCTAATACAGTGCATGACATGATTAAGTTATCAGCACTGGCAAAGGTTTTATCTGACATGGCTTGATAACCACCGCCCATGCTGATGAGACCTTCTTTAATCAAAGTTAAACCGATGAGAAGTACAACAATACCAGTAACTAATGGTGTGATCAGTTTTTTTACCCAAGGTAAAATACGGGAAACACCCATTTCGATAAACGATCCTGCAATGACAACACCAAAAATAGATGCCATAACAGCTTCTACAGGTGTGCCAGCTGCAACCATGGCAGAACCAATCCCGATGATAGGACCAATAAAGTTAAAACTTGTTCCTTGAACAATTAATAAACCAGCGCCAAATGGACCAACTTTTTTACATTGTAAGAATGTTGCAATCCCCGAAATCACCAAAGACATGGATAAAATCATGTTGGTGTCATGTGGAGACACCCCTAATGCCAAGCAAATTAATAAACCCGGCGTTACAATTGGAACAATGATTGCAAGCAAATGTTGCAGGGCTGCAAAAAAAGCGATAAGTGGTTTTGGGCGATCATTTAAGCCATAAACAAGATCAATTTGACCCTGTTTTTGCTCGGGAGAGGTATGAATATCAGACATGACACAGAGAGAGAAAGCAGCAAGATGGCGCTATTCTAATCTGTTTACACACTATTACAAAACAAAAAGCCGACTGTTGTGAAAAAAACTTGTAACTGACAATAAACTGTCACTACTAAAAGTTATATTTTTTCTGTATAATTTGCCCTCAAACTTTAGGCGTATCGAATTTACATGTCAGATATTAAAACTCTCCGTAACATTGCCATCATTGCGCACGTCGATCATGGTAAGACGACTCTTGTAGACAAACTTTTACAGCAATCTGGTGCTCTTGGTGATCGCGCGGGCGAGATTGAGCGTGTCATGGATTCGGGCGCTATTGAAAGCGAACGTGGTATTACCATTCTTGCAAAAAACACTGCAATCAAATGGTTAGACAAACGTACTGATACTGAATACCGTATTAACATCGTGGACACCCCAGGACACGCCGACTTCGGTGGTGAAGTTGAACGTGTAATGTCGATGGTTGACTGCGTATTGCTTCTTGTAGATTCACAAGAAGGTCCAATGCCACAAACTCGTTTCGTAACGCAAAAAGCGTTCGCACGTGGTTTGAAACCAATCGTGATCATTAACAAAGTCGACAAGCCAAGTGCGCGTCCAGACTGGGTTATTGATCAAGTATTTGATTTGTTTGATAACTTAGGTGGTACTGACGAACAGTTAGACTTCCCAGTTGTATATGCATCTGGTCTTCGTGGTGTGGCTGGTCCATCTCCAGAAGAACTTGCTGAAGACATGACACCATTGTTCCAAAAAATTGTTGATGTTGTTGAACCACCAGCAGTTGACGTTGATGGTCCATTCCAAATGCAAGTGTCTTCACTTGACTATAACAGCTTCGTAGGCGTTATCGGTGTTGGTCGTATCCAACGCGGTTCAGTGAAATTAAACACCCCTGTAACTGTTATCGACAAAGACGGTAAAACACGTAACGGTCGTATCTTAAAAATCATGGGTTACCACGGTTTAGAACGTATCGACGTTGAAACTGCATCTGCTGGTGATATTGTTTGTGTAACTGGTATTGATGAACTTCATATCTCTGACACAATCTGTGATCCTAAAGCAGTTGAAGCGCTTCCAGCACTTTCTGTAGATGAACCTACAGTGTCTATGACTTTCCAAGTCAACAACTCACCATTTGCGGGTAAAGAAGGTAAATTCGTAACTTCACGTAACATCCGTGAACGTCTTGACCGCGAATTGATCCACAACGTAGCACTTCGTGTTGAAGATACTGACAGTCCAGACCGTTTCAAAGTTTCTGGTCGTGGTGAACTTCACCTTTCTGTATTGATCGAAAACATGCGTCGTGAAGGTTTCGAGATGGGCGTATCTCGTCCTCAAGTAATCTTGAAAGAAGTTGATGGTGAAAAACAAGAGCCATACGAAAACGTAACTTTTGACGTTGAAGAACAGCACCAGGGTTCTGTAATGGAACAAATGGGTCACCGTAAAGGTGAAATGACCAATATGGAAGTTGACGGCAAAGGTCGTATCCGTATTGAAGCTACTGTTCCTTCACGTGGTTTGATCGGTTTCCGTTCTGAATTCTTGACCATGACTTCTGGTACAGGGATCATGACTTCAAGCTTCTCTCACTATGGTCCTATGAAACAAGGTACTGTTGCGAAACGTCAAAACGGTGTGTTGATTTCTATGGTTCAAGGTACTTGCTTGGGCTATGCATTGTTCACACTACAAGACCGTGGTCGTCTATTTGCTAAACCACAGTTAGAAGTTTATGAAGGTATGATCGTAGGTATTAATTCACGTTCAGACGACATGACTGTTAACCCAACTAAAGCAAAACAGTTAACAAACGTACGTGCTTCTGGTACTGATGATGCGTTGACTCTTGTTCCTGCAATCGAATACACGCTTGAACAAGCGCTTGAATTCATTGAAGATGATGAATTAGTTGAAGTAACACCTAAGTCAATCCGTATCCGTAAACGCTGGTTGACTGAAAACGAACGTAAACGTAACCGTAACGGCTAAGCCTTACCGTTAAGTTGAAGAAAACCGCCATTCATTGGCGGTTTTTTTATGGCTGAATATTTTGCTATAGTGGTTTTATAATAAATATGACGATATAGGTATGGCGTTTGAACAGTCATTTACCCACAGAAAAACAGCAAAAACTGAAACAGCTTATGGTGATATTCAGTATTTTACTGATCACCCTTCTATTTGTATTTACTTTTTTAATCGCTAAACCCACTCGGGAACTGAGTAGTTTTGAACTTGATCGGCAGGGTCAGAAAGTGGGCTCAGGTCCGACAGAGTTTAGAATTTATAATCAGCAGGTCTATGTCGCTGTACCGAGTAATGGTCATTATCTAATTCCTGAGGCAGATCTAAAGACGATTCGCATGCTTTCGGATGACATCGCGACCAGACAGATAGCTGTGGATCAAAAGCATGTCTATTGTGGCAATATGATTCTGAAAAATTTAAATTCGCAGACAGTTCGCTCGATTGGTGATGGTTATATTACCGATGGTCAGGTCAGTTATTATTGTTCGCAGATCACGGAACGTAATACTGAGTTGAATGTTGTGCAGGAGGTCTGGCAGATTTTGCTTCATCACACTGGAATCGGTTCAAAGCCACAAAATTACTGGTATCCATATTATCAACTGGAAACCAGTCAGTCTCCGTATCAGTTAACGGTTCAGGGAACGGTCAGTAATGGAGAGTACACCTATTTCAGGGGGAAACTGATTGAACAGGCAAATGGTCATACTATGCGGTATTTGCCATCTTATTCAGGCAGTTCAGATCGATTACGAGAGAGTAGCTATTACACCGCTGATGGAACACATGTTTATTATAAGAATCAAAGTGTTCCTGTTCAGGATCATCCTCAGTTAATGGTATTTGATTTTGGTGGTGGGATTGAGTCTGAATTTTTACATGATTCAGAAACACAGAATTTTTATTATCAGACATCGCCATTTTCACAAAAATATTCGCCTTATCTTCTGCTCAATAAAGATGATGAACATGCGCATGATCCATTATTTCTCAGTCAGCAGGGCATTTATTTTTATCATCGAAAAGAGCAAAAATTAAAGCGTGTAGGTGATAATCCATTCAGTCAAAAGCTGATACAACTAGCTCCTGATGTTTTTCATAATGGACAGGATACCTATTATCTGGGGCTGTACGATAAATACATCCGCAGTGGGCGGGGAACGAAACTCTGCTATCGTTCAAATGTGCTTTATCGGTTGAAGAATGCACCTGTAAATCGTTGGCAGAAAATTGCTGAAGTGAAATATGGTGATGGTAGGTGGCGTGCTGCAACGATATGGAAAAATGGTACGCAATATTATTATTTTGACGAGTTTGGGCAGGGGCAGGGTTTTAATCAGGCGGTTTATCTGATCAAAGATGCGTATGCATTACGATTTATATTAAACCCATCGCGATCCAGTGATGATATCCGTCAGTATGTAGGGCGTGGGATCTTATTATCTCCACAGGCTGATCGCTTATTACAAGCCAAATATGACGAAAAATTCTGCTTAAGCTTATTTTGGTCGGAAAGTGAATAGGAAAAGAAGCCGTAATGTGAAAATAAAAGTGTTTTTAGGCATAAAATGTAAATAAATATTGGAATTTTTTAAAAACCAAGTAAATTAGCTAACTATATATATTAGAAATTAATGTATACTTCGTCACATAAAAATACGCACAAGGCGCGTGGAGATACACATGGGTATTATTGCAGAATTTAAAGAATTTGCTGTTAAAGGCAATATGATGGACATGGCGATCGGTGTAATCATCGGTGGTGCATTTGGTAAAATTATTGATTCATTAGTAAAAGACATTATCATGCCACTAATCACTGTGATTACTGGCGGTGGTGTAGATTTCACACAAAAGTTTTTCGTACTTGGTAGTAGCCCGAATAACCTAACTTCATTAGATGAGTTGACTAAAGCGGGTGTTAACGTTTTAACTTATGGTAACTTCCTGACTATCTTCTTGAACTTCTTGATTTTAGCTTGGGTTGTTTTCTTATTGGTTAAATTCTTGAATAAAATCCGTAAGCCAGCAGAAGAAGCGCCTGCAGCTACACCAGAAGATATTGAATTATTACGTGAAATTCGTGATCAATTAAAAAATCGCCCTCAGGGTTAATTGACTCAAAGCGGTTATTTTAGGTGGCTTATACTTAAAAATAATTCGAATTAAGTTGAATAAAACGGTGCAATCAAGTACCGTTTTTTTATGGAAAATTGAGTTAAGGATGATGAGTTTGATGAACAAAAGTATATGGATCATGACTGTAGTTATAAGTTTATATGCTTGTTCTGATCATTCGTCAGCCGATATTGAAAAATCAAAAAAAGAAGAACAAAAAATAGTTGAAACAGGCTTAACTTTTAAAGAGATGCCGAATGAAAA
The DNA here is from genome assembly GCF_004209355.1 of Acinetobacter sp. WCHAc060025. Classification (NCBI taxonomy): domain Bacteria; kingdom Pseudomonadati; phylum Pseudomonadota; class Gammaproteobacteria; order Moraxellales; family Moraxellaceae; genus Acinetobacter; species Acinetobacter sp. WCHAc060025. Next base: position 26,624 of record NZ_SGSX01000003.1, on the reverse strand, counting down.
TACCACCTATATTACGATCGAGACAGATACAATTGATGAAAATGATGCATTAATGTTGGCATTGCAGACTCGATTATTAAAAGCCAATTTTGAGTTTATTGAAAAAGACAGTGGTACCTCTTGGTCAGAAAATGACTGTAGTTTAAATAAAATTATTCAAGTCAAAGGACAAGGCATACGTTCTTATACTGCGGTGAGTAATGAAAAAGTAGGTGAAGATAAAAAGGTACGCCCAGACTTCGTGCTTTTGGTTTTTGGTTTTGAAAATGAACAAATTGCGGAACAAAACTTTCAAATCATTGCATCTGCGGTGCATTCAGCCAATGGCTATTGTAATGGTAAGTCTCCTGAAAATATTGTGAGAAATGGCAAGGAAATATTTTACTTCACAACACGTGCTGAAATGTTTAGACCTTATATTGATGAATATACACAGTTTATTCGTGATTTTAAAATTCAGAAAGAAAATTTAGAAAATAAGGCAATATAAATTGATGAAAATGCGTCTACCATTATTTGCTTTTACATGCTTTTTACTGGCAGGTTGTCAGTCTAAAGCAAAAGTAGATGAAAGTTTTCTCAATGAATTTAGTCCATCTATTCGAGCTAAAGTACAATCATTATGTGAGGGCTATGATATAGATCACGAGAAAGAAGGTATATATTTTAGCAATCAAGCATTGGGCGTTTATACATTCATTGGTTTGAAGAATCATAATTTTGAAATTTTACGTTTTACAGATCGACGTTATCTTCCAAATTCAAAAGTAACGGATGTTTCTTCTCATTCTGGAGATTATCTTCAAAATAAAAATTGGATTAATTTTAAAACAGAGCACGCGGAAAACTCAGAACCACAGCGAAGATCATCCGATAGTTTTGATAAACTATATTATTTAAATAGCCCAACAGCATCGTTTTTAATTCAAGATATTGAGGATGTTGCTAATTCAATTTCATGGTCTAACACGATGGGGTTGGAGCAATCCTTTTTTAAGAGAATTCATTGTAATATCAAAGATTATAAGGCGTATAAAGGCGAGGAGGAGCTTGCACCAAGCTTTAAGAATCTTCCTGATGAAATGAAAGCGCTGGTCTTAGAACAGCCTTTACATTTGAAAGTAGAGTTTGCAGAAAATATTCGTAAACAACTTGCAGAAAATGATGATCCTGAAACAGCTGTGGAACAACAGATTAGAATTTCGACCCCAACGCTTCAAAAGTTACATCAAAACCAACCCATCTGTATCATGCAAGGAAATGGAAAGGGCTTAAGTGGTTATATCGATCAATCAAAGACACCATTTACAACAGCATGGTTAAGTGTTTACCAATTTGAAGGTGAGTCGAATGCGCAGATCGCACAACAAGGCGATCTTATTTCTACCTCTCAAGCAGAATGTGAAAGCTTAGATTAAAAATCCATACGAAATTTAATTTCGAGTAAGTGCCAACCGAACTGACTTTTAATTGGCCCATGTAATTCACGTTCAGCTAATGTAAAAACTGCTTTATCAATCGGTGCAACCAATTGTCCTTTTTTAACATCACCGAGTTCACCACCTTTTTTAGCAGATGGGCAAGTCGAGTGTTGTTTCGCAATTTTAGTAAAATCAGCACCTGCTTTAATTTTCTTTTTCAGTTGTTCACAGAGTTCTTTATCTTTCACTAAAATGTGACGAACGATAGCAGACTTCATGATTTATTACCCTTAGATACTTTCTTTGCGATCATTTTAACTTTTTTGAGTGGCTGACATTGTGGACAAAAAACACTGGCTCTTTGACCAAGCTTTAAGTTTTCCAAGGTGGTTTCACAGTTCACGCACATTTCACCTGCACGACCATAAGCCAAAAGAGTTTGTTGGAAATAACCATTTTCACCCATGGCATTGCTATAGTCTCTTAAAGTTGAACCACCCAAATCAATCGCTTGTTTTAAAATGCGTTTTACTTCGATGACGAGTTTTTCAATCTGATCGACGCTTAGACTAGAAGCAGGTTGAGCAGGATGAATACCAAGATTAAATAGGCTTTCAGTGGCATAAATATTGCCGACTCCCACGACGATATGGTTGTCCATAATCGCGACTTTTGCACCGACATTTTTATTTTTAAACTTTGAAGCAAGATATTCAGCATTAAAAGCATCACTCAGCGGTTCAGGGCCAAGTGTATCAATCAGTTTCGTTTGGCTTTGTTCATTCAGCCAAATGATGCACCCAAAACGACGAGGATCGTGATAGCGTAGCTCACAGTCTTCAAATTGGATAATCAAATGGTCATGCTTTCTCAGTTCATCCTCTGGATTACAGATTCTAAAACTACCAGACATACCTAGATGCCATAGCATGGTATGATGCTCAAATTCTGCTAAGATGTATTTTGAACGACGGCTCAGGCTGATTAATTTTTGCCCTTGAAGTTGCTGAATATCCTCAGGAATTGGCCAACGTAAACGTGATTCACGAACTTGTACCTGCATCACTTTTTGATCAAGCAAGGGCAGTAAACTGGTTTTTGTGGTTTCAACTTCTGGTAATTCAGGCATTGCTCAGCATTTCTGATTGGGAGGTGGGCTATTGTAAGCAAGAATCACAGTGGGATAAAGCACAGTATTTACTTGTTGCCTTTTTCTACATTGGTCTAAGTACAGATTTATTATTTAGAAATAAACATCTGTTATTTAAAACAAAGTTAACTCATAACGAGAAGTTATGAAACTAATAAAAATTATCTGATAGTTATATGTAAAAAAATGTGTAAATTTCTAGTGAATAATTTCTCTTTATTGACTTAAAAGGTCAATTAAGTAGAGGAATTTTGTTTTTTTATAAGTTGATTTTTCAATTAAATATTTGAAATTTAGGTCTTTGAAATTTCGAAGTTTTCATATTGATTAACTCACTATTTTTGTTTTGCTTCACACTAGGCTTTCCCATGAAAAAAATTGCGCATTTATTATTGGCAATCTCGATTTGTACCATGATGTCTTCGGTTTCATTTGCAGAAGATGCTTTTGATTTAAATGGCTCAACCATGACCGGTGACTGGGGTGGTACGCGTACTGAACTGGCTGATAAAGGGGTCAAGTTCGATGGTACGATTGCAATGGATAGCTCGTATCTTGCCGATGGTGGTTATGATGCACACCAGTCGCCAACATTTGCGACGCAATTTGGCTTAGGCACAACCTTAGATATGACAAAGCTCGCAGGCTGGAGCGGTGTTACGATTCGTGCTTTAGTTACCGCGCGTCAAGGTGAAAGTACGTCTTTACGCGGGATTCAAGCACCTGATGCTCCACAGTGGGCAAATTCTCAAGCCAACTGGGGGCGTGGTAACTCTGGTAGCCGTTTGAGTGAATTGTATATTGATAAAAAATTTGATTCGGGTTGGGATGTCCGTTTGGGGCGTATGGGCTTAGGGACTGAATTTAATACTATGGCATGTGATTTCCAAGGCAATGCTTTTTGTGCAGCGCAAATGGGGAAATGGCAAGGCAAGCTTTGGTATAACACACCAGTTTCACAATGGGGTGGTCGTGTGAAATATCAGTTCAATCCTGAATTATTTGCCCAAGTGGGGGTATTTGAATATAACCCTGAAAATGCTTTGGAGCGTCAAGGGTGGAATCTTGATACAGATCATGCCGATGGTGTGAATATTCTGTCAGAAGTTGTATGGTCGCCAAAACAAGGGTTGAATAATCTTCCTGGTAGTTATCGCTTTGGTACGCTTTACAACACAGCAGATGATGCGAAAAATCAGTACGATATTGCTCATAAAGCAGGAACAAAAGGCGAAGATCGTAGCTATGGTGGATGGATTGCATTTGAACAGCAATTGACTTCGACGGGTGAAGGTAAGCGAGGCTTACATAGCTTTGGTAATTTTACGTTGCATGATCGTACAACGACGGCTGTCAATGATTCACAACAGTTAGGGCTAAAATATTATGGATTATTAGAAGGTCGTTCCAATGATATTTTAGGTTTAGCAGTCAATCGTGTGCATTTAAACGATCGTTATGTCAGTTATGTGAATAATAACCGCCTTGGCACAAATTCAAGACAGTTAAATGAAGATGCGGAGTATAATATTGAGCTGAACTACTCATATTACCCAACCAAATGGTTCATGCTTCGCCCTTTGATACAGTATGTGGTGCATCCAGGTGCGACGAATCAAGTAGACAATGCCTTTGTTATTGGTTTGGGGTCTAAAGTTATTTTCTAAAATTATTATCTAGAGTTATTTTCTACAAGCTCCCGAGGAATCCGTTATGCAAAGTGTGAAATATTTAAATTTTAAAACAACACTACTTTGCTTAACGGCATGCATCGCACAGAATTTGTATGCTGAGACGGAAACTCAGGTTTCCACTCAGCAATTACCCACCATCAAAGTGCAAGCAACACGTTCAGATACCAGTTTGCTTCAAACCCCAGCCTCTGTTTATCGCATTGAACAGTCTCAAAATCAAAATAATATCGGCGTGAATCTTACAGAAACACTCAAAGGTGTTCCGGGTCTACAACTCAATAATCGTGAAAATTACGCACAAGATTTACAATTATCAATGCGTGGATTCGGTGCACGCTCAACCTTTGGTGTGCGTGGTATTCGTTTGTATGTAGATGGCATTCCCGCAACCATGCCAGATGGACAAGGTCAAACTTCCAATATTGATTTGTCTAGTTTGGATCATATCGAAGTTTTAGGCGGCCCATTTTCAGCACTTTATGGTAACTCATCTGGTGGGGCGATTTTAACCACAACCAAAGAAGGGCAAGGGCGAGATTCTATTGAATTGGGCTATTCAACAGGCAGTCATAATAAAAATCGTGCTGATGTCGTTTTGCAAGGCGGTTCAGGTCAAGCCAATGAACCAAGTTATGTGGTGAGTACTTCTTACTTTGATACCGATGGTTATCGGGAACATGGTGATGCTCAAAAAGTATTGAGTAATGCAAAGCTTACTTGGAACTTGGATGATGGTTCTAAAATTAACTGGTTAATGAATTATGTGGATATCTCTGCCAATGATCCACAGGGTTTGAGTCAGCAAGAATGGAAAGACAACCCAAAACAAGTTCAAGCAAATGTTTTGAAGTATCAAGTTCGTAAAGATATTCAGCAAGCTCAGACAGGGCTTACATGGTCTAAACCAATCAATGATCATCATGAAATCTATGTCATGGGATATGCAGGGCATCGTGAAGTTACCCAATATCAAGGTATTCCAAATACGGTGCAAAGAAATCCTAATCATGCAGGTGGGGTGATTGATTTTGACCGTGATTATTACGGAGCTGATTTTCGTTGGACTGGGAAAGATATATTGCCGAATACACGCATTAGTCTTGGTTTAGCTGTTGATCAAATGGATGAAGATCGACGCGGTTATGAAAATTTTAAACGAACTTCTGTGAATACTTCTGCAACAGATTATGATTTTGGTAATAAGGGGAATTTACGCCGTGAAGAAAGCAATACACTTTGGAATATCGATCCGTATTTGCAAGCTTCGTGGCAGTTTTTACCTCAAGTTCGATTAGATACAGGCTTACGATATAGCAATGTCCGTTATGAATCTAAAGATCATTATTTAGCAAATGGTGATGATAGTGGTAAAAATAAGTATGATAAATTTTTACCATCAGTAGCGTTATCTTGGGAAATTATTCCCGACTTGACCAGTTATGTCAGTTATGCGAAAGGCTTCGAAACACCTACATTTACCGAAAGTGCTTACCGTTTAGATCCAATTGACCAAAGTCAAATTATTGGTGGAATAAATACCGATTTAAGCCCATCTTCAAGTGATAATTATGAGTTGGGTTTTAAAGCGCAGAATGAATTTGGTTTGTTCACTTTGGCAGGATTTTATACAGAAACGCATGATGATATTGTTTCATATCTCAGCGATACAGGTCGTACAGTTTATAAAAATGCTGATAAAACATTGAGAAAGGGCGTTGAGTTCTCTTGGCAAAATAAGCTTTGGAAAGATTTAACTGCACAGGCGAGCTATAGCTATATTGATGCAAAATTTGATTCTCCATATTCAAACTCAGATGGTTTGGCGATTGAAAAGGGTAATTACATTCCAGGCATTGCGAAGAACCAAGCTTATGTTGCATTAGGTTGGCAACCTGAAGTTGGTTTTAATGCGGGGCTTGATGTACGTTATATGGATAAAATTTATGCCAATGATGCTAACTCTGAATTTGCACCAAGTTATAGTGTGACTTCTGTTAATATTGGTTATTTATGGAAAAATAACGATTGGAAAGTAAGTAGCTATGCACGTGTAGATAATGTTTTTGATAAGGATTATGTCGGTTCAGTAATCGTCAATACATCAGGGTCACAAGGCGTCTATCGTTACTATGAACCTGCGGATGGTTTAAATTGGAGCGCTGGTCTGAGCGTGACTAAGCAATTTTAATAGAAGATGATAAATTTTATAGCGTAAGAGGAAAGTGTGATGTCAGGAAAACAGCCTAAGTTATTTGAGCAAAAATTATTTGAGCAAATCCAGTTCGGATCACTTTCTCTTTGCAATAAAATTATTATTGCACCGATGTGTCAATATTCTGCGACTGATCAAGGTGAAGTCACCTATTGGCATGAGCAACAATGGGCAAATTATGCTTTGTCTGGCGCAGGCTTATGTATTATTGAAGCCACTGCGGTGCAAGCGGAAGGGCGGATCAGTTATGCTGATGTGGGACTTTGGAATGATCAACAACGTGATCAAATCAAAACACTATTAAATAAAGTCAAAACACTTTCACCGATGCCTTTTGCGGTACAGCTTGCACATGCAGGACGTAAAGCATCAACCGATAAGCCGTGGTTGGGTAAAGGACAAATTGCGCCTAATCATGAACACGGTTGGCAGACTGTTTCAGCAAGTCCTGTTGCTTTTAATTCGACGGATATCGCACCGCATGAATTGTCAAAAACTGAAATTAATCAAATTATTCAAGATTTTGCATCCGCGGCAGTCCGTGCTGTGGATGCAGGTTTTTCTTTAATAGAAATCCATGCGGCACATGGTTATTTATTGCATCAATTCATGTCACCATTGTCCAATCAGCGGACAGATGAATATGGTGGCTGTTTAGAAAATCGTCTCAAATTAACGTTAGAAGTTTTTAAAGCCATACGAGATGCTGTGCCACAAGACTATCCAGTCGGTGTGCGTATTTCGGCAACAGATTGGATGGATCATGAAAATGGTTGGAATATTGAGTCGAGTATTGAACTTTCTAAAGCTTTAGCACAATTAGGTGCAGCATATATTCACGTGTCTTCTGGTGGATTACATGCAAATCAAGACATTAAAATTGGGGCAAATTACCAAGTACCTTTTGCTGAACAAATCAAAAAGCAAGTGAATGTTCCAGTAATTGCTGTTGGATTAATTACTGAAGCAGAACAAGCAGAACAGATTTTGCAAAGTGGGCAAGCAGATGCGATCGCACTGGCAAGAGCATTCTTATATGACCCACGTTGGGCATGGCATGCGGCAGCAAAATTAGGTGCTCAAGTCGCTATTGCGCCACAATATTTACGCTGTCAGCCTCATGGATTAAGAGATTTATTTAAAGAATTTTAAATTGATATGCGCTCTGATTATTGCAAAGGAGTAAGTGCTTATTCCTTTAAAGTATTTAAGTTTTGATTCATTCTATTTTAGGATAGAGTTTTATTGTGTTGATAAATTACAGGAAGCTTTAGATGATTTTTTCGGTAATTTTTCCTGTATTTTTCTTATTATTTCTTGGTTTTACTTCTGTCAAAATTGCATTGATTAGCAAAGAGCAAATTACGGCTTTAGGTGCTTTTGTTATCAAAATTGCTTTGCCTGCTTTATTGCTTCACGCGCTTTCTTCTAAAGATTTGCATGAGATTTGGTATCCCTCGTATTTCTTTACTTATATTGGCATCACGGCTTTATTATTTGGTTTGTCATTTTTTATTGGTCAAAAATTCTTTAAAAACTCGTTTACTCATGCTTCGGTTTATTCGTTGGGTGCTTCGATGTCCAATACAGGACTTTTAGGTGCGGCGATTTTAACCCTGCTCATGGGCAATGAAGCCATGGTTTATATTTCTTTGATCGTGATTATTGAAAGTGTATTCCTTGTTCCATTGATGCTGACACTTGCAGAAATAGGGCGACAATGGCAAGCCAATTTATTCTCAATTTTAAAAACGACATTCATTACTTTATTTAAAAATCCGCTCTTTTTATCAGTTCTGATTGGAATGAGTTGTGCCATTTTTAAAATCCAAATTCCACATCTAGTCGATCAAGTGTTTGCAATGATTGGTCAAACTGCATCACCATTGGCTTTATTCATTATTGGTGGGGGAATGGTTGGGTTGAGTATCCAATCTTTTAATTTGCAAACAGTCTATCTCGTCGTCTCTAAAAATATTTGTATGCCAATTTTGGTGTATTTAGGGCTGACTTATTTAACGGATTTAGAACAAAAAATGATTTATGCAGGAACATTGATTGCTGCACTGCCAATGCCGTCAATCTTTGGCATATTTGGGCAGGTTTATGGGGTTAATGAGAAAGCATTAACACCGTTAATGGTGAGTACGCTTTTGGGATTTGTTGTGGTAAGTGGTCTGATTGGTCTTTGGTGGTAGCGAAGATTGAGTTAAAAAAATACTCTCCGTAGAGATAATGCTGATCAGTTAAGCAAAATTATTGGAAAAATTTCTAAAATCTCCCCTAACCCCTCTTTGAGAAAGAGGGGAACTTCTTGTAACTAAAATCATTTTTAGTAATGAAGACCCCCTCCTTTGAAAAAGGAGGGTTGGGGAGGATTTAAAAAACCTTAACTGTCTGGCATTATTCCGTAGAGAGTATTTTTGAAAAGTGTATAAGCTGATTTATTTTTTCGCAGGTGCTTTCGCTACTGGTTTCTTCCCTTGTTCAGCAATCAGCTTATTTACGATTTCTAAAGACTCTTTGGCCTTAGGTACATTACTCTTTGCAAGTTCTGAGAAGATTTTTTTCGCTTCAGGTAGATTTTGATCAATGATATTGCCATTCACCATCATATTACCTACAGCCATCAATGCAGGAATATAACCTTTTTTCGCTAAATTTTGGATTGCAGTAAGCCCTTGGTTAATGAGCGTTGCATTTTTCTTTTTTGCACCTTCGGTGATGTCATACAATGCTTTGGCATGAATGGCTGGAGCAAAGTCTTTTTTCAATAGTGGATCAAGTTTTTGTAAAGCTAGTTTGTCTGAGGCTGGTGTACCTTCTGAAAATAGTAGTACCGCCAATTCCACAGTTGCATCATCGAAACCTTGATTTGATGATTTCTCTAAGAATTCACGCATTTTTTTAGGATCTTTGGGCAAACCGAGTTGACCCACAGCATAACTTTGCGCGAGTACATAACTCGCTACTGGATAGCCTTTTGCTGATGAGTCTTGATAATATTTGAGGGCTTTTGCATCATTTTTTGCTGTGCCTTGTCCAGTTTGAGTGAGATAACCGAGGTTATATAAGGCTTGAGCATTTCCCGCTTTGCCAAGGCGATCTAGCTCTTGAAAAGCAGCAGTGTAATTTTTCGCTTGGATCAATTCCTGTGCTTTGGCAAAAGCAGGATCTACATTTGATTGCGGTGCTTCTGCTGCAAACGCAGAAACACATGAAATGCTAAGTAATGTTGCTAAAAGAATTTTTTTCATTGTGACTATATACCTTGTTTTAATTTCAACACAATTCCATTTTTCGTGAGAGGATATCGTTGAAGACATATTTTATCTTAATTTGAAATTTGTAAATGTAAATATAGCAAATGTGTATGTTGATGTATTTATGTATAAATTAGGAATAAATACCAAGAAATTAAGGATTTTTAAAGATAATTAGGCGTAGAAATAAAGTTAACTACGCTTAATCAATCTGGCTTTTGTTATTTTATTGATTTTAAAAGTGATTCAATTTCTTCAGCATCTCGGACACCAGAGATACGTGAACCATCTTTGAGGAAAAAGGTTGGCGTACCATCTACCTCTAATTTTTTGGCAAGTGCAATATTTTTATCAATTGGTGTGGTACAAGTTTTGACTAAAGCTGGCTGTTTTTTATCAATTAAATAGTCTTGCCATGCTTGATATGCATCTTTAGAGCACCAAATTTGTTGAGCGATTTTCTCGGCATTTGGATGTAATGATTTAATTGGGTATAAGAATAAATAGATCGTCAGGTTATCTATATTTTTCAAGTCTTTTTCAAGATGTTGACAGTAAGGGCAATCTGGGTCGCTGAATAAGTAAATGACTCGTTCACCTTTGCCTTTGACATGCTTAATTGCTTGATTGAGTGGTAAGGATTTGACATCAATCGCAGTTAAAGCACTTTGGCGTTCTTCAGTCAGGTTCTTTTGTGCTTTGAGATCAATCAAATTCCCAACAAAGAAATATTTCGCATCTTCATTGGTATAAACAATACGTCCACCCATATAGACTTCATAAATGTCTTTGATAGGCGTTGTATTTACCGATTTAGCTTCTATTTCAGGATATTGTGTCTTTAGATTTTGTTTGAGTGTTGAAATATCAGCATGGGCAGACGTTATAGAAAATATACTGATTGTGAGGAGGGAGAGCCATTGTTTCATTGGATTACACAGCAAATTAAATTTGAATCATCTTGCCTAATTTGCTGCATTATTCATATTGTTAAAGTGTAGAAATTTAAGAAAGAGAGAATTAAAAATAAGCCTTGCGAATGATAGAAATGCCGATTTGAAATCTAAGTTAAGCATCATTTAGCGCGTATTCAATAACTTTTAAACATTGATCTTGAAGACATACATTTTGAGTTTCATAGTCTTCAAAAAGTTCTTTAATGATAAAAATCTCTAAAAAATATTCATATTTTATGTTGTTACACATGATTGGCTGTGTATCTTCTTTTGTTGTTAATATGGCGTCTGATTCTAAAGCCCAAGGTTGTTCGACATAGAGTATGTCTTCATCAGAATACTCATGGATATTGAGTAAAACTGTAAATAGATTCATTTCAATACCATTTAGATACTCAAAACACGACCAAGTGATTTAAAGTGTACTTTGTCGTGTATGTTTTATTATAGATAGTGTGCGAAGTGCTTACTCAAAAGCGCTGACATCACCGACACCACGTCGAATAATTTCTGGATTAGCACCCGATAAATCAACAATACTTGTCGTTGTCAGCGTACCTAAACCGCTATCAATAAATACATCAATACGCTTTTCTAAAAGTTGTTCAATATCATAAGGGTCATCCATTGGTGCTTCTTGACCTGGTAAAATCAATGTACTGGTCAATAACGGTTCACCTAATTCTTTAAGCAACATTTGACAGACTGGATTACTAGGAACACGTAAACCAATGGTTTTCTTCTTCGGATGCATTAAACGACGAGGTACTTCACTGGTCGCTGGTAAAATATAAGTCGTGACTGCTGGCGTATTGGCTTTCAGTAGACGATACATGGCATTGTCGACTTTGGCATAAGTCGCAATATCAGATAAATCAGCACAAATAATTGCATATTGGTGTTTTGCACCAAGGTCACGGATTTGTGCGATACGTTCCATCGCACTCTTATTTCCAATCTGACAGCCAATTGCGTAGGCTGCATCAGTTGGATAAACCACGACATCACCCGCGCGGATTCTTTCAACTGCTTGGCTGATTAAACGGGGTTGAGGATTGTCAGGATGTACTCTTAAATGCAACATAATGATTTCCTCCTTGATTTATTATGTATTCAATTATCACTTGAGTATAAGGTGTGTTGCAATCATTGTTTTGACTGTTTCATTCTTTAGTCTAATGCATCACGCTGAAATTCATCACTTTGTAATGTTTTGCCACCTCGTGTTACTTCGCAAATACAATCAATAAAATATTTTGCATCCCGCGGAAGATTGACCTCACCACTTAAATATTGTTGTAGTTGTGCATAAACATTGTCTTTGAATGTTGAACCATCACCACCGTCACCAGTTAAATTATCCAGTGATACACGAAATTTACGTCCAAAGGCTTTGGAAAATAACCATTCAATCGCTTGAGGCTTAATTTCAACTTGTTCAAATAAAGCTTGTTGTTCAGCTGTACGACCATCTGGCGCATACCAATAACCTAGATCTGGTAGTAGACGACGCTTATCACCCGCAATGGTCCAATGGCTGATTTCATGCAGTGCACTATTAAAAAAACCATGAGCAAATTGGATGCGCGCAGGGGACTCAGTTGTCGCTGGGAAATATTCTGGTTCAAACTCACCACGAACAAGCGTCACATTTAAGTGGGAAAACCAATCATTAAAGTGTAAGATAAGCCAATCGACCTGTTGAACTTCGGTCTGTAAATTTTCCCAAGCGAAGCGTTGCACTTGGGTGGTGTTTTGAGCAGAATTTGAAGCTAAATGTGTGTCGAACTGTAATGAAGTGGTGACTTCAGGTTGCGGCTGCAACTGATGCATGACTTGTATTACCCAAAAGATCTGTCTAAATAAGTACAAAATTGTATCTTAATCTTTGACAGAGTACCTATGAATTTGTAGAATTGCCGCCTTAATTATGTCAGCAAATACCTTTCCGGCACAGATTGAGCCGTTTAAATGGGCTGAACAAGGCTTTACATGGTCAGGTACACTGCCATTGTCTCGCTTTGTTCGTATTTCCCGTGAAGCTGTTGGATCAATTGATGATCAATTGATCACTATAGACTGTAAGCTATCAATGGATGCGTATCATCGTATCGTTTGGTTAGATGGTCATGTAGAAACAAAAGCACCTATGGAGTGTCAGCGTTGTCTGGATTCTGTAGAAATTCCTTTAGTTTCTGATTTCCATTTGGCTTTAATTGACGATGAGTCACTGATAGAGCGCTTGGATGAGGATGCTGATTTCATCGTACTAGGTGAAAGTGAAGCGACAACAAAGGGTGATTACGTAACGAATACCCCTGCAACTGTTGATTTACTTGCACTTTTAGAAGATGAATTATTATTGTTGATGCCTTTATCTCCCAAGCATGACGTTTGTGAGCATAAGCATCAACCAGCCGTTCAGAACATTGTCGAAGAAAAACGAGATAATCCGTTTGATGTTTTGGCAAGTTTGAAGGGTAAACTTAACTAATTTTTGTGTTATAATCTTAGTTAAGACAACCGAATTTGTTCTGATCCATTTTTTCGATTTGTAAGGAGCCATCATGGCCGTTCAGCAAAACCGTAAAAGTCGCTCTCGCCGTGACATGCGCCGTTCACATGACGCTTTAACCGAGAATGCATTAACTGTAGACCAAACTACGGGTGAAACTCACCGTCGTCACCACGTGACTAAAGATGGTTTCTACCGTGGTCGTCAATTATTCGCTAAAGCAGCTGATGCTGAATAATTGGTGATGCATTAGGCGAAAGCTTAGTGAAAAAAATGGGAGCGAAAGCTCCCTTTTTTTGTTTTAGGATTTTACAAAAGCATTTTTTTTGTTGTATTTCGCAATTAAATTAAATTTTTTTTTCTGTAAAATTGCCGCATCGGAAACGATCAAGATTACATAAAGGACTTTTTATATGTCTGCTAAACGACTCGAACAAGCAGCTCAAGCAACAAAAACTGCATTTTTGTTTCCAGGTCAAGGTTCACAAAAAGTTGGAATGCTGGCTGAACTTGCTGAACAGTTCAGTGGTGTAAAAGAAACCTTTGCTGAAGCTTCAGATGCGATTGGTTTTGATTTGTGGAATATTGCACAAAGTGGTGAAGGTTTAGATCAAACTGAAAATACACAGCCGGTTTTATTGACTGCAAGTATTGCATTATGGCGCGTATGGTTGGATTTGGGTGGTGTTGCACCAAAATACCTAGCGGGTCATTCATTGGGTGAATACAGCGCTTTAGTGGCTGCCAATTCAATGACTTTGGCAGATGCTGTGAAATTGGTGAATTTGCGTGGCAAATTGATGCAATCCGCAGTACCACAAGGTCAAGGCGCAATGGCTGCGATTCTTGGTTTAGAAGATGCAAAAGTATTAGAGCTTTGTGAACAAGCCAATATTCAAGGTCGCGGTTCTGTTGAAGCAGCAAATTACAATGCTCAAGGGCAAGTTGTGATTGCAGGGGATAAAACTTTAGTTGATGCTGTGATGGCAACTGCAAAAGAGAATGGCGGTAAAGCGATTGCCTTGCCTGTCTCTGTCCCATCGCATTGTTCTTTGATGAAGCCTGCGGCTGAACAGTTTGCAGAAGCTTTGGAACAAACTGCCATTGAGCTACCAAGTATTCCTGTAATACAAAATGTCAACGCAGGCATCGCGACAGATGTTGCGCAGTTACGTCAAGCATTGACTGCTCAACTGTACCAATCTGTACAATGGACGCAAACAATGCAATTCCTTCAAGATCAAGGGATTCAATATGTTGCTGAATGTGGTCCAGGCAATGTGTTGGCTAATTTGGCAAAACGTTTACCAAAAATCGAAAAAGCATTTCCATTAGATACACAAAGCCGTATGGAAGATGCACTTAATGCCATTTTAGTGGCTGAAGGGAAAATTGCATGACCAAAGTAGAAAATCAGGAACGTAAAGTTGCATTAGTCACTGGTGCAAGTCGAGGGATTGGCGCCGCTATTGCTCAACAACTCATTCAAGACGGTTTTTTTGTAGTAGGTACAGCAACCTCTGAATCAGGTGCAGAAAAACTATCTACTGCATTTGCTGAAAATGGTGTAGGTGCTGTGCTAGATGTACGTGATGGTGCTGCAATTGATGCCTTGGTATCTGATATTGAACAAAAATATGGTTCAGTATTGGTATTGGTGAACAATGCAGGCATTACCAAAGACAACTTATTGTTGCGTATGTCGGAAGATGATTGGGATGACATTCTCAATATTCACCTTAAAGCAGTGTTCCGTTTATCTAAGCGTGTATTGAAAGGTATGACCAAAGCACGCTTTGGTCGCATTATCAATATCAGCTCTGTGGTGGCTCACTTTGCTAACCCAGGTCAAGCGAACTATTCTGCTGCTAAAGCAGGGATTGAAGCATTCAGTCGTAGCCTTGCAAAAGAAATGGGCAGTCGTCAGATTACTGTAAACAGCATCGCGCCTGGTTTTATTGCAACAGAAATGACTGAGCAGTTAAGCGAAGATATTCGTAAAAAAATGAGCGATCAAGTTGCGTTAAATCGTTTTGGTGAACCGCAAGATATTGCAAATGCAGTAAGTTTCTTGGCTTCTGACAAAGCTAGTTACATTACAGGCACAGTATTACACGTAAATGGTGGTTTATACATGGCGTAATGCGATGTATAAACTTTGAAAAAACTTAATATTCAATTAAACTATCAGGCAATTAAACGCCGCCACAAGCAATGAGGAGAATTCCTGTGAGCGATATCGAACAACGCATTAAACAAGCTGTTGCAGAACAACTAGGTATTAAAGCTGAAGAAATCAAAAACGAAGCATCTTTCATGGATGATTTGGGCGCTGACTCTTTAGATCTAGTAGAACTTGTTATGTCTTTCGAAAATGACTTCGACATCACGATTCCTGATGAAGATTCTAACGAAATCACAACTGTTCAATCTGCTATTGACTACGTAACTAAGAAACTTGGTTAATACGTTGATGGTGTAGCACTTTCGTGTTACATGAAAAGACCACCGTTTCGGTGGTTTTTTTATGTCTGAAATCATATTCAAATCAGAAAAAAGTTTAAAATCAAAAACATTGGTTACATATCGTTACCTTTCTGTCACCAATGACTACGCATTTCAGTATATTTTTTAGCTATAAAAATAGAGTTCTAAATTTTTATAAGGTTGCAGTGAAATATTCGGCGTTCAATTAAAAAAGGTCGGTGAAATATTCATAATTCAATGCAACATTCACAGTACAACAAGTTTTAATAAATAGACGGAGAACATAAATGGGTCTTTTTGATTTTGTTAAAGGCATTGGTAAAAAGAATACAGCGCCAGCAGAGCCACAAGCTGCACCTGCAACACCAACAGAACCTTCAGCGCAAGAGATTGCCAATAAATTATTAGGACATATTAAGTCTTTAGGACTACCTGTAATGGGTTTATCTGTGAGCTATAACGGCGCAACGGATTTGGCGACAGTTTCTGGTCAAGTGCAAACACAGGCGGATAAAGAGAAAATTATTCTTGCTGTAGGTAATATTGATCATGTTGCACAAGTGGATGATCAACTGACAGTGGCTACACCAGAACCTGAAAGTAAGTTCTATACTGTGAAATCAGGCGATAACTTATCTAAAATTTCAAAAGAGTTTTATGGTGATGCGAACCAGTACAACAAAATTTTTGAAGCAAACCGTCCATTGTTAAAAAATGCAGATGATATTTTCCCTGGACAAGTATTACGTATTCCTGCGTAATGGATTGTTGAATAAAAAAGACTCCTTGAAGGGGTCTTTTTTTATGGCTATTCATTTAGATTTTCTATGAAGTTTGGTGGATAGCACTTGGTACATTATTTTTGAGCATAAAAAAGACCACAACAAAGTTGTGATCTAGCGAATGTTGCTTGATGCTTAAAATGTTTTATTTATTCGGCTGTGGTGTTAAACGTAAATAAGGTTTAACCACCGTATAGCCTTTTGGGAAGCGTTCTTTGAGTTCAGTCTCATCTTTAAGGGATGGTACGATCACAACATCTTCACCTTGCTGCCAATTTGCAGGCGTTGCAACTTTATAGTTATCGGTAAGTTGCAAAGAATCGATCACACGTAAAATTTCATGGAAATTACGACCAGTAGATGCTGGATAGGTAATGATTAAGCGGACTTTTTTATTTGGATCAATGATCACCAATGAACGTACTGTGAGTGTTTCACTGGCATTTGGATGAATAAAGTCATATAAGGTAGAAACTTTACGATCTTTGTCAGCCAGAATTGGAAAGTTGACAGTCGTTTCTTGCGTTTCATTGATGTCATTGATCCAACCTTTGTGCGACTCAACATCATCGACTGAAAGTGCAATGGCCTTTACGCCACGTTGTTCAAATTCATCTTTGAGTTTGGCGGTATAACCCAGTTCTGTTGTACATACTGGTGTATAGTCAGCAGGGTGTGAAAATAAAATACCCCAATGATCTCCTAAATAGTCATAGAATTTAATTGTGCCTTGGCTTGAGTCTTGTTCAAAGTCGGGTGCAATATCACCTAATCGTAAAGTCATTTTAAACCTCATATTCATTTAGAAATTGAAAAAATTGTTCGTTATTTAGCTCGTCCTAAATACTATTGCGTAGTTTTTTTATAATTAAAAATAGTGTTTTTTTATTTCTTTATGAAAAAAATAGCTATAAAAAAGTGCAGATGAAAAAAATATAGAATTGAACACGACCTCGCTGTAAATATCGGTTAAATTTGCTACATTAATGCGCCTTAGCTGATACGTGCTAGAACGGGTCGTCAGATTTTTTTGATAGGATTTGTGCAAAACCCTTGTACTTCAAATTTCTACCACCATAATATCGTCTGAGAAAAATTTATTTCACAAAGATTTAGAGAGTTTATATGTTGGCAAGTCTGATCGGGGGAATCTTCGGTACTAAAAACGAGCGCGAACTAAAACGTATGCGTAAAATTGTCGAAAATATCAATGCGCTCGAGCCGACGATATCTGCACTCAGCGATGCAGACTTATCTGCAAAAACTGAAGAATTCAAAGAAAGATATAAGAAAGGCGAGAGTCTAGATAAATTAATGCCAGAAGCGTTTGCGGTGTGTCGTGAGGCTGCAAAACGTGTCATGGGTATGCGTCATTATGATGTACAGCTCATTGGTGGTATTACCTTGCACGAAGGTAAAATTGCAGAGATGCGTACAGGTGAAGGTAAAACCCTGATGGGTACTTTGGCCGTTTATCTCAATGCAATCAGTGAACAAGGTGTTCATGTAATTACCGTCAATGATTATTTGGCACAGCGTGATGCTGAGTTAAACCGTCCTTTGTATGAGTTTTTAGGTTTATCTGTCGGTGTGATTTATTCTATGCAATCGCCGATTGAAAAAGCAGAAGCTTATCAATCAGATATTACTTACGGAACCAACAACGAATTCGGTTTTGACTATCTACGTGACAACATGGTTTTCTCTATGGCAGAGAAAAAACAACGTGGTTTAGTTTATGCGATTATCGATGAGGTCGATTCGATTTTAATCGATGAAGCACGTACTCCATTGATCATTTCTGGTCAAAGTGATGATTCATCACAACTCTATGTGGCAATCAATAGCATTCCTCCGAAGCTACATGCTCAAAAAGAAGAAAAAGTTCCAGATGGTGGACATTTCTGGATTGATGAAAAGCAACGCCAAGTTGAAATGACTGAAGCGGGTTATGAAGCTGTAGAGCAAGAATTGATTCAAATGGGCTTGTTGGCTGAAGGCGAAAGCTTGTATTCACCATCAAACTTAAACCTTGTACATCACGTTTCAGCGGCAATTCGTGCGCATTATTTATATCAACGTAATGTTCACTATATCGTGCATGATGGTGAAGTGATCATTGTCGATGAAAATACAGGTCGTACCATGCCTGGTCGTCGTTGGTCTGAAGGTTTGCACCAAGCGACTGAAGCAAAAGAAGGTTTAGAAGTTCAACCTGAAAACCAAACTTTAGCGACGACAACATTCCAAAACTATTTCCGTTTGTATAAAAAGCTTTCAGGTATGACAGGTACTGCTGATACTGAAGCGGCGGAAATGAAAGAAATTTATGGTTTGGATGTGGTATTGATTCCAACGCATCGTCCAATGATTCGTGTTGATCAAAACGATTTAATTTATTTAAACCGTAATGGTAAATACAACGCAATCATTGAAGAAATTCAAAAAATTCATGAAGCAGGTGTTGCACCAATTTTGATTGGTACGGCAACAATTGAAGCGTCTGAAATTCTTTCTGATAAATTGAAAGAAGCAGGCATTGCTCATGAGGTTTTGAATGCGAAACAACACGAACGTGAAGCCGATATTATCGCTCAAGCTGGTGCGCCACGTGCCGTAACCATTGCAACCAACATGGCCGGTCGTGGTACAGATATTCTGCTTGGTGGTAACTGGAAAGCGTTATTGGCGAAGATTGAAAACCACACAGCCGAAGACGAAGCTCGTCTTAAAGCTGAATGGGAACAAAATAATGAAATGGTGTTAAGTTCAGGTGGTTTACATATCATCGGTTCTGAGCGTCATGAATCACGCCGTATCGACAACCAGTTACGTGGTCGTTCTGGTCGTCAAGGTGACCCTGGTGTTTCACGTTTCTTCTTATCACTTGAAGATGATTTGATGCGTATTTTCGCAGGTGATCGCGTGGTTGGTATGATGCGCGCAATGGGCTTGCAAGAAAACGAAGCCATTGAACATAAAATGGTGTCACGTTCGATTGAAAATGCACAACGTAAAGTTGAAGCACGTAACTTCGATATTCGTAAAAACTTATTGAAATACGATGATGTAAATAACGAACAACGTAAGATTATTTACTCGCAACGTGATGAAATTTTAGAAGAAAGTTCACTTCAAGATTATATTGAAGAAATGCACCGTGAAGTGGCAAAAGGCTTAATTGAAAACTATATTCCACCAGAGTCGATTCATGATCAATGGGATATTAATGGGCTTGAAAATGCATTGCGTGAAGATTTCGGTATAGATTTACCCGTTAACCAATGGTTGGAAGAAGATCGTCGTTTAGATGAAGAAGCTTTGGTTGAACGTATTTCTGATGAAATCGTAGCGCGTTATCGTGATCGTCGTACACAAATGGGCGATGAAACAGCAGTGACACTTGAACGTCATTTCATGTTGGGTTCATTGGATCGTCATTGGAAAGATCATTTGGCGGCAATGGACTATTTACGTCAAGGGATTCATTTACGTGGTTATGCGCAGAAGAACCCTGAGCAAGAATACAAAAAAGAAGCATTCAATTTATTCGTGAATATGTTGGGTGTGATCAAATCTGATGTCGTGACAGATATTTCACGTGTACATATTCCAACACCAGAAGAACTGGCTGAAATGGAAGCGCAACAGCAAGCTCAAGCGGAAGCAATGCGTTTGAACTTCGCACATGATGATATTGATGGGATCAGTGGTTCGGATGAAGTGATTGATGCAAAATTTGCAGAAACTGAAACAGTACCAGTGCCAGAAAGCCGTAATGCACCATGTCCATGTGGTTCAGGTTTGAAATATAAACAGTGTCACGGCAAGATCTAAATTTTTTGATATTTTCAAAGATATTTTAGAAAGTGGGAAAAGCAGGACAAATGTTCTGCTTTTTTTACAAGATATTACAGTAGGTTAATTTTCATTGCAGTAAAAGCAATTAAATGGTATTAACTTGCACAATTGATTTGATTCACTGGAATGACGACAATGACAAAATTATTAAAACCTTTATTTATTGCAACGCTAGCTGTTCCTGCTTTAGCATTTGCTGATACGGCTCCACAAACAACCACTGTAGAAAAAGTTCAAGCGGCGACTGGTGCGGTTTCTGCACAAGCTGAAGTTAAAAATGATACAACAACAGTGATCAGCCCACGCACAGGCATTCGTTATACTTTAGGTAATACAGGAGGTCGTCCGATTATCCTGAAAACTGCAGCGATTGCAGCAGTTACACCTGCGACGATTAATCGTGTAGTTGCGACAAATCCAGCATTGTCAGCATCAAGTCAAGAAAAAGTAAAACAAGCTTTGATTGGTGTGGATGCAACAACAGCGGCAGCAGTTGCACCAGCTACAGCTCAGTAATGATTTCAATGCTGTGTCATTGAGAATAATTTTATGCTAAAAGCATGAAAAGCCAGTATATTTACTGGCTTTTTTAATTTTATATTTAAATCAATAAGAATTTCTTATCGTATAAATAAATAAGCATTTTAATAAGCTCGATTTTTATCGAGAATTCTAATAAGCTGTGTTTTCAAATTAATTCTGTGGACATTTAAAAATGGCTGTTGGTGACGTGTCTATGCCGCAAATGCATGCGGTAAAAGGTGTAAAAATTGGCTCTGCTGAGGCGTATGTACGTTACCCGAATCGACGAGATTTAGTGATTTTTGAATTTGCTCAAGGCACCAATGTTGCGGGTGTTTTTACCCAAAACGCATTTTGTGCCGCACCTGTGCATGTTTCTAAAAAGCATTTGCAAATGGGCAATCCACGCTATTTAGTCATTAACACAGGCAATGCCAATGCAGGTACAGGCAAGCTAGGCATGGAAAATGCTGAAGCGACTTGTTCTAAACTTGCTGAATTGGCAGGTGTACAAGCTTTTGAAGTTTTACCATTTTCAACAGGTGTGATTGGTGAACAACTGCCAATCGAGCGTTTAACACAAGGTTTACAACCTGCTTTAAGTTCATTAAATGAAAGCGCGTGGGCGGATGCTGCAACGGGCATTATGACCACTGATACCACCCCTAAAGGCGCTTCTGAGCAGTTTGAACTGGATGGTATCACGTATACCATGACGGGTATTTCTAAAGGCGCAGGTATGATCCGCCCGAATATGGCGACAATGCTTGGTTTCGTGGCAACGGATGCACCGATTTCACGTGAATTGACACAGTTGATGTTAAAAACTGCGGTAGAGCAATCATTTAACCGTATTACCATTGATGGCGATACATCAACCAATGATTCATGTATTTTTGCTGCAACTGGGCTTGCGGGTGGTACAGAAATCCAATCTGTAGATGATGCTCGCTATGACGATGTCTTAGAAGTATTAGTCCGTGTGATGAAGCGTTTGGCACAACTTATTGTCCGTGATGGTGAGGGTGCAACTAAATTTATGACTGTTGCTGTCGAAGGTGGTAATAATACCCAAGAATGTTGTGATATCGCTTATAGCATTGCGCATTCGCCATTGGTTAAAACCGCATTTTTTGCATCTGATCCAAACTGGGGACGTATTCTTGCTGCGATTGGTTATGCGGGTGTCAAAGATTTAGATGTAGAGAAAATCCAAGTTTGGTTGGATGATGTGCAAATCTGTAAAGATGGTGGCGCTGCTGCGGACTATACCGAAGAAGCGGGTGCTAAAGTGATGGCGCAGACAGAAATTACTATTCGTGTGGATTTAGGGCGTGGACAGGCTAAAGACACGGTTTATACCTGTGACCTGTCATATGACTATGTCAAAATCAATGCAGACTATCGTTCTTAATTTTACATTTTAAAAACAGAGCCTCATTCGTGAGGCTTTTTTATAACGGTGTATTTTCACAAAAACATTTTTCGTGGTGAATTTGTGTGCGATAAAAAGTACAATTAATTCACAAATGTGTAGACGCTAGCAAGACGCCAGCGACAAGGAAAGAGAAGACCTCTTATGAATGATGCGAATAACTTAATTGCCAACGAAGCGAAGTCGATTGTGCAAGCGCATTTAGATCGTTTAGGTGAGCCAAAGGACAATAGTTTAAGTCCTGAGCTGAAACAGCAGAAATTTGAACAAATCAAAGCAGAATTACAAAAGCGTAATGCTGTATTGGTTGCACATTATTATTGTGATCCTGAAGTGCAAGAGCTTGCTGAGGCGACTGGTGGCTGTGTTTCGGATTCGTTAGAAATGGCGCGTTTTGGGCGTGATCATGAGGCGTCGACACTGGTTGTTGCAGGTGTGAAATTTATGGGAGAAACATCGAAAATTCTTTCTCCTGAAAAAACAGTACTGATGCCAACTCTAGAGGCGACTTGCTCGCTTGATCTTGGTTGCCCTGTAGATGAGTTTACAGCGTTCTGTGATGCACATCCAGATTATACAGTGGTGGTCTATGCCAATACGTCTGCTGCTGTTAAAGCACGAGCGGATTGGGTAGTCACATCAAGCTGTGCAGTTGAAATTGTTGAGCACCTTGATAGCCTAGGTGAAAAAATCATTTGGGCACCAGATCAACATCTTGGACGTTATATTCAAAAGAAAACTGGCGCAGATATGTTGCTTTGGGATGGTTCATGTATCGTACATGAAGAGTTCCGTGCACGTGGTATTGAAAATATGCGTGCGTTATATCCAAATGCTGCAGTGTTGGTTCATCCAGAGTCGCCAGAGTCTGTGATTGATATTGCAGATGCAGTAGGGAGTACTTCACAGCTGATTAAAGCTGCACAAACACTTCCTCACGATACCTTAATCGTCGCGACAGATCGTGGTATTTTCTACAAGATGCAGCAAGCTGTACCAAACAAAACCTTAATTGAGGCGCCAACAGCAGGGGAAGGTGCAACATGCCGTTCTTGCGCACACTGTCCATGGATGGCGATGAATGAGCTAGATGGCATTTTGGACGTTTTGCAAAAGGGTGATCAAGAAATATTCGTAGATCCTGCATTGGCACTACGTGCTAAATTGCCTTTAGACCGTATGTTGAACTTCAGTGCACAATTAAAACGTTAAAATCGTATAAAAAACATCTGAAATGCTTGATAAATATACATTTGACGTGTTTTTTTAACTTTTTTTCAATATAGGTGTTGACGTCTAAGGGCGTCACGCCTAGAATGCACACCGTACCGAACGACAAGTTCGATACAAAAGCTGAGATGAACGGAGCATAGCACAGCCTGGTAGTGCACCTGGTTTGGGACCAGGGGGTCGTAGGTTCGAATCCTACTGCTCCGACCAATTCTTCAAGGCAAGGTAATTTATGATATTTATATCATTGTTCTGCGCCTGTAGCTCAGTTGGATAGAGCATCCGCCTTCTAAGCGGATGGTCACAGGTTCGAATCCTGTCAGGCGCACCAAAGCTTGATATTATAGATCCTGAAAACTTAATGTGACGGTGGATGTAGCTCAGTTGGTAGAGCCCCGGATTGTGATTCCGGTTGTCGTGGGTTCGAGCCCCATCATTCACCCCAATTAATTAAGTTGTTTGTGAGACGGAGCATAGCACAGCCTGGTAGTGCACCTGGTTTGGGACCAGGGGGTCGTAGGTTCGAATCCTACTGCTCCGACCATTTAAGCTAACCCATGATGAAAAGCTTAAATAATAAATTATCCGCTTAAATGCGGTTTTTTTATGTCTGAAATTTGCGACTATAAAACTATAATTCAAAAAACTTTAGAATATAAAAAAACCTCCGAAGAGGTCTTTTTAATGGAAATGATTTATTGGTTAAGGAACAATGATCACAGCTACACGTCTATTTTCTGCTTTATGTTCTTCTGTGTCATTTGGTTTGATAGGTTGTTCAGCACCTTTACCTACGACTTGAATATTTTGTGGTTTAAATTTTTGCTCAATAAAAATATTAGAAACGTTTTGTGCACGAACTTCAGACAATTTTAAATTATATTCAGCAGCACCGACATTATCGGTATGACCAACCACTTTAAGCTTATTGAGATTGTACTTGTTCAATTGATTGGCTAAGCGAATGATTTCAGTTTGATGTTCAGGTTTAATATCGGATTCATTAAAACCAAATAATAAACGCTCAGGTAATCCTAAACTCCAACCCTCATCAGTCAGTACAAAGCCTTCTTTTTTCACGGCTTTGGCTTGTTTATAACTCAGTCCACCCAAATTCATACATCCAGAAAGTACTAGGCAGAGTAGCGCAAGTATAGAGAGTTGCACATTTTTAAACGTCATAAGAACCCCGAATATTGAGAATGGTAAATAAAAAATTAAGAATGGTAAATAAACCAGTGATGTTGCAAAGATTTTGCTTTATACATTGCTTGATCTGCTTGAGAAATGAGATCCTCAGGACTCGAAGCTTGAGTTGAGATTGCAATCCCTAAACTAAAACTAAATGCAATTGCTTGTTCCTTATAGATCAAAGGTTCTTCACAACATTTAATTAGGTTTTCTGCAATCGAAATGAGGTGCTCAACTTTAGAAATTGAGCGCAAAATAATGGCGAATTCATCGCCTGCAAGCCGTGCAACAAAATCATTTTGACGAATATGGCGCTTAAGACGATTAGACATTTCCTTTAACACTTCGTCACCGACTAAATGTCCATATTGGTCATTAATTGCTTTGAAGTTGTTATTGTCAATAAAAACGAGCGCGAGATTTTGACGCTGATTTGGATCTTCAAATAAATTACATAATACTTGATAAAAATAACTGCGATTGGGTAGTTGGGTTAAATGGTCATGCTGTACTTGATAGGAGAGCGCATTATTCTCATTTTGTAAGTGTGTATGCCATGTTTGGATTTCATCTAATAATTGATTGAATGTTCCATTGAGCTCTTGGAATTCTTTAATATCACTTTGAGGGAAACGTAAATTATAGGCTTTTTGCTGTTTTAAAAGCTGCGCAATCTGAATTAAGGGTGAAAAAGATTCCATAATATGGCGATAGGTTAAATTGACCGACCACCAGACTGCAAAAATCATAAACAACATCCCAAATGCTAAGCCAATAAAAATTTTGATAATAAACATCAAAATCTCATTAGAGCTTCCATAAAGAATAACTTGACCAACCAATTGTCCTTGGTGTTGGACTTTTAACTTGATCGGTTCTTTTAAGAAAAATTGATCGAAAATCTTTTGAATATAAGAATAATGCTCGGCATTTTTTAAACTTTCAGCAACTTTATTGCCTTTCATGTCATACACTTCAATCAAACGAACTGAATGTTGAAAGGTGTATTCATTAATAATTTGTGAAATTGTGATTTTATCTGAAAAGACCAGTGCGGGTTGCACACGTTCAGAAACAGTACGGCTGATCAATAGTAGATTCTGTTTAGCATAGGATTCAACGGTAAATACTGAAATAGTGACAAATGTTGAAGTGCATATAAATAAGGTAATCGCAAAGATCGTAAATTGGGACTTACGAAATAAAGTTTGTAATGAGGTTGATTTAAATAGATTCAGAATCATGTTGTCATCCTGAATTCTTTGCGAGCAATAAAACTCGCGGATCAATATGTACTTTAGATTGAGCTAAGCTATCTAAATTCACTTTAAAAATAGTATTCCCAGCTTTATTGGTAGAAAGGCAGAAAACACTCCCTATTTCACATTCGAGATTACTAGAGCTGAATGATAAAATTAATGGGTTGAGGGACTTATTTATCAGTAATTGTTCAGTTTGTGCAGAGGTATTGGAAAAAAATACAGCATCACAATGTTGATTTTTCAATTCGGAAGAATGTATTGCACTGACATTAAACAGGGATTTATTGGGTTTTATATAGTTGGAAAATTGGTTGGCATAAGTAGGGTTGTCAACAACACACAATTCAGGGTTTGGATTCTTTAATTTTGCATAACTTAAAATAGAAAGCGTCATTGTAAAAATATTATGTGACGAATCAGCCAAGGAGTAGTTGCTACAAAAGAGCAAAACCCCTAAACAGAAAGCTTTTCTATTTATTAAATGGACCATATTCGAATTAATTTATTGGACATTAACTTACATGGAGTAGTTTAAAGAAAAAATACAAATATAAATAGGTTAAAATTTGAATAATTATGCTTTAAATCACGTTAAATTGATTAAATAAAAAACAATTAATAAATAAAATTAAAAATAAATTCC
>NZ_SGSX01000029.1:0-25009 GCF_004209355.1 Acinetobacter sp. WCHAc060025 | reverse complement strand
ATCTGATCCATCGTGTTGGTCGATCTCTGGGTGTTCGGTGAATTTAAACCAGTAACCCACTTGTGCATCGCGTACAGTTGAATTAGCGATGAATTGTTTGGACTGGCTATTGTAGTAGTCACTTAAATTTTGGTTGAGCTTTTCGATTTGGCTATTGTTGGATGCGGTAGCTTGGTCTTCGCCTTTGAGGTCCTGTATCCATGCAGGGCTGATGTGCCATGCTTGTTCTAAGCCTAGGCTGGTATTGTCTTGATTGTTGCTGTGTTGATGTTTGCTTTGAACACTGCCTGCACCTTCTTCTTGTTCGAGTACGTCAGCTTGCCAACGTTGTACGTGAACGGCTGTGGGTTGTAAGCTTCTTTGTCCAATGAAACTGGTAATGCTGTCTTGTTTTTCTGTGGCACTGCTACGGTGGTAACGAATATTTCTGCGGTCTAGCGCTTTGTATTGGCTGTTGTCATCAATGAGACGAAGTTTCTGTGCTTGAATTTGTGTTGCTGAATTTGGGACTTGCAGTTGTGTTTCGTCAATCAGCCAGTTGATGCCTTCACTGCGCATCAGGCGAGTGAGAAAGTCGTAATCGCTTTCGTTGCTTTGCATAATGAATGGACGAATATCGTAATCGCTTTGCAACCCACTTTTATCTAAAGTAAGACTTGATGCAAATAAAGGGCTTTTGTCTTGCCATTCTTTAAAGATGGTTTCGATGACTTCAACTGCCGATTTGTTCATGAATACACGACTGTTTCGGCGTTTATGCCACAGTGAGGTAGCGTCTTGTAGTTTGAGTTTGTAAATGGTCAGTGAACCGTCACTTTGCCATTGGGCAGCTTCGGTGATGATGCCTGTAGTACGGAACAGTTGCCCTTGGTCAGTCACTTGGTCAATCGCAACTTGTGTACCGATGAATTGTTTAAGTGGAATTCTTGCAGATGTTGATAGGCAAATCAGTTCAGCTGACACGCCTTGATTCAGCGCGTGTTGTCCATCAATGCGTTGTAAGTAGACCTGCTGGTTTAAGTCTGTATTGCTAAATTGGATATGGATGGCACGTTTTTGGGCGGTGAGTCCAAGCTGATCCAAGACTTTATTGATGCTGTTGACTAAGCTGTTCATTTTAATAATTGCTTTGGTTCAAATTTTTTAATTAGCCTCTACTATAAATGATTACTTAATGATATTCATCTAATCAAGTAAATTTCCAATAAAAAACCAACAACAACTTAGAATTTAAAATCAAATAGTTACAACTAGATTTTAAATAAAGTCTGTCTAAAAAACTTAGTCCAAACAATCAATAAAAACTTAATATAATTCAATATTTCAAATAGATATCATGGATTTAATCCTTATAATTCGGTGAATTTTTACGCTTATAAAATTCAGCCACAATCACGATTAAAATTAAACCACCAATCAATGAAAAATGTTCTTGAACCAAGGCTAAATCTAAAGCACCTTGCTCAGCGGGCATTTCCCAAAAACGATGGGCAATTGGAATAGTCGCTAATGTAAATATGCTAAGTGCTCCCGCGCCTAACCAAACCCAACGACCACCGAGAATGACAAGTAATGAACCTAATAATTGTACTAGAATTGTCATGATCACAAATAATGCTGCAGGTTGTAAATTAAAATGAGTCATTTCAGCGATTGCCGCATCAAAATGAAGGATTTTAGTCAATCCACTGATCCAAAATACTGAAGTCAGTAAAATTGCGATTGGATAATAGACCCAATGTTGTTTGGTCATCTTATTGATTATTTTTTGAATGAACATCATAAGCTCCTCTGCATCTTTGTCGCGATAACTCAGTCATTATTTTCATTGGCTTAGAATAAGAAAGGCATACTGATGTATGCCTTTCGATAGATTTATTTCGCTGCAACAGGTGCGATCACTTCGTGTTTTGACGCTGTACGCTCTGGTGCTTTATGTACCATGGTGTATGCATAATCTACGCCCATACCGTATGCGCCAGAATGTTCGCGGACAATATCCATCACTTGATCATAAGTATCACGTTTCGCCCAATCACGTTGCCATTCAAGCAAAACTTGCTGCCAAGTTACAGGAATCACACCAGCTTGAATCATACGTTGCATTGCATAATCATGCGCTTCTTTGGTTGTACTACCTGAGGCATCTGCAACCATGTAGATTTCATAATCTGTGTCATGTAAAGCACTTAAAGCAAAAGTTAGGTTACACACTTCAGTCCAAAGACCAGACACAATAATTTTTTTACGGTTATTTTTAGCGAGAGAATCACGGACTTTTTGGTCATCCCAAGAGTTCATTGAAGTACGTTCTAAAAGTGGTAAGTCTGGGAAAACATCTAACAGTTCAGGATAAGTATGTCCTGAGAAGCTATCTGTTTCTACAGTAGTAATTGTTGTTGGAATATTAAAAGCTTTCGCCGCTTTGGCTAATCCGACTGTGTTATTTTTCAATGTTTGACGGTCAATCGATTGCACGCCAAACGCCATTTGTGGTTGATGATCAATGAAAATGATCTGTGAGTTTTCTGGTGTTAATACTTCTAAAATTGACTTGTTCATGTTTTACATCCTTAGGTAAGTTCGTTCTGTTTACTAAGATATAAAAATAATTAATCACGAACAGCGCCATTTTTAGAACGATGCTTCTCCAATTTCGCGACATTGTTTAGAATTTCTACAAAACCAGATTCAATTCTCTAGAATATTCATAGACATATCGATATGTGGAATCCCACAATCTAGGTATTCATCACCTGATAATTGAAAACCTAAATTTTCATAAAATTTTGTCGCATAAACTTGTGCAGATAATTTCAATTGCGAACGTTTTTGATCTTTCGCAATCTGAATAATCTGTTGCATGAGTAATTGCCCAATCCCTTTACCACGATAAGGCTTAAGCACAGCAACACGACCAATGCTGTTATTTTCTAATAATCGTGCTGTGGCAATGGGTTGATTTTGATCATAGACGATGAAATGTAGTGACACTGAATCTTGCGCATCCCATTCATCATGTTCAGCAATATTTTGCTCTTGAATAAAAACTTCGGTACGGATCAATTTTGCATGATGTTCTAATTCAGCCCAAGATCCTGATTGAATTTGATATATTAACTTATCCATTAACACTTACACCCAATATCTTGTTGATCCCATTGATTATTTAATAACAATTCTAAAGATTGTTTTTGAATACCATACATTTCTTTCAAGGCTTGTATTTGCGCTAAAACAGTTTGGTCAGGCTCAGTAAAATCTTTGCGTTTGGTTGCCAAAATCATTTTATTTTTACTGGTATGCTCCAAAGCTACAAATTCAAAAACTTTGGTTTCATAACCATAAGCTTTGAGCAATAAAGCGCGAATGGTATCGGTCAGCATTTCCGCCTGTTGCCCTGCATGAATGCCAAATTGCAACATCGGTGCAAGCACTTTAAGGCTTTGTAATTGTGGACGTAATTCTTTATGGCAACACGGCGCGCACATAATCATTTGTGCATTTAAGCGAATCCCAGTGTGAATCGCAAAATCCGTTGCCACATCACATGCATGTAGTGCAATCATTACGTCTAAATGTTCAGGATGATACGTTCTTACATCACCTTGGAAAAAGTCCAATTGAGAAAAATCTGAGGATTGTGCAACATCTTGGCAAAACTTAACCATCTTATCGTTCAGCTCAACACCAGTCACAAATGGTGTTTGACCCTGTTTGGCTAAATAATCGTATAAGGCAAAGGTCAGATAACCTTTACCCGAACCAAAATCAACCACTTTAAGTGCATGATCATGTTGTTGAATTTGCTCTAATGCGCCTGAAAATATTTCAACAAACTTGTTAATCTGTTTCCACTTACGCGCCATGCTTGGGATAATCTGCGCTTTGGCATCGGTAATGCCGAGTGGTTGTAAAAAATAACTATTCTGATCGACATAACGATGTTTACTACGATCATGCCCTTGTTGTTCAGTTTTCTGCGTACTTGCCTGTTTATTTTTACTGACGGTTAATAAGGCTTTCTTCTTATTTTTCTTTAATTGTGTTTCGGCTTCATGGGTAAATAAATTAGCTTGCTTACAATGTTCTGCAAGGCTTTGAATCGTGGTTAATGCATCTGCTATTGGATAATTTTTAGTGACATCATTGGTCTTATATCGATACAAGCAACTTAATACTAATTCGTTTTGTAGTTGAATGACGCGAAAGGTCATTTTCTCTAAATCAGCCAACTCACCCTTATATTGACTCAGAATCAAACGGTCTAAGTTTTGATGATCAAGCGCTTGCTGTACACTTTCAAAAAATTGTTGTTCCTGAATGGACAAGCTCGCAACATCAGACATAATCAAAACTCACATTAATTCAGCTGACCATTTTAAAACGTCTTATCATAAAGGTAAAACTGGATTACTATAGAAAGCAATTTATATACAAGTGTACTTTTAGGATCGCAATTGAGGAACATTATCCTATGTCGACCAATAAAATGCTCCACACCTATGCTCCACAAGAAGAAAGAATCAATGCGCTGAGTCATGCTTTTGGCGCTGTATTAGCCGCGATTGCAACGATTTTTATGCTGATCAAAGGAAGCTATTTAAATAGTGGGCAATATTTTGGACTGATTATTTACGGTCTGAGTATGATTTTATTATTTTCTAGTTCAGCAATTTATCATTTTGCAGTCGATGAAAAAAAACGCCAGTGGTATAAAAAATTAGATCACACTGCAATTTATTATTTGATTGCAGGAACGTATACCCCTTTTCTGGCAATCGCCATTCCAACAGCAAAAGCACATTATTTATTGATTGCACTTTGGGTGATTGCGTTGATTGGAACACTATTCAAATTAATTTTCATTCATCGTTTTGAAAAAGTTTCACTCATCGCTTATTTAGTTATGGGATGGCTCGCTGTGCTTGTGATGGATGACATGAAACACTTTCTAAAACCCGAAGCTTTAAAATTATTAATCATTGGTGGTCTAGCTTATACGATTGGTGCATTGTTTTATGCCTTAAAAAGAGTAAGATATACCCATGCTATTTGGCATATTTTTGTTTTGATTGGTGCAGGATCACACTTCCTTGCGATCTATCTTTACGTTATTTAATTCTTTGCTATTCAAAATTCAGCGACCCTGAATGAGTGGAATCGAGTTTACTTCGTTGTTTTTTTAAGAAATTACGCCTTTTTTAAAAAGATTACGCTTGAGAACTATTGTTTACTTTTTTCAAAGTGTAAGGTCTATCATGGCGTCATCAACTACTGCTACTCCCGAAATTCAAACAAATTCCAAAGCTCGCGTTCTTTTCGCAAGTCTGGTTGGCACAACAATCGAGTTCTTCGATTTTTATATCTACGCAACTGCTGCTGTTCTTATTTTCCCGCATCTGTTCTTCCCTGCAAGTACAGATCCAACGACTGCTGTCATTCAATCTCTCGCAACTTTCGCAATTGCATTCATTGCACGCCCAATTGGTGCTGCATTGTTTGGTCACTTAGGTGATCGAATTGGTCGTAAAGCCACGCTCGTAGCCGCTTTATTGACCATGGGTATTTCAACCGTCTGTATCGGCTTGCTTCCGACTTATCATCAAATCGGTCTCGCTGCGCCACTGTTACTTGCACTTTGTCGTTTAGGTCAAGGTCTTGGTTTGGGTGGTGAATGGTCTGGTGCTGTTCTTCTTGCAACTGAGAATGCGCCTGAAGGTAAACGTGCTTGGTATGGCATGTTCCCTCAACTCGGTGCACCCATCGGCTTCATTCTCGCTACAGGTTCATTCTTGACCCTTGGTGCATTTATGTCTGAAGCAGATTTCATGCAATGGGGCTGGCGTATTCCATTTATTGCCAGTGCAGCATTGGTGATTGTGGGTTTATGGATTCGTTTGAAATTACATGAAACCCCAGCATTCCAAAAAGTTTTAGACAAGCAAAAAGAAGTGAACATTCCGTTTAAAGAAGTGATTACCAAGCACTCAGGCATGTTATTCCTTGGCACAATTGCGGCTGTGTGTACCTTTGTGGTGTTCTATTTGACTACTGTATTTGCGCTGAACTGGGGTACAACGAAGCTCGGTTATAGCCGTACAGAATTTCTAGAATTACAATTGGTTGCGACACTATGTTTCGCTGCATTCATTCCACTTTCAGCAGTATTTGCAGAGAAGTTTGGTCGTAAAGCAACTTCAATTGGTGTTTGTGTAGCCTGTGCATTATTCGGTTTAGTATTCTCGTCAATGCTTGAATCTGGTAGCACTCTAGTTGTGTTCTTATTCCTTTGTGTAGGTTTAGGGCTAATGGGAATGACTTATGGTCCAATCGGAACGGTATTGTCTGAAATTTTCCCAACCTCTGTACGTTATACTGGTTCAGCTTTGACCTTTAACTTAGCAGGGATTTTAGGCGCATCGTTTGCACCTTTGATCGCAACAAAACTTGCAACAACTTATGGTTTATACGCAGTAGGTTATTATCTAACTGCGGCATCTATTCTTTCACTTTTAGCGTTCTTGGCAATTCGTGAAACCAAACATGATGATGTAAATAACCAAGTTTAATTCTGTTTTTTACTGAAAGTAGAATGACGAAAGCCTGCAAATTGCAGGCTTTCGTCATCGCTAAACTAAAAAGGCTAAAACAGGTGAAGACAAAAAATCAAACCAAATTAGCTAATCAGAAAAAAACTAATAAGTATTCTGCTTGATTTTATTAACTAATCCCAATCACTACAGGAGAAAATCAATGAGTTACAAAAATTATATTAATTTAACCGACGATTTATTGGATAAGCCAATTTATAGAATTATGCCAATTCACCGTTTTCTTCAACTACTTGAAGAAAAGAAATTAACATTAGTAAAACCAAAAAAATGGGACGATCCATTTGAAAATACTTTATTAAATTGCACTTTTGAAACTTCTGATGGTGAAAAAGGATCGTTTTCCGCAAAAAATTCTGTTTATGGTCAATGTTGGACATTTCATCGTGAAACTGATGCAATGTGGCGGATATATTCTCATAACAAAGACGGTGTTAGAGTTACAACCACACCAAGAAAATTATTAACTGCACTTCAAACAGCAGAACCAAATCACCATAATTTAAAATGTTTTATAGGCAAAGTTTCTTATCTTTCAAAAACGAACCTCCTAGAGAAACTTCAGTCAATAGACTTGTTGAATACAAATGGATCAGGCATTGCTGAATCACTTTTATATAAACGAACAGAATTCAAGCACGAAAATGAAATTCGTTTAATTTATTCAGGTGATGACAACACCTCTATTAGTGACATTTTTCAATTTAACATTGATCCCGCTAGTTTATTAGACAGGATATTATTTGATCCAAGAATGGAAAAAAACTTGAGGCAGGCGTACAAGTTGGCAATTGAGAAAAAAGGTTGTAAAACTGAAATAAAAAGATCTACTCTATATGATGCTCCAAAAGGACTAACGCTTAAACTGCCGTGAAATTAAAATATCGAAAGCCTGCAAATTGCAGGCTTTTTTATGTGTTTATAAATATTGTTAAAACTCAGGCTCACTCACAATTTCAATCAATTCATTTGAAAATGGCTGCATAAAAGACAAATAACTCGCATGCAACGCCATACGATTTAAATCGGTTTTAAACGGTTCAGGATGATACAACTTATCTCGCATAATCGGATGACCAATATATTGCATATGAACACGTAACTGATGCGAACGCCCTGTGATTGGAGTTAATAACACACGACTCACATCTTTTTCACTATCATAACCAATGCATTCAAATAAAGTCTGAGCAGGCTTACCCAATTCAAAATGCGCAATTTGACGCGGACGATTTTCCCAATCGGTAATGAGTGGAACTTCAACACTACCATTACTGTTGATTTTCCCTTTCACCAAAGCGATATAATTCTTTTTAATAGTTCTCGCCTGAAACATCTTACTAGCAGCTACTTCTGCATCACGATGTTTTGCGAATAAGAGAATTCCCGACGTAGCCATATCCAAACGATGGGTAATTTTAGCGTTGGGAAATAAATCTAATACTCGAAAATAAGCACTATCATGATGTTCAGCTAAACGCCCAGGTACTGAAAGCAATCCCGCAGGCTTGTTAATCGCAACAAAATCTGCATCTTCAAAAATAATATCAAGTGGATCTAAAGGCGGCTGATAAATAAAACCATCATCAATGGGCATGTGAAAGGCATACTGGGAAAGAATTGCCGAAAAATAACAACTGAGCTAGTGACTGTCAAGCGAGTAAGAATTAGAAATTTTAAATCGTGAAGTACTCTCTCCCTTTGCAGGAGAGAGTTAGATAGCCAATATTTTGAATCAATATCAAGCCTGAATATTCAAAACTAATTGACGTTTTTTCACCTGCTGTCCGACTTGTCCGATAATCTCATCGACCACACCATCCACATCAGATTTAATCTGTTGCTGAATTTTCATGGCTTCTAAAATCAACAAAGTCTGACCTTTTATTACCATATCGCCAGCATTGACGAGAATATTGATAATTGCACCATCCATCGGCGCACGAATCTTACCATCCCCAGCCACATCAGAAGTTTCAGGTGGCGCATAAGTTGCATTCTCAATCGCAATATTGCCATTCACTGCATCTAAAAACAGGCTATTTCCATTCAAAACATAATCAATTGAACGACGCACACCATTGGTGTCGTAAACCAGTTTCTGTACTGTTTGCTCAAGAATTTGTATCATAGAGGTCTGCCCACAAATATCCACTTCAACTTGATTTTGATCACGCTTTACCGAAACCTGTAATTGCTGTTCATCATGTTTCAACTTTAATGGCAATGATAATGCTATCCCTGTATTCCAACTGCTTTGGCTTGAAGCATTGGTAAATAGAGCTGCGGCAATCGCTAAATGTTCTAAACCCAAAGTCTGTTTATGTAGGCTGACGTCATCTTGGAAATGCTCTTGGATAAATGCTGTGTTGGTATCACCTTTGACAATAATTGGGTGTCTTAATAAGTTGACCAAAAATTGCTTATTGCTGTTCACGCCTAACAACACACAATCATCAACAGCGCGCGCCAATAAACGAATCGCATCCTGACGCGTCTTGCCATAAGCAATGACCTTTGCCACCATTGGATCATAGAATGGACTAATTTCATCCTCTGTTAATAAGCCATGATCAATCCGTACATTTGGTAATTCTGCGGGTAACCAACGTTGAACCTGACCTGTTTGTGGCAAGAAGTCTAAACGCGGATCTTCAGCATATAAACGCACTTCAATCGCATGACCTGTTAACGTCAATTCAGACTGCTGTAATGGCAAAGTTTCACCATTGGCGACTCGAAGTTGCCATTCAACCAAGTCTAAACCTGTAATTAACTCCGTTACAGGATGTTCAACTTGCAGACGTGTATTCATTTCTAAAAAATAAAATTCACCTGATGCATCCAATAAAAACTCGACTGTGCCTGCACCGACATAGTCACAAGAACGTGCAGCAGCCACAGCCGCTTCACCCATTTGTTGACGTAAAGTCTCTGTCATCACAGGACATGGGGCTTCTTCAACCACTTTTTGATGGCGACGTTGAATCGAACAGTCACGTTCAAATAAATACACATAATTACCATGCGTATCACCAAAGATTTGGATCTCTACATGGCGAGGTGCGATGACTGCTTTTTCTAAAATCAGTTCGCCTGAACCAAAGGCATTTTCAGCTTCAGAACGTGCTGTTTTCAATGATTCGACAATATCGGCAGCGCTTTGCACCAAACGCATGCCTCGTCCACCACCACCCGCCGATGCCTTGACCATAAGCGGATAACCAATTTGATTGGCTTGTTGTTCTAAATGGGCAATATCTTGTTGGTCGCCCTCATAGCCAGGCACACAGGGTACACCCGCCTGAATCATGGCAATTTTAGATAGGCGCTTACTACCCATCAGTTCGATTGCAGGCGCAGGTGGTCCAATAAAGGTAATACCATTTTCAGCACAGGCTGCCGCAAAATCAGTATTTTCTGAAAGAAAGCCATAGCCAGGATGTACTGCATCAGCCCCTGTTTTTTTACAGGCTTCGATAATATTTTGAATCGACAGATAGGATTCTGAAACTTTGGATGCGCCGATATAGACGGCTTCATCTGCAACTTTTACATGGCGTGCATTGCGATCTGCATCGGAATAGACAGCAACCGTTGCATAACCCATTGCTTTTGCTGTTTTCATGACGCGAACAGCAATTTCACCACGATTCGCCACCAATACTTTTGAAAATTTCATATTTTCACCATGACATGAATTCCCTCCTAAAACAGCTTTTCATCAAATCGAATAGCAATTTTCATCCATTGATTCAAGTCTGATTCGACAAGTCCCCCTTTGTAAAAGGGGGATTTAGGGGGATTTCATTACTCCGTTAAGGCTATCTTTTAAATTATTTTATTGAATATCGAAATTAATCAATCACCATCAAACCAATTTGGATTGCGTTTTTGAATAAATGCCATCGTGCCTTCCATACCTTCTTCACCACCCACCGCATTGGCAAACTGTTGTGCAGCATCATCCAATAAACTGTTCAAAGGTTCATTTAAAGTTCGATGTAACAATGCTTTGGTGACACGAGAGGCTTGAGGCGCAGTACGTTTAATTTGCTGAATCGTTTCAGACAATAAAGCCTCTAAACCCTGTTGACTCTCGACCACTTCATGTACAACACCGACTTTCAATGCAGTTTGCCCATCAAAACGTGTCCCCAATAAAGCCAAACGACGTGCTTGGGTTAAACCAATTCGTTTCACCACAAAGGGCGCAATTTGTGCAGGGATTACCCCTAGACCTGTTTCAGGTAAACCAAATTTGGCATCTACTAAACTGATAGCAATATCAGATACACATGCCAAGCCAAAACCGCCACCGAGCACAGCGCCTTCGAGAATTGCCACCACGGTTTGTGGTGCTTGATCAACTTGCTGAATCATGTGTCCAAATTGACGGTTGAAATCGACATAAGGCTGATTTGAACCCGCAGTCGCAGCTTCGCCACGCAGTTGTGCCATATCTTTAATATCACCGCCTGCGCAGAAATGTCCACCTTGACCACGCAGGATCACAGCACGAATTGACAAATCATTTTCAATCGCTTTAAACACCTGTTGAATGGCTTTAACCATATTCAAACTCATCGCATTTCGACTTTCAGGTCGATTCAGCCATAGGGTTAAAATACTGCCATCTTGTTCCAATTGAATACTGTCATCAAATTGTTGGGTGCTCAGAGAAGCTGAAAGTGTCATATTCATTCTCCCAATTTATTTACATTCAGTTATTTACGTTTTGATGGAAGAATATCCATCAATTTACAAATAATGCCGAGCATGATTTCATCCGCACCACCACCAATTGAGCCTAGGCGACCATCACGATACAGTTGCGATGCAGGGTTATCCCACATAAAACCATTACCGCCCCAAAACTGTAAGCAACTGTCAGCAACTTCACGGGTTAAGCGCCCTGCTTTGAGTTTTGCCATGGATGCAATTTCAGTGGCATTGCCTCCTTCTAAGTGAATTTGACATGCACGATAGGTCAAGGCACGTAAAGCTTCCACTTCTGTCATCATTTCAGCAAAACGGAAATGTACATATTGGTTGTTAATCAATGGCTGACCAAAAGTCGTGCGTTCTTTAGTATATGCAATGGTTTGCTTAATCACATGTTCTAAACCACCAATCGCATTGGCAGCCGCCCACATGCGTTCCTCTTGGAACTGCATCATTTGCATCATAAAGCCCATGCCTTCCGCACCGACGAGATTGCGTTGTGGTACACGAACATTGTCAAAATACACTTGAGCAGTTGTGGTTGAACGCATACCAAGTTTATTCAACGGCTCAGAAAAGCTAATTCCTGCTGTTTTTGCAGGGACAATGATCATGGATTTATTGACATGTGGTTTGTCATCAGAGGTATTGGCAAGTAAGCAGAAGAAATCCGCTTGCAGTGAATTAGTAATCCACATTTTGCTGCCGTTGATGATGTAATCATCAACGTCTTTTTTAGCTGTGGTTTTGATCGCTGCCACATCAGAACCCGCGTGAACCTCTGAAACAGCAATTGATGCAACATATTCTCCAGCAATCGCAGGTGTCAGGAATTCATCACGTAATTCTTTACTGCCAAAACGTGCCAATGCAGGTGTTGCCATATCGGTTTGCACACCAATCGCAAGCGGGACACCACCACAAGCTGCTCGCCCTAATTCTTCTGCAACAACAAGGTTATAGGAATAATCTAAACCTAAGCCCCCATTTTCCTCAGGTTTACAAATGCCAAGTAAACCTAAGTCTGACATTTTCTTAAAAACATCATGAATCGGAAAACGCCCCTCCGCTTCCCACGTTGGAATAAATGGATTGAGCTCAGTTTCAACAAACTGACGTGTGGTACGGCGTAATGCTTCATGCTCTGCAGTAAATTTCATTGCCTTGTCCTTTTTATTTCCTGAATTATTTTGTTTCTTGAATCTCCCCCTACCCCTCTTTGTAAAGAGGGGAAAAATCCCTCCCTTTGAAAAAGGGAGGTTAGGAGGGATTATGAATTAAAGCCTCGACACCCCAAATCGAATTGGATTCGGTTCACGATATCTAGCTTCATAAATAGTTTCCAATAAGAAGATCAAAATCTTACGTGTATCTCTTGGGTCAATGATTCCATCATCATGCAACATTGCTGTGTTAAATAATGCTGTGGATTGCTGTTCGAGTTTGGCTGCTGTACTTTGTTCTAAGAAATCCAACATTTGCTCATTCGGTTCCATTCCCGAAGCTTTTTGTTTTCCTTCCGCAACGATACGTAAAACTTTGCCTGCTTGCGCTGAACCCATCACGGCGACATGCGAATTTGGCCATGCGAAAATGAATTGTGGTGATAATGGGCGACCACACATTGCATAGTTACCTGCCCCATACGATCCTGCGACGACAATTGAAATCTTCGGCACAGTGGTATTGGCAACGGCTTGAATCAACTTAGAACCATGTTTGATAATGCCGTTCTGTTCGGCATCTGTTCCCACCATAAAACCTGTGGTGTTATGTAAGAATAATAATGGGCGTTTGGTCTGCTCACACAGGTGAATAAATTGCGCGGCTTTAGTTGCACCTTGCGGCGTGATTGGGCCATTATTGGTAATGATCCCGATATGTAAGCCGCCAATTTTCGCCCAACCACATACGGTTAAAGCATCATATTCAGACTTCACCTCAAAAAACTCAGAATCATCAACAATACGTGCAATGACATCTTTCATATCAAAAGGTTGTTTGGGACTTGCAGGAATAATACCAAGCAATTCCTCAGCAGAATAACGTGGCTCTTTATATTCAAGATTGAGCTTTTTGGTCTGCTCTTTCCAATTCAAATGCTCAAAAACTTCACGTGCAATACGAATGCCATCGGCATCATTTTCAGCGAGAAATTCAGCTGTTCCTGCCACTTGTGCATGCATTTCTGCACCACCCAATTCTTCTGCTGTTGCCACTTCACCTGTCGCAGCCAAAAGTAATGGAGGACCTGCCAAAAGCATTTCAGTTTGTTTCCGCACTGCAATCACAT
The DNA here is from genome assembly GCF_004209355.1 of Acinetobacter sp. WCHAc060025. Taxonomy (NCBI): domain Bacteria; kingdom Pseudomonadati; phylum Pseudomonadota; class Gammaproteobacteria; order Moraxellales; family Moraxellaceae; genus Acinetobacter; species Acinetobacter sp. WCHAc060025. Next base: position 11,377 of record NZ_SGSX01000029.1, on the reverse strand, counting down.
AGTCCGACAAGCCTGGTTGATAAGCACCGCCTGCTGTTGCATTGCCATGTACCACAGATACTTGTGGTAAGCCTGCCGCAGACATACGTGCCTGATTGGCAAAGGTCATTCCACCTGCAGTAAAAACTTCGGCTGCATAATTTAAATTGGCTCCACCACTTTCGGTCAATGTCAGCATTGGTAATTTTTGTTCAAAGGCAATTTGCTGAATACGAAGCGTTTTTTGTACACCCATCGGTGACATAGTTCCACCTTTAATTGCACTATTACTTGCAGAAACTAAACAGCGGACACCACTGACGAAACCAATCCCTGAAATAATGCCACCGCCTGCATCTGAACCATCTTTATCATCATGCATGCCATAGCCCACCAAGCCACATAACTCTACAAATGGCGAATCAGCATCTAAAGCCAAACGAACACGTTCATGCGGTAGAATTTTGCCTTTTTTATCAAACTTCGGCTTTGCTGCATAAGACTTTTCAATGCTCTTATTTTGCACAGCACGAATTTCAGCAATCTGTGCAAGCAATGCTTCTTTATTCTGATTAAATTGTTCACTACCCACAGCAATTTCGGATTGGAGAATGCTCATTTCTTTTCGTCCCTTTTTTAATCCTTATTTTTCATCTTGCATTTGAATCGCATTTAGTCCGCTTGATCCATCTGAGCTTTCAACACATCTGGAATAAAGGCACGATGGAATCCATTAAAAGAAACACTATTGGTCGCATCAGCAAGTGGATACATACGTGTGCCTAGCGATGCAGCACCATCAATACGAATCGTCATTCCTGAAATAAAACCCGCAGCTTCTGACAGTAAATAGACAATTGCTGATGAAATTTCTGACTCCGTACCCATACGTTTGAGCGGAACATTACCTGCCAAACTTGGAATAATAAATTTGGCAAAATCACCCGTGTAATTATCCATGCCTGAGGAAATAATCCATCCTGGTGCAACACAATTTACTCGAACACCTGAACGTCCCCATTCCACCGCAGCCGTTTTAGTCAGGTTATCCACACCTGAACGTGCCGCCCCTGAATGTCCCATGCCTGGCATACCGCCCCACATATCGGCTGCCATATTGACGATGCTACCGCCGTTTTTCGCCATCCATTGGTTATAGGCTTCTTTCATCAGATAGAATGTTGAATGCAAGTTATTACGCACTACAGCATCAAAACCATTGGCTGAAATACTTTCCAAATTTGATGGAAATTGACCACCTGCGTTATTCACCAAACCATCCAACTTGCCAAATTTTTCAATCACTTCGGCAATCATCTCTTTGACTTGTTGTTCTTCACGATTGTCACAAACAATGAAATGAACTTTGCCACCATCTTCTTGGATTTCTTTGCTGACATTTTCAAGCTTTTCAATTTTGCGCCCTGTGATCACCACTTGTGCGCCCAAAGCTGACAACTCATGGGCGGTACAACGACCAATTCCTGAGCCACCACCTGTCACGATAATCACTTTGTCTTGAAAAGCATCTGATCTAAATATTGAGTGATATTGCATTTTTTATTTCCAATTTGTGTTCTATAAATTCCCTCTCCTCTCAGGAGAGGGTTAGGGAGAGGTATTTTTAAATAAAAATAATTCCCCTAAATCCCCCTTTAAAAAGGGGGGACTTTCATTTTCCTTATTTCAGTGACCCAATAACCCTTTCGGCACTCTCACCTTCATATCCAACAACTGCTGAGCAAAAGCCTTACCTTGTGGATCAATGCGTAAACTTGCTATTCCGCCACCACCCAAGGCATTTTCAAGCATAAAATTCAGTGCATTAAAACCCTTAATTTCATAACGAATCACCTTGCTTGTTTCAGGATTCAAAACATGTTGCATATATTTCGCGACATTTTCTTCTGTTAAATTGGCACGAATCCACGGTAAAAATTCAGCCTTACGTGCGATCACACCAATATTGCTGTGATTGCCTTTATCACCGCTTCTCGCATGGGCAATTTCAACCAAAGCCACTTCGACTTCATCGCCATTGAATTGAACAACATCTCCCACTGAAAGCTGAGTAAATGACTGATCTACTGAACCTTGAGGAATCTCGACTTTTTGACGCTGACCATTGATGTCAATTTCAACATTCAGTTTTGATTTATCTACAAGGAAAGAGAAAAGTTTAATTACAGGTGAAGCTTTTGGACGACCACCGACAATGCCTGCCAATGCAGGCGCCATGCCTGTAGAGGCTTGGGCAATTTCAGAAGCAAAGAACATACACGCTTCTTTAAACATGTGTTTCACTGCAATCTTCACCACGACTTCACGGCTATCGGTATGCTTTGCATGTGCACCATAGGTACTTTCAATCCCAAGAATTTCAACCGATTTTTCTTGAAATGGTGGCACTGATCGCAAAGCTAAAACACGTTCGCATTTCGTTAAAATTGCATCTGCAATGACTTGAGCTTTTTCAGGCGCTTCACGCCCTGCAATCAAGAAACTGACTAAGACCCGATAACCATCAGGATAAGTAGCACTGACTTTGTATTGTTGTGTCGGTGCGCGACCTTTTGCACCTGTCACCGAAACGCGATCTTCACCGACTTGTTCTAATTTAACTTGGCTAAAATCAGCAGTGACATCAGGCAGTAAATAGGCTTGCGGATTGCCAATTTCATAAACTATTTGTTCAGCGACTGTACCCACCGAAACCAAACCACCTGTACCATTCGGTTTAGTCACGATGAATGAAGCATCTGCTTTCACTTCGACAATCGGAAAGCCCATATTGTCAAAACCTTCGACCAAGCGCCAATCGGTAAAATTTCCACCGGTACATTGTGCGCCACATTCGATGATATGCCCTGCCAAAGATCCTTGCGATAATTTATCGTAATCATCCAAAGCCCATTGATATTCATGTAATAAGGGTGCAAGTACCACAGCGGAATCTACCACACGCCCTGTAATAACAATATCTGCGCCTTGATCGAGCGCATCACGAATTGGCACTGCACCTAGATAAGCATTACAACTTGCTAAATGACTTGGTAAATCCTCGCCATTAAACATTTCTTTAATATTTTGATTTTTTAATTCTGCGTGGTTTGGCATCAGGTCATCACCCAAAACCACAGCGACTTTTAAATCCAAACCTTGAGATTCAATGACTTTTTGCAAAGCATCACGACATGCCAATGGATTCACTCCACCCGCATTGCTGATCACTTTAATTTTCTTATCACTGATTTTTTTAAGTAATGGCGTCATCACACGGCTGACAAAATCGAGAGCATAACCATGTTCAGGATTGGTCATCATGGCTTTTGCCATAATCGACATGGTAATTTCAGACAGATAATCGAAAACCAAATAATTAATGTCAGACAAATGTACGAGCTGAAACGCTGCAGTATTGGTGTCGCCCCAAAAGCCTGAAGCACACCCAATTTTGACTATACGCTGATCTTCCATTGTTATACCTCATTCGTCCCGAACTTGTTTTCATTGTTGTGCATAAAATTTATACTTTAATCTACCAAGCAAGCGCTTGGTTTGTAAAGTGCAAAATGCTATGCTGAATTGGCAAATCTGTTAATTTTCATGTCAAATGATCTTCTACCAAGGATGACAACCCACGATGATTGCGACTTCGATCACTGAAATTGAACCTATTGCATGTTTTGATGACAGCGCGCGTGGTCGTTTGTTATTGGGTGCTGCCTATTTGTTTCATAAGCAAGGTTATGCCAAAACCACGGTCAGAGAACTCGCAAATTTTATTGGAATTCAATCAGGTAGCTTATTTCATCACTTCAAAAGTAAAGATGATATTTTGGCGAATGTTATGCATGAAACCATTATTTATAATCATGCACGTTTGCTCGATGCGATCAATCAAGGCAATCATCCTGAACAACAATTAAAAAATTTGATTAAAGCTGAATTGATGTCAATCACAGGCGATACGGGTTCTGCGATGGCAGTTTTGGTTTATGAATGGTTTGCTCTTTCAAAAGAAAGTCAGGATGAATTACTCAAATTGCGCACTGATTATGAAAATATTTGGCTCAATGTGATTGAAGAATTAAAAGTGTTAGGCAAAATTCAGCATGATGCTTTTATTTGGCGTAGATTGCTTGGTGGTGCAATTGCATGGACAGTGACGTGGTATAGACCTGATGGAAAAATTTCTTTGGACGAATTGACTGAACATGTTTTGGATATGGCGTTAAAATGAATATTGTCTACTTAAGAAAACCAAAAATTTCAGACTTAAAAGAAATTGAATTGGCATATAAAAATAGCCAAGCACTACATCAACCTTGGACGTTTCCACCCACTGATTTTCAAAGTTATTTACAACAAGAAGGTCGATATTTTCTCTGCTTAAGTAAAACTCATCAAATTATTGGAACATTCAATATCTCTAATATTGTCCGTGGTTATTTTCATTCAGCCTATTTAGGTTATGAAATTTTTCATCCCTATCAAGGAAATGGCTATATGAAATTAGGCTTAAAATTATTATTGAATGAAGCTTTTCAAGTGATGAATTTGCATCGTTTAGAAGCCAATATACAACCTGAAAATATTGCATCAATTCGTCTTGTTACAGGTGCAGGTTTTATCAAAGAAGGTTTTTCTAGACAGTATTTAAGAATTGGAGGTAAAGATTGGAAAGATCATGAACGATGGGCGATTATTAATGAAGATTGGAAAGAAACATAATGCTAATCAATCTAGTCGTTTTAAAAGTCCAAGATATTGAACAAACTTGCCAATTTTATAATCAGTTTGGACTTAGCTTTTAGGTAGAGCAACATGGAAATGGACATCAACATTACTCTTTCAATATCAATGAATTAATCTTTGAAATCCACCTTACTTTGGCTGATCTAAGCAACTTAACGCAAAACATAAGATTAGGTTTTCAAGTCGAAAACCTATCCCAACTTTTTACGAAGATCAAAGATATAGAAAAAATTATTTCTCCACCACAAAATACGCCTTTTGGATTTAGAGCTGTGATTAAAAATCATGATGGGCATGTGATTGAATTGACTGAAATATCAAAACGCTAATTGCTTACTAATCAAATCTTTCATGATTTCTTCGGCGCCACCACCAATCATATTCACCTTCACTTCACGATAAATACGTTCGGATTTCGTCCCTCGCATAAAGCCCATACCACCGAGCGTTTGCACAGCAGCATCTGCACAAAACTGCATCGTTTGTGTTGCGACATTCTTCGACATACAAATCTGTGCAATCAAATCACTGCCCTGTAATTCAGCTTTACCCATACGATAAGCCGTATCTTCCAACAAGGCACGCGTTGTGGTTAATCTTGTCGCCATATCCACCAACTTATGACGTACCACTTGGTGATCAACCAAACGCTTACCAAAAGTTTTACGCTCTTTCGACCATTCCAAAGCCTCTTGATAACACACTAATGCATAACCATACGCCATCGAAGCCAACCAAAAACGTTCCATATTGAAGTTTTTCATGATGACTTTAAAACCCGCATTTTCCTCACCCAAAAGATTTTCAGCAGGCACTTTCACCTGATCAAAATGCAAATGCGCTGTGTCCGATGCCCACCAGCCCATTTTCTTTAAAGGTGATTTAGTAATACCATCACTATGTGCATCGACCAATAACATCGAAATACCATTTGCACCTTTGATTTCAGGATTAGTTCGTACAGCAACCGTGTAATAATCCGCACGCATTCCCGAAGTAATAAAGGTTTTCTCACCACTGACAATATAATAATCGCCCTCACGAATGGCTTTAGTTTGCAATGCTGCGACATCTGAACCACCGCTTGGCTCAGTGATCGCCAAAGCCGAAATTTTCTCACCTGAAATGATTTGTGGCATAACTTTGTCACGAATATGTGGTTGTGCAAAATGATGAATCGGTGGAGTACCAATGGTATGAATCATGAGTGAAATATGCACACCACCTGAACCTGCTTTGGCTGTTTCAACCGCAGCGAGAAATACATGAAAAGCATCTGCATCTGAAATACCACCATGCTCATCATCGAAGCCTAGCCCCAATAAACCAATTTCAGCCGCTTTTTGGTAAAGCTCGCGTGGAAAGGTTTCTGCTTCATCCCATTCATTCACATAAGGTGAAATTTCTTTTTCCACAAACTTTTTAACACTGTCTGCAAAAGCACGATGTTCTGCAGTGTAGTAAATTGGGTTATTTAAATGATCCATATTTATTCCCTGTTTTGTTCCTATATTTTTTGACTTCATCTTTGCTTAAAAAATACAAATCAGATAAGCACAACTCTTTTGTTTTTTTTCAATATTAAGCTCGAACATATAGAGCTATCGTGTTAGGCGACATGGATGTCGCCGTTGGGTACAGGTAAAGGGACTTACCTTGTACCCGACAAAGGATTTTTGTCTTGCGAAGCAATACTTCTCATCATCCTTGAAAAGTAAGGCATCGCCTACGCAAATTCATTTCGACTTTTCAAGATAATGCAAGGCTGTGTAAATCTTTAAATCACACAACCAATATTTAAAATAAATCATAATAAAGAATATCAATACCCCAACTGACGACTCGCAAGATCTTTCATAATTTCCTCTGCACCACCACCAATCATATTCACTTTCACATCACGATAAATACGTTCAGATTTCGTACCTCGCATAAAGCCCATACCACCTAACGTTTGTACCGCTGCATCCGCACAAAATTGCATGGTTTGTGTAGCGACATTTTTCAACATACAAATCTGTGCAATCAACTCATTGCCCTGCAACTCAGGTTTGCCCAAACGATAAGCCGTATCCTCAAGCAGCGCCAAAGTTGTAGTTAAACGAGTCGCCATATCCACCAGCTTATGACGAACCACTTGATGATCGACCAAACGTTTGCCGAAAGTTTTACGCTCTTTTGCCCATTCCAAAGCCTCTTCATAACACGTCAATGCAAAACCATAACTACTTGCTGCAAGGAAAAAACGCTCCATGTTGAAATTATTCATAATCACCAAGAAGCCCATATTTTCCGCACCCAAGAGATTCTTTGCAGGTACTCTGACATTGTCAAAATTTAAATGTGCCGTATCTGATGCCCACCAACCCATCTTATCCAATTTGGATTTGCTAATGCCCTGACTATGCGCATCAACCAAAATCATTGAAATGCCATTTGGTCCTTTGGCTTCAGGATCAGTACGCACTGCAACCGTATAATAATCTGCACGTATCCCCGAGGTAATAAAGGTCTTTTCACCACTCAAAATATAATCATCACCATCACGGACTGCCGAAGTTTTTAAAGCAGCAACATCCGAACCACCACTTGGCTCGGTAATCGCCAATGCCGAAATTTTTTCACCTGCCAAAATTTGTGTGAGTACACTTTCTTTAATTTCAGGCGAGGCAAAATGATTGATTGGTGGTGCACCAATCGAATGTGAAAGTAAAGATGCACACAAGCCACCTGAACCTGTTTTGGCGAGTTCTATTGAGGACAATAAAACATGAAAAGCATCTGTACCTGCAATGCCGCCATAATTTTCATCAAAACCAATCCCCAATAATCCAATATCAGCGGCTTTTTTATAGAGTTCGCGAGGAAAAGTTTCAGCTTCTTCCCATTCATTGACATAAGGTAAAAGCTCTTTTTGAACGAACTTACGAACTGAATCTGCGAATGCAAAGTGCTGATCTGTATAGTAAATTGGATTAGGCTTCATTGTTCTCAGCATCCTGCTTTATTTTATAGTGAACTCATACTGACAGATTTTGATGAGTTTGAAGTTGCATAAATGTTCATTTTATTCGAAAAAATATGACAATTTAGCTCAATATTTTTTATTAATTTCAGATTCATTCTGAAAAATCCGTTACACTGTCCCCAACTCTATTTTTGAATTTAGCTTTCTAAATAATGGCAACATTAAATCAATTTTTATCACGCTTCAGTACTGCAACCATTCAACGTAGCGTTAGCTACGTCAAAAAAATTGATTTAAAATCATTAGAAATCTATCCTGACCGCGATAATCTTGTGATTGAAGCGCAAGTTCAAGGCACGGACTATTACGAAACAGCCGTTATCTTCAATCCACTCAAAAATAAAATTGTCGATACGGATTGTAGCTGCCCTGTTGGAATTGATTGCAAACATGCTGCGGCACTGGCACGTTATTTTTATGATCATCAAGGTGTTAATCCTTCTGCACCTCAAACCATTCACAATACGGATCAAACTCAAGCCACAAAAAGTAATCCAAAACTTGGTACTGCAAAGTTATGGCTAGAACAATTTAGAGTGCAATTACAGCAAATTAAACATGCTGAAGCTCATCAACACCATCAACTGATTTATATATTTCAACCTAAAAATGGCTCGACCAAATTACAACTGAGTGTGTTCAAAACACGACGTAATAAAGATGGTAAGGTTCGCGACACGACCCTATATACCAGCTATGACAATGTTTTGAATGAAAAATTAAAAGTCTCAAAACAAGAAAAGAAACTGTTTAGTTCCCTTTACTTCTTTGCCAAGCAAAATTTTAATAATGCACATTTTTATCCGATGTCATGGGATATCTCAGGCATTTATCAGGATCATTTAAAAACTGCGATTCAAACGGGTGAAGTTTACTGCTTAGACATTATCCGCCCAGCATTAACATGGTCAGAAGAAACCTATCGAATCGAATTCAATTGGCAATCACGTCCTGATGAAAAAACTGAAAAATTAAAAGCACAGTTGTTCGATCAAGATGATTTTGAAATTTCGACTGAACATGCAAAGCAAATTTATATTGTTCATTCGCAACCACCAAGCTATTTAGATATTTCAAAAAATCAAATTGGCGCACTTGATTCGACATATTCAAGTGAAATGATTGATGAACTCATGAACATGCCACAAATGCCAGTTGAATTATTGGCAGAATTTGAGCAAGTCATTCAACCTTATCCTGTTTTTGAAAACCTACCTCAAGCTCAATTTGCGCAAAATATTGAGACATTAACAGGAAAACCAACACCTATTTTGCGTTTCGGTACCTATCCACAATATGATCGCCTAGGTCATATGCATCATTATGCAATTGCTGAAATTGAGTTTGAATATCCTGCGGGGCGAATTAAAGCAGGCTTTATTGAAGATAATTTTATTACCAATGTTGATGAAAAAACCATTAAACAACAACGTGATTTAAATGCTGAAAAATCACATATTGATGCCTTAATGCGTTCGGTCAAATCATCGCAATGGATCAATAAAATACCTAAAAGTAAGCGCCCAGCATTTGATGATATTACTGAAAATTCAATTATCTGCGCAGACCCGAATGCATGGATCAGCCAACTTCTTCCAGACAATCAAATTGAATTGCTGGGCTGGAAAGTTGAACATACCAAAGATAGCCTATTTAATCTTAAATCAACGCAAAATATGCAATTGGCATTGACTGAATCTGAACAAAAACAAGATTGGTTTAATGTCGGCGCAACCATTCAAGATATGAATGGCAACACCTATAACTTAATCGACCTACTCGGTTATGCAGTAGAACGTAATCCTCATCTTTTAGAAGATGATTATATTGATGAACTGAATGAAGATGGTTTTATTGTCGTCTACTTCGATGCAACAGATAGCCAACTTGCGCTTAAAGTGAAAGACATCAAACCAATTTTGGTATACCTAAAAGAAATTTTACGCCATCCTGAATCCGCTTCTTTAGACCAGTATGATGCTGCACAATTTTTAGACCTACAGCATCACTTGGGCATGCCTTGGCATACCAATGAGCGCCTACAGTTATTTGTAGATAAATTGGTAAATAGCTACCAACAGCACATTCCGACACCGAAAGGTTTTCAAGGTGAATTGCGTCCTTATCAACAACAAGGCTTGGCATGGTTACAATTCCTCAGAGAAACTGAACATGGTGGTGTGCTTGCAGATGACATGGGGCTAGGTAAAACAGCTCAAACCCTTGCGCATATTCTTTTAGAAAAACAAGCGGGGCGTCTAAATAAAACACCTGCATTGATTATCGCACCGACCTCTTTGATGCATAACTGGCGTAAAGAAGCCGAGAAATTCACTCCTGAACTCAAAGTCTTAGTACTACAAGGTCATGATCGCGTAGAGCATTTCCAAGAAATTCAAGATGCAGACATTGTCCTCAGTACCTATCCGCTACTTGGGCGAGATGAAGAGTTTTTATTACCCCATCAATATCATTTATTGATTTTGGATGAAGCGCAAAATATTAAAAACCCACGAGCAAAAGCATCACAAGTGGTACGTCAGCTCAAAGCCAAACATCGTCTGTGCCTCACTGGCACACCGATGGAAAACCATTTAGGTGAGCTATGGTCGCTGTTCCACTTTTTAATGCCGGGATTCTTATATAGTCAGGAATTATTTAATAAAAAATATCGCAATCCGATTGAAAAACATGCCGATATTAATATAAAAAATAAACTCGTTTCACGTGTAAAACCGTTCATGCTACGTCGTTTAAAAACTGAAGTTGCCAAAGAACTTCCTGAAAAAACTACGATTGAAGTCAATATTGATATGAATGAACAGCAATCTAAATTGTATGAAGCTGTTCGTGCAACGATGCAAAAAAATATTCGTGAATTGATTCAAGCCAAAGGGTTTCATCGTAGCCAAATTCAAATTTTAAGTGCTTTATTAAAGTTACGCCAAGTCTGCTGTCATCCAAGTTTATTGGATCTCGATCAAGTTAAATCACAAAATGTAGAATCAGCAAAACTTGAGCAATTATTGGAAATGTTACAAGGCATGGTGGAAGAAGGTCGTAAGATTTTGATCTTCTCTCAATTCACCACCATGTTGCAATTGATTGAAAACCACTTAAAAACTTTAAAAATTAAGAGTGTTAAACTTACTGGGCAAACAAAGAAACGTGATGAAGTCATTACCGCATTCCAAAATGGTGATATTCCAGTATTCCTAATCAGCTTAAAAGCGGGTGGTGTAGGGCTGAATTTAACCGCTGCGGATACTGTGATTCATTATGATCCTTGGTGGAACCCTGCTGCTGAAGATCAAGCCTCGGATCGTGCATGGCGTATTGGGCAAGATAAACCTGTCTTTGTTTATAAATTGATTACCAATCAAAGTATTGAAGAAAAAATTCTCGCCCTACAACATCGCAAAGCAGATTTAGCCAAGTCTATTCTCAGCATTGATCATGAAAATGAAGTAAAGCTTTCTGAAGATGATGTGATGAGTTTGTTGGATTAATTCAAACAGCTAGCTAATTTCGCTTTAATGTACGCTATAACTTACACAATGTGACGAAATCTATATCTTTTCACTTTATTCAAAATCACCTATTCTCTAGGTA
>NZ_SGSX01000028.1:0-25695 GCF_004209355.1 Acinetobacter sp. WCHAc060025 | reverse complement strand
TGAAACAGTTACAGTCGATACTACGATTCCAGATGTTGCAATTGATCCTATTGTAGATTCGACGAGTCCGATTACAGGTACAGCAGAAGGAAACTCTGTGGTAATTGTCAACGTAATCGTAAATGGTGTAAAAGGTTCAGATCAATATGTCTCTGCTGATCCAGCTGGAAATTGGTCTATTTCGATTCCAGGGTTAATGCCAGGACAAAGTGTATCAGCAGTTTCAGTGGATCAAGCAGGGAATAGAAGTATTGTTGCGACTGAGATAGTACCAGATGCTACGCCATCAGCTTCATTTGCATCTAAACAATATGTAGATAATGTTGCTGCAGATACAGGAACGGATGGTGCAACTGCGAAGAGCAATGATGCGACACCAAATAGCTCACTCGCTGATGATAGCGGAACCTCTAGTTCGGAAAATTCATCAGGTGTGGCAAGTACCCCATCAACCTTTAATGGAAGTAGCGCAGATGAAGTCTTCCAAGGTAATGCGGGTAACGATACTTATAATATGGGTACTACAGGTGGCAGTGATACGATCTACTTCGCGTTATTAAATGCAAGTCACGACACCGGTGGTAATGGTATTGACCAAGCAAATAACTTCAAAATTGGTAAAATAGGAACGGATGCCAATGCAGATGTTATTGATATCCATGAATTATTGAATGATAAAATTTCTAATGTTCTACATACAGACAGCACAGGTAAAGTAACATTAGATCCATCATCTAACCTTACTGAATACGTCAATGTAACTTATGATGGTACGAATACTCATGTTCAAATTGACCGTGATGGTAAAGCTGGTACAACACATACATTTACAGATGTGCTTATCTTGAATGATGTGAAAACAGACCTATTAACATTGATCCAAAACAACCAATTAATCATTTAATTTAAACGATTTTAAAGAAAAGGATGCTTCGGCATCCTTTTTTATTTTTAGCAGTAATTGATACACTTTATGGCTTATTTATATACAAGTTTAATATGCTGTAGGGTGAACCTAAATTGAAATGATTAATCATTCATAGTGTATAAGAGGATTAATCTATCCAAATGAATCAAATGAAAAATTATTAATTTAGAGATCATTGGTTTAAAAATAATCAACTTAACAATCAAAAATCATGATTGCTTCATGCCTTAAATAATTACAATGGGTGCTGATGTTGATTTAATACTGGAGAAATATAATTTTGAACATAGTTAAGTCTTATTAAGCACTCAAAATATTGTTAAATTATTGAAGAAAGATTGTCTATGCAGAGTTGCTTTATTGATTATGCTTATATTTCTGTTGATTAAAAGATCTTATGTAAATAAAGCTATGTGTTTTCAATAAAAAATTTAACAGCAGAACCTACGTATAGGCTCTGTTGGTGATCATGAAAGTACAGTCAGTTCTTAAATGATTAACGATTGTATTTTGCTAGAAAATCCAAATACGGTTTAATCAAAAGCTGCTCTTGCTCTAAAATCGGCATATGTCCAACACCTTTTAAAATAATAGGGTCTTGGGCATTCTTCAATAAACCTTTCAACTCTGCTGCCGCTTCTACATTGATAATTTGATCTTTTTCTCCCCATGCAATGAGAACAGGTTGATCGATTGAACGTGCTGCAATGGCAAATGAATCAGGGGTAAATAATTTCGACATTACGATGAGTTGTTCAACCAATTTTGTGGTATTTCCAGCTTGGCTGATCATGAGTTTTTCTTGCGCATCTTTGAGCTCTTTCGGAATGAAAGGTTGTTGATTCATGGCGATTTTCATTAAGCGATCAAAATCCCCAGGCTTACTCACGATCATATTGCGCAAAGTCGTTGGATCTTTGAGATAAGGGGTATTGGCAGATTTAAATACACCTGCGCTGTCGACTAAAAAGAGTGATTTCGCATCAACAGGGTATTGCGCAGCATATAGTAAAGCAATTGAACCACCCATTGAGTGACCTGCGATATTTAAATCTTTTTCAATTTTTACAGCTTCGGCAAAACGTCGTAATTTTTCAGTCAAATTCGGTAGAGAATAGTCAAAATCTGCGGGAACTTTGCTGTCACCTTGACCAGGTAGATCTGGAATAATCACATGATAATACGGTGTTAAATAGCGTGCGACACGATTCCAGTTGTCACGACTACCAGCAAGACCATGAACCAATAGAATCGTAGGCTTACCAGCAGGGCCACCTTCACTATATGCCCAATCAATGTCACCGACTTTGACACGTTTGGTTTCCATGCCTGCCCAAGTCCGTTCTTGTTGTAGCACGCTTTGGATATCGATGGCAGGTGCAGCATAGGTTGTACTAGAAATACCGATTGCTGTCACTGACCCCATGACCAGCGCAGTAGATAAAACTATTTTGTTCAAGATTCCTTTCATGATGAATACTCTTGTTGTTTTAGTTTGGAAACGTTTTTACATTAGAATATGCATGATAAAAATGCATTTGCCTAAAACGCAAAAAGCCAATTTAAAATGTCAATTTAGCATAATTCCAGCAGGTTTATCCAAGTTCTATGTCAAATCCAGAATTAGCACAGATGATTCTCAATGTCATCGTTCAAATACCCAAAAGCAAAGTGGCGAGCTATGGGCAAATAGCCAGCTTGGCGGGTTTGCCTAAACATGCACGACTGGTGGGAAAAGTTTTGGGTCAACTTCCATCTGACCATGATATTCCTTGGTATCGCGTCATTAATTCACAAGGTCGAATCAGCTTGAATAAATTAGACGAAAAGGGAATGTGTGTGCAGACAGCAAAATTATTGGAAGAAGGCGTTGTTGTGATCAATGGAAAGGTGAATTTGAAACAATTTCAATGGAAACCATAAGCAAAACAAAAAACCTGTCGCATTAAGAACAACAGGTTTTAGGAAAAGCAGAAATTTAAGCAGAAAAATCAGTTTAAATGCTTATTTAACCACTAAAACTGGAATTTGTAGCTCAGTTAATAAACCTTGTGCGACACTGCCCATGATGAGTTTTTTCAGACCAGTACGACCATGTGAGCTGAGTACGACAAGATCTATTTTCAAATCATTGACCGCTTGCGCCAATGTATGGGTAATGCTTTCACCTTCTAAGAGACGGGTTTCAACTTGTAGACCTTCTGCAACAAATTGTTCTTTGGCAGCATTGATATTGTCCTGAATAAACTCACGCGCACGTTCAATAAGTTGATTTGTTTGTCCATTGCTTAGATATTCCGCTGCAATATAAGGGTCTAAAGTCATAACTTGGACAACGGTGATTTTACTGTTGAATGCTTTGGCAATATCAGCCGCGTGTTTAACGACAGATAAAGAAGTTTCAGAGCCATCGACTGGAACGAGGATATTTTGATAAGTCATGCGTATTTTCCTTATTTGCACTTAGATTTAAGTTCAAGTTGTTATAACAATTGCTAGTTTCTCACTCGATCATAACGTGAATATGAAATGAATAAAACCTAGTAAATTTATAGACATAATTTATTGCTGTCCGCACAAGATTAGACATCAATTAAAATACCTATACTTGCATGAATACTTATTTTTTAAAGATTAATGAGCAGTTTACGAACACTATAAATTTATAATCCTCATGATTTAGCGTGATTTGTTCATCAGATAAAGTAGATCAATGTTTGCTGAATAATTTTTATGGATTGATAGAATCTGCCAGCTTATGTAGAGATTCTTCAATTACAATAAATTGAATACAGAGAAGATATGAATGAAAATGTAGCTAAACTTTAAAACTAAATTTCAAAACTATAATTGAAGAGGAAATAGATAATGGATTATCAAACTATCATTGTAGAAGAAAAAAATCATGTGGGTTATTTGATGTTGAATCGCCCTCAACAGTTTAATAGTTTAACGCTATCAATGAGTGAAGAAATTATTTCCGTACTTAAAGCATTTGAACAAGATCCTGAAGTGAAAGTTATTGTTCTGGGGGCAACTGGAAAAGCCTTTTGTACAGGGATGGAGCTGAGTCCAAGCCTATTTCAAGACGTTGATAATATTGATTTGGGATTGGTGATCGAAAAGTATTTTAAACCAATGATTGATCTGATCTTGAATATTCCGAAAATCATTATTTGTGCGGTGAATGGTACCGCAGCAGGTGCGGGCGCAAGTATTCCATTATTATGTGATATTACTATTGCTGCAAAGTCTGCAAGTTTTACGCAAATTTTTAGCAAAATGGGTTTAATTCCAGATGGTGGCGCGACATGGTTTTTACCGAGAATGATTGGTTTTGCTAAAGCAAAGGCATTGATGCTTACTGCAGAAAAAGTTTCAGCAGAAGAAGCTGAACGTTTAGGCATGATTTATAAAGTAGTTGATGATGATCAATTACAACAGGAAGTGGAAAAACTTGCAGAATATATGGCAACTCAAGCGACCTTGAGTTATGCCATGATCAAACAAGCATTGAATGTGTCTTTGCAAAATGATTTGGAAACTCAGTTAAAGTTAGAGCGTGATTTACAGTTAAAAGCAGGGCAGAGTGAAGATTTTATTGAAGCCGCTCGTGCATTTTTAATGAAAGATAAGCCAAACTTTAAAGGGCAGTGATGATTTCATGACTTTGAATGTATATAAGTTAACTATACTTTTAGGCTTCTACTGTTTTTCAACATTGGTTGTAGCTGAGGAAATAAAAGTAACACCTTGGGTAAAAGTAAAAGCTGAAACAGGCCATGTGAAGTACATTTGTAATACTTTAAGTTTAAAGTGCGGAAATCATGTAGATGTTTGGAAAAAGAAAGCATCTACAGAGGATAAATTGTATTTAACGGATGATACACCTCAGTTATTTGAATTATCAAAAGTAAATAATCAATATAAATTGATAAATTCATGGCGTTTTGATCATTATCGGCATAGTAGTCAACATTCCCCTGATGATGAAATGGCGGATTATGGCACCGAAATTTTTCCTGCTTTTTATCCTTTAAATCAAAAAAACTTTTCTATTGCTTTGGTGAAGAAATGGGGCACAAGTTATGCAGGTGGAGGAAGAGGAGAGCAAATTGCTGATTTTTTAATGTTAGAACCAAATGGAAAGTATAAAGTCGCTTTGAATGATGTTGCTTTTTATTCTTATGAAATGATTCGAGCTTGTTTTTCTGAACGTGATTATAAAATTTCACCACACTGCCATGACGAAAGTGGTTCAACGCTGTCGATTCAATTTAAAGATGTTGGAAAACCGTACTATCAATGGACGTTGAATTATACCGATTTTACATGGGAATCATTTAAACCTGAGAAAGCAAAGAAAATTGAAAAGTATCGTGAAGTGGTGATGCCGGTTGGACAAAAGGCTAAATGAGTTTTAAATGTACTGAAACTCAGTCATAATGTTTTTAACTTTATGATAATGAATAACTAATGTCTGAACTGAATCAATTACCATGGCAACGTACAAATCTAGAAAATATTGAACAAGCTTGGGATGGTGATCTTTGGGATCGAGAGCGTTTAGGTATCCAACTGACCAATTATGTAGATCGCTTAAATTGCGGTGCTGTACTTGCTTTAGATGCGCGTTGGGGTGAGGGGAAAACGTGGTTTGTACGCAATTGGAAAAGGCACTTAGAAAATAAAAATCATCACGTCATTTATCTAGATGCTTTTGCAAATGATTATTTAGAAGATCCATTTTTAACAATAGCAGCTGAAATAAGTGAAGCATTTAAAACAGCTGAAAATATTGATGAAAGTGAAGTCGAAAGTTTTAATGAAAAAACTGCATCAGTTTTAATTTCATTAGCAGCGATTCTTCCTGTTATCGCAACCAAAGCTGCTCTACATTGGGTCGGGCTTGGAGGTGCTGGAGAAGCGATTCAAGAAGTTTATAAGGATGGAAAAGATGTATATGACTCTTTAAGTGATGAAATTACAGGAAAACTCAAAGAACATATTGAAAAGAAAATTGAAAATCATCATTTAGAAAAGCAAACAATAGTTGATTTTAAAAATGAATTGAAAGAATTAGCAAGTAAGTTAGAAAAGCCACTTGTTTTTATCATTGATGAACTTGATCGTTGTCGCCCTGACTTTGCGATTCGCTTGATTGAACGCATTAAACATTTTTTTGATATACCTAAAATAGTTTTTGTTTTAGTGATGAATAAGCCACAGTTATTACAATCAATCAAAAGTTTTTATGGATATGATTCAGAGTCAAATGGCGATTATTTAGAAAAATTTGTAGATTTTACAATAAAATTTCCAGAAATAATTAACTCAAAAATATATCAACATATCATTAAAGAACAGCTATTTAGAATTAATGAGTTAAAAAGTACTGAGACTGTCAATCAACTTTATTATTTAGTACTTGGATTACAATTATTAAAAAAATTCAATTCTCGAGAATTAAGTAAAAAAATTAATCAGTTTGCTCTATTAAGGACTGATGATAATAAGATGAATATGATATTAATGGCATTATTATTCGATCAATCAGTAAGTACTAATTTATTTAATTTTAAACAGATAGTTGATGTTCTTTTCACATATCTTGGAGGGGGGATACTGGTTATATGACAAAAGAGCATTTTATCCATACAAAACTTGCTACAGAATTTAATATTGATAACTTTTTTATCATAGACCATATAGCAAAGATAGAGAATATTAATAAGCGTTATAGCACAGCGGGACAAATAGATGCTAAAGAAATTATTTTGAAAGAATATCTTGAAAAATTTGCAATCAATAAATTAAGTCATACTGATTATTTTATTCGTGATTGGAAGTCGTATATCCAAACAGGTATTTTTAGCGAAAATTAATTAAGCTTGGAATAATTCCTGTCTGCAACTCTTCCCGCATCTTTAAAAACTGCTTTTCATCCATCTCATAGAGTTTAAGGGAAAGCAGTTTTTCGATATCTTCCTCAGAAAAACGATACTTAATCACTTTGGCAGGAACACCACCAACAATGGCATAAGGCGGCACATCCTGCGTAACCACAGCACCTGTAGCAACCACGGCACCTTCACCTAAAGTCACCCCTTGCATGATCATGGCACGACTACCAATCCAACAACCATCACCAATGACCGTATCACCCGCAGGTAAAAAGCTACGCGTATCAAAAGGAAAGGTCGAAATCCAGTCAGGACGATGCAACTGATTGCCACCCATCATGATGACGCATTCAGCCCCAAAACAAACAAAATTGCCAATATAAAGCTGATCAATCGGCTTTTCAGGTGTAGATGGTTTATCATGTAAATAACGCACCACACAACGCTCAAAACCTTGATCCCAATAAGCTGAATAATAAGAATAATTTCCTTTGATGTGAATATTTGGATTGTTCACAGTTTTAGAAATAAACTCAAATTCACACCAGTGTTTCACAGGTGAGTTAATGGAATCAGTCATATAAAAAGCAAAAGGCTAGTGGTTTCACCATTTTATATGACTTCGTCCAAAAGATGAATTAAATAGCCTAAGCAATTTTTAAATGAATCAAATGTGATCCATGCGTATGACGAATATGATCAGCACGATCATGGAAATAGCGTTCAGTAATATCAACTCCAGATAAATCTTCGTCAACGATATAACCCATATTCTCAACAGCTTGATGCAAGTCTTGAGAAGCAAAAGCACCAATCAAAGGTTCTTTTAAGAAGCGAGTGAAATGGGTTAAAGCAAAAGCGCCATAACGTTCAATGCCTTGTAATTCTTTATAATCAATTGAATAGTCCATCACCAATTCACTACCAGAAGGCGCAATAGAGGCGATATTTTGTAAAGTCCCAAGTGTGGTTTGTGGTGTTAAATAATGTGTTGTGCCTAACCAAGAAAAGAACGCTTTTTCAGTCGCTTGATACTGACTGCGCAGCAGGGCATCAGACAGTTTTTCTTTTTCAAAATCAATGCTGACAAATTCAACATTGGTAGGCAGTTGTTTAGATTTTAAAACAGATTTGAGTTGCTGAATTTTGGTTTTTTGCGTATCTGGATGATCGACTTCAAATATTTTTAAATTTGGAAATTGTGCAGCCAAACGTAATACAAAAGAATCTAGACCTGCACCGACCAAAACATATTGTTGAATATGATTCTGTTCAATGGCTTGTAGCAAAAGGTCTTCGGTATAACGAGAACGTCCAACCACTTGTCCTGTGAGTTTGCCAAAAGTTTGATTCATAAAAGTGGAATTTAAGGTTTTACGAAATAAGCCATTTTTGAGCAAAAAACGCCAACGTGCATTGGTCATTTCAAAAGCATAAGGATCTGAAAATACAGGGTCATTTGCATAAAGATAGTGATTGGCACGAAGCGCAGCAGCAGCTTCGGCAGTTCGACTGACTCGTCCTGCTTTCATAATATATCCACTTAAAATTTTATTTTCTAACACTTTAAAAGAAAAAAGCATTTAAACAATGGCGATTTGATACGCAAGAGATGGACTATATTGTGAGTTAAATTTTTTATGAAATGAGCGATAAGTCTTAGTTAATCAAGTTGATCATCCCAAATTCCATATTTAGGACCATAAAGTTCTTTATATTTAGTTTCATACATACTTTCCTGAGAGGAATCACAGTAATACACAATATCTGAGGCGGGTACACTTTTACAAACCTTGTTTTCACATTTAGATACCGTATATTTATATCTCTTTTTTGTGCTTTCACATTGATGTTGTTGTAAGTATGTTTCAAAATTTCGACTGGTTAATGATGTCATTTGAGCCCATATCCCTAAGAACAAAATGGGAGCAACAAAGGCAAAAGATGATATTATATTTGTAGATAAATCATCAGGTCTTTTTTTATTTTGGCTATAAAAGAAAATACTATAACTACAAAAGCACAAAAATAATCCGAAGCTAAAAGTAATAATCCCTTCTCTCAACACTGTAAAATAGAGTGCTGTAGGTAATAATAGACAAAGTAGCAATGTGGAATTAAACAGATTTTTAATTTTCATTATTTAAATCAAAGAAAAAGGGCTGAATGATCAGCCCTAATTTTATCAAATATTTCTAGTTAAATAACTATGAAAGATACTCAACACTGACAACTTCGTATTCTACTTCACCTTGTGGTGTGACGATTTTAACTTCATCGCCTTCGTTTTTACCGAGAAGACCACGTGCAATCGGTGAATTTACAGAAATTTTGTGAATTTTAAAGTCAGCTTCATCATCGCCCACGATACGATAAGTCTTTTGCTCTTCTGTATCTAAGTTTTCGATGGTTACAGTTACACCGAAAACCACACGACCTGTTTGCTCAAGTTCTTTTACATCGATTACTTGGCAAGCACCGAGTTTACCTTCGATGTCCTGAATACGACCCTCGCAGAAACCTTGTTGCTCACGCGCTGCATGGTATTCCGCATTTTCTTTTAAATCCCCATGTTCACGAGCTTCCGCAATTGCCGCAGTGATACGTGGACGGTCAACAGTTTTTAACTGCTGTAATTCTTTCTCCAAAGCAACCTTGCCTTCAGGAGTCATAGGATAACGTTGCATTGTTGTCCCTCAGTTTTGTATTTAAAAAATACAGGTTTATAAAATGAAAAAAGCCCGCCACCGATAGGTGACGGGACTTCTCGGAAACGAATTAACCTAGTGTTTGCAAATCTTGCAAGCGATATACATCCATTGGCAATTTAATTGCTAAAGCTTGGCATACAGCATCAGCACCATTCAAGGTCGTTGTGTAATACACTTTACCTTGAAGCGCAGAGCGACGGATTGAGAATGAATCCTGCTGAGCTTGTTTACCTTCAGTTGTATTGATAATGAGGTGAATTTCGCCATTTTTCAAGCGGTCGACGATATTTGGGCGACCCTCAGTGACTTTATTCACACGTTCAACTTCAATACCCGCTTGTTGAATAACATCAAAAGTACCACCAGTTGCGATAATTTTAAAGCCTAGATCAACAAGTTGTTGTGCGATAGGAACAACACGAGGTTTATCTGAATCACGTACAGAAATAAATACGTGTTTGATTTCACCTTCAGTTGGTTTACCTGGTAAACGATCATTTGAGCCTAACACAGCTTTATAGAACGCTTCACCAAAAGTAGTACCTACACCCATCACTTCGCCTGTAGATTTCATCTCTGGGCCAAGGATCGGGTCAACACCTGGGAATTTGTTGAATGGGAATACCGCTTCTTTCACTGCAAAGTGAGTTGGGATAATTTCTTTTGTGAATCCTTGAGATTCTAAAGATTGACCCGCCATACAACGTGCAGCAACTTTCGCTAAAGATTCACCGATACATTTAGAAACAAACGGCACAGTACGCGATGCACGTGGATTCACTTCCAAGATGTAAACGTCATTACCTTTTACAGCATATTGAACGTTCATCAAACCAACAACGCCAAGTTCTTTCGCCATAGCGATGGTTTGACGACGCATTTCGTCCTGAATTTCTTTAGATAAAGAATAAGGAGGAATAGAACATGCTGAGTCACCTGAGTGAATACCTGCTTGTTCGATGTGCTGCATGATACCGCCGATCACAACGTCTTTGCCGTCAGATACGCAGTCTACGTCAACTTCGATCGCATCATCAAGGAAATGGTCAAGAAGTACAGGTGCTTCATTAGATGCTTGTACCGCATCTCGTAGGTAGCGTTTAAGTTCGTCATCGTTATAGACGATTTCCATCGCACGACCACCCAGTACATAAGATGGACGTACAACCAATGGATAACCCACTTTTGCAGCTTCAGCCATACCTTCTTCAGCAGATTTAACAATGCTGTTGTTTGGTTGACGAAGTTGCAGGCGTTGAATCATTTGCTGGAAACGTTCACGGTCTTCTGCACGGTCGATTGCATCAGGAGATGTACCGATAATTGGCGCACCAGCTTCTTCTAAAGCACGAGCCAGTTTAAGCGGAGTCTGACCGCCGTACTGTACGATAATACCTTTTGGCTTCTCGATACGTACGATTTCTAAAACATCTTCAAGTGTAATCGGTTCGAAGTACAAACGATCTGAAGTGTCATAATCCGTTGAAACAGTTTCAGGGTTACAGTTCACCATGATTGTTTCATAACCGTCATCACGCATTGCAAGGGCAGCGTGTACACAGCAGTAATCGAATTCGATACCTTGACCAATACGGTTAGGACCACCACCGATCACCATGATCTTGTCTTTGGTCGATGGATTCGCTTCACATTCTTCATCGTAAGTTGAGTACATGTAAGCTGTATCTGATTCAAACTCAGCAGCACAAGTATCAACACGTTTGTAAACTGGTGTTACACCCAGGTTCCAACGATGTTTACGGAATTGTTTTTGTGAAATGCCCATCAAGTTTGCAATGCGAAGATCTGACAAACCTTTACGTTTGAAAGAACGGATATTGTCCGCATTCAGATCACCAAAACCTAAAGTTTTGATTTCGTTTTCAGATTTGATGATGTCTTCGATTTGAATCAAGAACCAACGATCAATTTTGGTTGCTTCAAATACTTCATCTAAAGTGAAACCGTGACGGAATGCATCACCGACATACCAGATACGCTCAGGACCTGGAACTTTAAGTTCAACAAGGATCTTTTCACGCGCGCCTTCAGTACCGACAGCGATTTTTTCATCAAAACCACATGCACCAACTTCAAGACCACGAAGCGCTTTTTGCACAGATTCCTGGAAGTTACGACCAATCGCCATCACTTCACCTACAGATTTCATCTGAGTTGTCAGTGTCGCGTCAGCTTGTGGGAATTTCTCGAAGTTAAAACGAGGAATCTTCGTTACAACGTAGTCGATTGCAGGTTCGAAAGATGCAGGTGTTGTACCGCCAGTGATGTCGTTTTTCAACTCATCAAGGGTATAACCTACAGCCAGTTTCGCAGCAATTTTCGCGATTGGGAAACCAGTCGCTTTAGAAGCAAGGGCAGATGAACGAGAAACACGTGGGTTCATCTCGATCACAACCATACGACCGTCTTTCGGGTTAATACCGAATTGAACGTTCGAACCACCCGTTTCTACACCGATTTCACGAAGAACCGCTAAAGATGCATTACGTAGTAACTGGAATTCTTTGTCTGTCAATGTTTGTGCAGGCGCAACAGTGATTGAGTCACCAGTGTGCACGCCCATTGGGTCAAAGTTTTCGATTGTACATACGATGATACAGTTGTCGTTTTTGTCACGAACAACTTCCATTTCGTATTCTTTCCAACCAATTAAAGATTCATCAATCAATAATTGTTTCGTTGGAGAAAGATCGAAACCACGTTCACAGATTTCAATGAATTCTTCACGGTTGTAAGCAATACCACCGCCTGAACCACCCATGGTAAATGATGGACGGATAATCACAGGGAAGCCGAAACGAGCTTGAATTTCAAGCGCGTGTTCCATGCTTTCTGCAACGTCAGCACGTGGACATTCCAAACCAATTTTGCGCATTGCGATATCGAAAAGTTTACGGTCTTCCGCTTTTTCGATCGCTTCTTTGGTCGCACCAATCAATTCAACATTGTATTTTTTCAAAATACCGTTGGCATCAAGTGCAAGTGCACAGTTCAATGCTGTTTGACCACCCATTGTCGGAAGAACTGCATCTGGGCGTTCTTTCTCAATGATTGCAGCAACAGTTTGCCAAGTAATCGGTTCGATATACGTTGCATCTGCCATAGCAGGGTCAGTCATAATGGTCGCTGGATTAGAGTTCACCAAAATAACACGGTAGCCTTCTTCACGAAGGGCTTTACACGCTTGTGCACCTGAGTAGTCAAACTCACATGCCTGACCGATGACAATCGGACCTGCACCAATAATTAGGATGCTTTTAATGTCTGTACGTTTAGCCATGATCGCTCCTCAATTACTTCTTAGATGCTTCAATAAGTTCGATGAAATGATCGAACAAAGGTGCGCAGTCGTGTGGACCAGGACTAGCTTCAGGGTGACCCTGGAAGCTGAACGCTGGTTTGTCTGTACGATGAATGCCTTGAAGCGTTTGATCGAACAATGACTTGTGCGTTGCTTTTAGATTTGCAGGCAAAGTGTCTGCATCTACAGCGAAGCCGTGGTTTTGAGAAGTAATCATCACAGTCCCAGTTTCAATATTTTGAACAGGGTGGTTTGCACCGTGGTGACCATGTGGCATTTTCACCGTTTGAGCACCAGAAGCGAGTGCAAGGATTTGGTGACCTAAACAGATACCAAATACAGGAACATTTCGTGCATCTTCAACAATAGTTTTCACTGCTTCAATTGCATAGTCACATGCAGCTGGATCGCCAGGACCATTTGACAAGAACACGCCATCTGGATTCAAAGCAAGCACTTTTTCAGCAGGAGTTTGAGCAGGAACAACTGTTAATTTGCAACCACGGTCTGCAAGCATACGTAAGATGTTGGTTTTGACACCGTAATCGTATGCAACAACATGGAACTTCGCTTCAGGCTGAGAGAAACCTTGACCAAGCGTCCATGAACCTTCAGTCCATTCGAAACCTTCAGGATCGCAACATTCTTTAGCAAGGTCTAAACCGTTTAAGCCACCGAATGCACGTGCTTTTGTAATTGCTTCTTCTTCAGTGATATTTTCACCTGCAAGAATGCAACCGTTTTGTGCGCCTTTGTCACGAAGAATACGTGTCAAACGTCGAGTATCGATATCTGCAATGGCAACCACATTATGTTGTTGTAAATATTCGCCAAGAGACTGAGTAGCTCGGAAATTGCTGTGTAATAAAGGCAAGTCACGAATGATTAAACCATTCGCCCATACTTTGTGAATGCGACCAGACTCAGCGTCTTCGTCATTACAACCAGTATTACCGATATGAGGATAAGTTAAAGTTACAAGTTGCTGTGCATAACTTGGATCGGTCAAGATTTCTTGATAACCAGTCATGGCAGTGTTAAAAACGACTTCACCAGTCGTACTTCCCGTAGCGCCGATCGATGTACCTTTGAATACAGTACCGTCAGCAAGGGCTAAAATGGCGGGGGTGCTCAAACCATAGCTCCTGAACTAAAACCACAAAAATAGGGCTGTAAAAAAGCGAGTAGACGAAAAAAAAGGAAGGTTAATTAAATCCTACCCTCCTCATGTCTGCTCGCTTGTAACTTAACAGCATATTATACGCATGATGCCCCCGAAAGTCCATTTTATTTGAGATGTATTTTTCAAGATAATGAAAGATAAATCCCTTGCTATTTATTATGAAATCTGATTTTCAAATGAACTTATTGAAATTGTAAGTATTTAAGAATTGTCTGACAAATCAAACTCTAAAATTTAACATTTCACGTTATCTTTATGCCTCACATTCCAGGGGGAATTAATGATGACGATTTCAAAAGAAACTGTGAAAGATGCAGTGAAAGACAATATCGAAAACGTGAAAGAAAGTGTTGAGACTGTGAAAGAAGCAGTCGATACAGCCAAAGATACTGTCGCTAAAAAAGTAGCAAAAGACACCGCTGCGATTAAAGAAGTTGTGGCTGAAACGACTGAGAGTTTAGAGAAAATCAGTGCTGAAACAAAGCAGAAAGTGACTGAAGCTGTGACGGAAACTAAAGCGAATTTGCAAGCAGAAGCTGAACAGTTAAATGCACAAGTTCAAGATCAAGTGCAAAGCTTTAAACAAGAGCTGTTGATGCGTTTGGATATTATTAAAAATCAATTCTCAACATCACCAAAAGATTTAGTTGGTCTTGCAGAGTTGATTAAAACTGAATTGACAGTTTTATTAAAAGATTTAACTGAAGTGGGTAAGGAAATTCGTACTGATGTTTCGCAAATTTCTTCAAAACACAAAGAACATTTAAATGAAACATTTAAGCGTTCTAAAGACAGTACCTTAGATGCTTGGAAAAAAGTGGTGAATAAGGTTGAAGATGAAAGTTCTTCAAAAAGTTAATTTTAAAAATGAAGTATTCAGCATTTTGATTATCATTGAGCAATGCTGATGGCTGATTTTAACAACAACTTTGAAATAGACTTTAAAGTTGCTTGATAAAAAAGGTAGTGATCAATGTCACTGCCTTTTTTATTGAATCCTGTTTGAAAAATATTTGAAAATAGAAAAACAAAAAACGAGGCATATCGCCTCGAATCTTATATTTGCGCATAAGTGAATGTGCATCAATTAAAAAGTATGCAACCAATCACGCTTATTGTGAAAGTCAGCTTGTTGACCACTATGTTGCATTGCAAAATAATGTTGCCCTTGCGTTGTATTCAAGACAGAAGTTAAACCCAGAAATAAGTCAGACCATTTCAATTTATTTGCCAACATGAACTCGGTTAAATCAATACTGACATTTAAGCCATAATGGGTACGCTTTAATTGATTCAGTTCAATATCATAGGCAACGACAGGCGGCATATTTTCAGGATAGCGATATTCTTCAAACTGATAGGCTTGCCACGCTTGAGAAGGGGAAAGATTGATCTCACGATAATAATCCTCGCCTTGTACGCCAATAAAAATCTCGAAGCAGGTATTTTCCCAAAGAAAATCTTGGCGAGGATTTGATGCAACTTGTTCAGGATATTGAATAAACTGATTCGGATCTCTGAGCCAATAACCCACATTCAATGTATATGGGCTGACTTGCTCAATCGCACCAACAAGAGAAATGCTTTGAAAACGACGATCAAAAGCACTAAGTTCGTAACTTGCCATAGTATTGCCAGTAAAATTTAAGCTTAATTAGACAAATGTGCGTGGCGAACTAAGTTAGATAGCTTAGGATTTTGTTTAGGTGCTTTTTTGTAAAGTAATGCAATTTTACCAATGGTTTGTACTACTTCAGAACCTGAAACTTCAGCGATTTCAGCAATTGTTGCTGCACGTGCTTCACGATCTTCACCTGCAATTTTCACTTTAATCAATTCGTGATCATTTAAAGCGCGGCTTAATTCTTCAACGACACTTTCAGTCAAGCCTTTATCCCCAAGCATTACAACTGGGTTTAATGCATGTCCGATTTGACGTAAACGTTTACGTTCTTGGATAGAGAGAGTCGCCATAAAAAATAACCTAAATTTAAAAACGACCTAGTATAACAAAAGCCATTCCACTGCGCTGTAAATTCTGTAGAAATAATCGATCAAGATGATTTAAAAAAACACACCAATATTGGGTGATTTAAATGCAGATCAATACTGCATTGAAAATGTTTTTAACGTACAATCAGAGGTTAGTTATCGTTTATATCAAGAGAGTTATGGCTACACGCATTACCAACCAGAAGTTATCGAAAAGTAGTCGTGCGTGGATGAGAGAGCATTTGGATGATCCTTTTGTGAAAAAAGCACAAAAAGAAGGTTATCGCGCTCGCGCAGCATATAAGCTACTTGAAATTCAAGAAAAACATAAAATGATTAAGCCAGGTATGACCGTGGTTGACTTGGGAGCTGCGCCTGGAAGTTGGTCGCAAATCGCAGGAAAGCTCGTTGGTGATAAGGGTTTGGTTATTGCTTCTGATATTTTAGAAATGGATGCTTTACCCGATGTAACCTTCCTACAAGGTGACTTCCGTGAAGAAGAAGTTTTCGAAAAATTGTTAAATATTTTAAATGGACGCACTGTAGACGTTGTAATTTCGGATATGGCCCCCAATACATCAGGTAATAAGGCTGTAGATCAACCTCGCCAGATTTACTTGTGTGAACTTGCACTTGATTTTGCCAATAAGGTTTTAGGACCAAAAGGGCAGTTTGTGGTAAAAGTTTTCCAAGGGACTGGTTTTGATGAGTTTCGAAAGCAAGTTGTAGACAGTTTTGATGTGTTAAAAACAGCAAAACCCGCTGCTTCACGTGCACGTTCCAAAGAAGTTTTTTTAATTGGACAGGGCCGTAAAAAAGTATCGCAATAGGTTGGGTATTTAAGGTATGTTCATTGTTGGTAATGAATCGCCAACAAATACTTGCCAAGTTGTTAAAAATTGTGCATTTTGTACGTTTTTAATAATAATTGCGAAATTCATTACTCGCTTTTTGTTACGATCAAGCAAGATTGAGCCTGATCAAAATAGTTATATATGGGAATAAAGCTTTGAGCGATTACTTCAAAAATGCCGTATTGTGGCTGGTCATACTAGGTGTGCTGATCCTTATCTTCAGTAACCTGAGTGACCGCAGTAAGCCTTCTGCAATGAATTATTCAGAATTCATTACAGCGGTGAATGCTGGTCAAATCAGTAAAGTCACAATTGATGGCGAAAGAATAAGTGGCGAAAAAAAGAATGGTTCGGACTTTGAAAGTATTCGCCCAGCAGTTCAAGATCCTGAACTGATGCCAACACTCATCAAAAATAACGTTGTTGTTGAAGGTACTGCACCTCAACGCCAAGGTTTGTTGATGCAACTTCTGATCGCAAGCTTCCCTGTACTATTGATTATTTTATTGTTCATGTTCTTTATGCGTAACATGGGTGGTGGTGCAGGTGGTAAAAACGGTCCAATGAGCTTTGGTAAGTCGAAAGCAAAAATGCTTTCAGAAGACCAAATCAAAGTGACATTTACAGATGTTGCGGGCTGTGATGAAGCGAAACAAGAAGTTGTCGAAATTGTCGATTTCTTAAAGGATCCTGCTAAATTCAAACGTCTAGGTGCAACTATTCCGAAAGGCGTGTTGATGGTCGGTCCTCCAGGTACAGGTAAAACTTTACTTGCGAAAGCGATTGCAGGTGAAGCGAAAGTTCCATTCTTTAGTATCTCAGGTTCTGACTTCGTTGAAATGTTTGTCGGTGTGGGTGCATCTCGTGTACGTGACATGTTTGAACAAGCAAAACGCCATGCACCATGTATCATCTTTATTGATGAGATTGATGCGGTAGGTCGTCATCGTGGTTCAGGCACAGGTGGTGGTCACGATGAGCGTGAACAAACCCTTAACCAAATGCTTGTAGAAATGGATGGCTTTGAAGGTAATGAAGGCATTATCGTGATTGCTGCAACAAACCGTGCAGATGTACTTGATAAAGCTTTACTTCGTCCAGGTCGTTTTGACCGTCAAGTAATGGTTGGACTTCCAGACATTAAAGGTCGTGAGCAAATTCTTAACGTTCATTTGAAGAAACTTCCTTCGACTACAGGTGTGGATGTTAAAGTTCTTGCACGTGGTACGCCTGGTTTCTCTGGTGCGCAACTTGCAAACCTTGTGAATGAAGCAGCATTGTTCGCAGCACGTCGTAATAAAAACACTGTCGATATGCATGATTTTGAAGATGCAAAAGACAAGTTGTATATGGGGCCAGAACGTAAGTCGATGGTCATCCGTGATGAAGAGCGTCGTGCGACTGCTTATCATGAAGCGGGTCATGCGATTGTTGCTGAGATTCTTCCGGGTACAGACCCAGTGCATAAAGTAACAATTATGCCACGTGGTTGGGCTTTGGGTGTGACTTGGCAGTTACCTGAGCAAGATGCGATTAGTCATTACAAATCAAAAATGTTGAATGAACTTTCAATCTTATTTGGTGGTCGTATTGCAGAAGAAGTCTTCATTAACCAAATGTCGACAGGTGCTTCAAACGACTTCGAGCGTGCAACGAAAATGGCACGTGCGATGGTAACCAAATACGGTATGTCTGACAGAATGGGCGTGATGGTTTATGAAGAAGAAAACCAAAATGGTTTCTTTGGAAATATGGGCAATCGCACGATTTCAGAAGCAACGCAACAACAAGTTGACCAAGAAGTTCGCCGTATCTTAGATGAGCAATATAAGGTTGCACGTGATATTCTTGAAAATAACAAAGATATTGCACATGCAATGGTAAAAGCTTTGATGGAATGGGAAACCATTGACCGTGATCAAATCCGTGACATCATGGAAGGTCGCGAGCCTCAACCTCCGAAAGTTTATGTGGCTGATAATCCAGTGATTGATGTTGTTCCTACTGATGGCCCATCAACACCACCGCCATTACCAGCGACCTGAGCAAACTTAAAGCGTGGCTTTAAGTGAAGCGCAAGACATAGTGCGGAGCAAACTTAAAGCATGGCTTTAAAAAACTAGCTTAACAATGAGAGTCTCGAAAGAGGCTCTTTTTTTATGTTTGATGAATTTTAACAATGATTAAAATTGATCATTTGACAGATCATTCAAACAGAAATCATAAAAGGTTATAAATAGCCTAAGCAAACTTCATATTCATAAATTGCTCAAATAAAGCTTTAATTAAAATGATTTAACTTATTTGTTTAATGAGTTGCTAAAATATTGTGAATATGAAATTGGAGCGATGACATGCAACTACAACCACTGCCTAAAAAGGTCTTGCAGTGTGGGCGATTATCATTAGATTTATCGCAACCGCATGTCATGGGAATTCTCAATGTCACCCCAGATTCATTTAGTGATGGCGGAAAGCATAACCAGAAAGATCAAGCGGTAGCGCATGCCTTACAAATGGTAGCTGATGGTGCAACAGTGATTGATATTGGTGGTGAGTCTACACGTCCAGGCGCATCACCCGTTGAGCTTGGAGAAGAAATCCGCCGTGTTGTTCCTGTGGTTGAAGCGCTGTCAAAGCATGATGTTGTGATCTCGATTGATACGTCTGAACCTGAAGTGATTCGAGCTGCTGTGAAAGCAGGTGCGCATATCTGGAATGATGTACGTGCCTTGACCCGTCCAAATGCATTGCAAACAGCAGCTGAATTAGATATTCCAATTATTATCATGCACATGCGTGGTGAGCCAACGACCATGAATAATCTTGATCAATATCACGATGTGACATTGGATGTGATGGCAGAGTTACAACAACGTGTCGATGATGCATTGTCCGCAGGTGTCCGTGCTGAAAATATCATGATTGATCCCGGTTTTGGCTTTGCAAAAAATGCACAGCAGAATTTAAAACTTTTAAATGAATTTCATAAACTCAATGAAATGGGTTATCCGATTCTTTCTGCTTTATCACGTAAGCGTTTTATCGGTGAAGCTTTGAATGGTGCAGATGCGCAACATCGTGCGGTAGGCAGTGTGGCGGCGCATTTACTCAGTATTCAGCAGGGGGCGAGTATGGTGCGTGCGCATGATGTAAAAGCCATGTCGGATGCGATTAAAGTGTGGCAAGCGATGAATCTAGCAAGCTAATCGTTATTCACAATTTAAATTTCTACTTGTCCGTAAATCAAGCATGTCTACAGGCATGCTTTTTTTTGAATTTATTAGATGTAATAATATTACATAACGTATACAAAATCATGTCAACCAAAGTGGTTTTGCATATTGTGAAAAAATAGTAATGTAATAATATAACAATTAACTTATATCGATATAACTATAAAAACTGACAATAATTTGAGGGATGAGTGATGAAATCCAAACAAAGTTTACTTGCACTATCATTATTTGCTGTAATGATTGCAGGATGTAGTAAAAAATCAGAAGAAGCTGCGAGTGATGCCTCTGTTTCTGCTGAATATTCAACAGAACAGGTCGCTGTTGATGCGAGTGCTGACATGGAAGCTGCTGCTACAGCTGATGTTGTAGCTACTAGTCCTGTAGTGGGTTCTGCTGAAAATACGGAAAACTATCAAAAGGTTGAAACCAATTCTGTTAAAAGTGTTGCGCAACAACCCATTTCTACATTCAGTGCGGATGTGGATACAGGTAGTTATACCAATGTGCGTCGTTTCCTTGTGCAAGATCGAAGTTTACCTCCTGTCGATGCGGTACGTGTTGAGGAAATGATCAATTATTTTGATTATCAATATCCTCAGGCTACAGGTGTGCATCCTTTTGCTGTGAGTAGTGAAACAGTAGACTCTCCTTGGCAGGCCAATGCTAAAGTGATCAAAATTGGTATTAAAGCCAAAGACATTGACCAACAAAATTTACCCGCTGCAAATTTAGTCTTCTTGGTCGATGTGTCAGGCAGTATGAATGAACCGAACAAATTGCCATTGGTGAAAAAGACTTTAAAAATCCTAACCAAACAGCTACGTCCACAAGATAAGGTCACGTTAATTACTTATTCAGATGGTGATAAAGTGGTTTTACCACCAACCAGCGGCGACCAAAAAAATAAGATTCTCAAGGCAATTGATCAACTTGTTGCAGGCGGTGGTACAGCCGGTGAGCAAGCGATCCAAATGGCATATAAGTCAGCTCAACAGGGCTTTGTTAAAGGTGGGATTAACCGTATTTTAATTACCACTGATGGTGATTTTAATGTGGGTATAACTGACTTTGATACCCTAAAAAATATGATCGCAGAAAAACGTAAAACTGGTGTTTCATTTTCAACCTTAGGTTTTGGCTCAGGTAATTATGATGAGCAGTTGATGGAGCAACTTGCTGATGCGGGCAATGGGAATTACAGTTATATTGATAATGAAAATGAAGCAAAAAAAGTCTTACAGCGTCAAATGTCATCCACTTTGGCAACCGTTGCGCAAGATTTAAAATTACAGGTTGAATTTAATCCTGCAACGGTGAAAGAGTACCGTTTAATTGGCTACGAAAATCGCATGTTAAAAGAGGAGGATTTTAATAACGATAAAGTCGATGCGGGAGATGTGGGTGCAGGGCATACAGTGACAGCTTTGTATGAAATTATTCCAGTAGGGCAAAAGGGTTGGTTGGCAGATTCACGCTATGCGAAAAATGCTGTGAGTGAAGGAAAAAAATCTGAGTATGCCTATTTAAATATCCGTTATAAATTGCCGAATCAGAACAAAAGTATTTTACTGACACAACCGATTTCCGCTTCAAGTAAGCCTTTGAGTCAAGCCAATGCAGACACACGTTTTGCTATCGCGGTTGCTGCTTATGGTCAACAGTTAAAAGGCGGTCAATACAATGCTTCGATGGGTTGGAATGATATTCTAAACTTGGCGCATGGTGCTAAACAGAATGATGCTTATGGTTTAAAAGCTGAATTTATTGATTTGGTGAAAAAAGCCAAAAGTTTAAACCCAAGTGCGACCAAGACTACACAGATCAATAAAGCTTCTTAAATTTTAAAGACAATATAAAAACTCAATCATTAATCTTCCTTATCCATAAATCAGGCGTTTTGTAATAAAGCGCCTTTTTTGCTCAAAAAATTACAAATCATTCATTATAAATGCTGTTTTAATTGCCAATATAGGGTGATAAATTCGTCATTATTTATTTCATGACTTGAACAATCAAAATTTTAAAAATAAGGAAATTAGAATGAATTTTCATTTGAAGACCCAATTTACGATATTAAGCCTAACGATCATTGGTTTGGGTGGTTGTTCACAAATGCAATATAAACAATCTGCTACGGTTGTTGAAGTTGCACCAGTAGTACCGATGCCTGTTTCTCCTGCGCCAATAGCAGATGCAAGAACTTTAGCAAAGCAAGCCGCTTATGCAGCACATAACCAAAAACTAGTACAAAGCTCAGCAGTTCATAGCTCGGCAGTTCATAGCTCACGTGTTAGCATGAGACAGCCTGAAATGATTATTCGAGAAAAATCACAAGCTGTACAGAATACTGAAAAATATCAAGAAAATGAGATCAATCCTGTAAAAAGTGTGGCTCAAGAAGCGGTTTCAACCTTTAGTATTGATGTAGATACGGGAAGTTATTCAAATGTTAGACGTTATTTAAATAACAATGGTGCATTACCGCCTGTGGATGCAGTGCGTATAGAGGAATTGATTAACTACTTTAACTATGATTATCCATTGCCGATAGGGCAACATCCGTTTTCTGTTACCACTGAAACTGTAGATTCTCCGTGGAAAAGTAATGCTAAAGTAATCAAGATTGGGATTAAAGCCAAAGATATTGACCCTAAAAATCTTCCTCCTGCAAATTTAGTTTTCTTGATTGATGTTTCAGGCAGTATGGACAATGAAAATAAATTACCTTTAGTGAAAACCACACTCAGAACATTGACCGAACAGCTACGTCCTCAAGATAAAGTCACGATTATCACCTATGCAAGTGGTGAGAAATTGGTGCTTGAACCGACTTCGGGTAAAGATAAAGACAAAATCCTCAGCGTGATTAATAAATTGCAAGCGCAGGGTGCAACCTCAGGAGAACGTGCGATTCGTATGGCGTATGAAGAAGCTGAAAAATCCATGATCAAAGGTGGGATTAACCGTATTCTTATCGCCACTGATGGTGATTTTAATGTGGGGATTACCGATTTCAACACTTTAAAAGGCATGGTGACGGAAAAACGTAAATCAGGGATTTCATTCACAACTTTAGGGTTTGGAACAAACAATTATAATGAGCAGTTGATGGAGCAACTGGCAGATGCGGGTGATGGCAACTATAGTTATATTGATAATGAAAAAGAAGCCAAGAAAGTCCTACAACGTCAATTGTCATCGACTCTTGCGACGGTTGCACAGGATGTAAAAATTCAAGTTGAATTTAATCCGCATACCGTAAAAGAATATCGCTTAATTGGCTATGAAAATCGTATCTTGAAGCAAGAAGACTTTAATAATGATCAAGTGGATGCAGGTGATATTGGCGCAGGGCATACCGTGACGGCATTGTATGAAATTATCCCTACAGGACAAGCAGGGTGGTTAAATGAATCTCGCTATCAAGCTGCTGCAAAATCGACTGATGCCAATAAAAATGGTGAATATGCATTTTTAAAGCTACGTTATAAACAACCGAATGAAAAAAACAGTATTTTGCTCAATCAACCGATCAAAGCGCAAAGTAAAGCCTTGTCACAAGCCAGTACAGACACCCAATTTGCAATAGCGGTTGCAAGTTATGGGCAAAAGTTGCAGGGTGGAAAATACAGTGCAAATCAGACATGGAATGATATTCAAAAACTAGCGAAACAGTCTGATCAACCAGATCCTTTTCAAATACGCTCTGAATTTGTTGATTTAATTGGGATTGCAAAAAGTTTAAGCGCAAATGCGAAAGAGTGATTTGTAAATTCGATCATGAAAAGCGGCATATCAATTTGGTGAATTGTATCGTTTGTGTTATATAAGCAGGTCAATTGCTGTCAGATTTTTTTGGTCGCTATGTTTAATGATTTACTCCTCCCAATGTTCGATGATGAATATTATCCAGATATTCTGGTTGCTGAAGTCAAGCAACTGATCGAACAATTTGCTAAGAAATTAGCGAAAACCAGTTTTAGTGATGCTGAGGTGTATGCTTTAGCAAACTCAACTGTGCTTGATATTAATGAAATGAAGCCACAGTTTGAAGACCTTGATTCTTCACTGGATGATACTGCTGCAGATTATATTGCAGAAGCGATGATGATGGTGGTGCAAGATCAAGGTTATCTTGATATTGAAATGGAAGAACTTGTTGCAAATAGAGAGTGGTAAGTCACTCTCTATTTTTCTATTGAATATCAGAAAAATAAAAAGAACGATATCCATTATTCGCACTGAATGGCATTTACGTCCAATTTTAACTTTGGAAATTTTTGATCATAGATGTCTAAAATACTTTGTTTATCATCACCAAAAATTTGCTGTTGTAGTTGACTGATTTGAGATTCAGTTAAATGTTGTTGTGCACAATGCATGGCAATACTATTGTCTTTGGCAATTGCTAATTTCTGTGTCTCTGGAATATTGTCAATACGTTGAAGTTGTTGTTGAGCTTTGCTCAGTTGTACCATGCTTCGTTTTTGTTGCATGCTGAGAAGTTGATGCTGATTGATCCATTTTGCTACATCCATTCGCACACCGTTATAGTCCACAAAGATTGGGCTGATTGTCTGGCAAGCGGTCAGTAGCGTTAAAGATAAAATGAGAGCTAAACTTTTGATTTTCATAGAGGGCTCAAAGAAAAATTTCTTCTATTTTGCCTCAATAATTTTATAAATATGTATTAATTTTAAACATTTAATTATCAATTGTTTAAAGCGTGATCATTAGTGCTTTTCGGTGCTTGACGCATGCCAGATAAATCTAGATAATGCCCACACAGTTTAAGGCTATGTAGCTCAGTTGGTTAGAGCACCGCACTCATAATGCGGGGGTCACAGGTTCAAGTCCCGTCATAGCCACCATTTTTATAGACCATGCTCACCGCATGGTCTCTTTTTTTGTATTTTTGAAAATAAATAAAATTTAAGCAAAATGTAAGTTTTCGATTTATTTTGCACTAATTTATACTTTATTTTGCACTAAAATTTTACAAGTTATTCTGCACTAAACATAAATAATTTTTAGTAATCTTGCGTAGCTAGGCTACTCATCCCTCCTTTGGAAAAGGTGAGGAACATGTCCCGTAAGGGGGATTCAAAAAATTCTTAACTGATTGGTATTATCTAACCGTAGAGTTTTTTAAACTCGTTTGAATTGGTGTTTGTCCTGTCTAACGGCATGATAATATGCAAAATTATTCATATTAACCATTTGCATATTAAATTTATTTAGTATGCATTATTATTGTTTATCTTTTGATTTTTATGTAATTATTTTTTTGGAAAATTATTCATAATTTGCATATGTTTTTTGCATTTAAAGTGTGCAATATGAAAAAAGATAAATTTCATGAAAATGAACATTTTTGGAATCTTATGTATTTTCTTATTGGAAATCAAAAGGCTTTATCATTGGGTGGAGGTAAAATGGTGGTGTTTCAAAAAGTATACTGATATTATTTTGATTGGCTTTAAATACTCGTAAAGTTCTTTATACTTCGTAAAAGATGTTCTCAATTCAATTGGGAACATGAGAAAGCTAGATTGAATTATAT
>NZ_SGSX01000027.1:0-29669 GCF_004209355.1 Acinetobacter sp. WCHAc060025 | reverse complement strand
GAAGCAGTGTGTAAACGCATCCCCGGTGAAAATTTACAAATTCTCGAATCGGTTATTCAGGGTGATATTTACACCTTAAAGCGTGCTTATAATCTGGATGTGAATATCCCTGAAATTGCAAAGAAGCTTTTAAAAGATGCATTTAGACTAAAAAGAACTGATGTGACAAATTTAGAAACGTTGATTTCAACTGTTGAATTAGGTGCAAACTTGCCCTTAGAAGCGAGTTGCCAACGCTCAATTACAGGAAATGCGCAGCAGCTTAATATTCAATTAGATTGGCAAGTGAAAGTTAAGGTTCCGTTGGTTGGTGGAATGTTAGAAAAACATGCAGAAGGGGAAATTCGTAAGTTTAGTGATATTGAAATAGGTATCGTGGAAGACGAGCTAAAAAAGAATTTAAAATGAATTGATCGTTTAAAAAAAAGATTATAAAAACGATAAGTTTCTGTTAATGTTGTATATTCATATTTTAATTTTTAATCAAAAACAATAAATAAAGTAAGAAATACTGTGTTTGATTGTATTTGGCGGTTTAGGGTGACATGGGACTGAATCTAAGAGAAAGAATGCATCAATTGATTGCCCCTATTATGAAAATAGGGTTAATCGTGAATTGGCGTGATATAGACAAATGCTTCCTAGTATTATTACTAGGGGGATTGGATATTTTATCTTGGATTATCTGGTGGTGGATCAGCGGTTCAAATTCAGACTTACATATTTGGATTAATTTAGATTTTTATCCGACCTTAATGACTGCGTATAGCTTGCTTGCATTTGGATTTTTGATCCTTATTTTGCTGACCAAGCTTCTATACCGAAATCCTATTTATAATAAACTCGTTCCGTATATCACTATTGCTTATTTTGGCTCATCATTCATATTTGGTGGATTTTGTGTTGGGATTTTAAGCCCGGCCACGATTGCAGGTTATGTGAGTTTAGTGACAGTCGCTCTAGTATTGTTTGAACGGAAAGTGGTGTATGCAACGGTACTGCCAATTACAAGTTTTATTTTAATCTGTATTTCGATGAGCCTAGCTGGAACGCTTGAATATAGCCCGATTTTTAGTCAGCAATTACAATCAATGCCGTTGTATAAAAATAGTTTTTGGGTTTATTCAATGGTGTATTTTTATGCACCGATTTTCTTTATTAGTATTGTTTTATTTGAAACGCTTTTAATACAGTGGCGTGAGCGAGAAAAAGCGATTCAGCAAGCAAGTATTATCGACTCGCTTACAGGGATATTTAATCGACGCAAAATGGGGGAGCTTTTTGAGTCGTTAAAAGAACAGCAAGGTGCTTTTGCAATTATTTTACTCGATTTAGATCATTTCAAAGTGATTAATGACACCTATGGGCATGATATTGGCGATATTGTTTTAAAACGTGTTGCTCGGCTGCTTACTGAAAACATTGATGCAGAAGATACTGTTGGGCGTTTTGGTGGTGAAGAATTTATTATATTTTTAAAAAGCGATCGTTTAGCAGATGCAATATTGGTTGCGGAACAATGTCGCGAAGCAATTGCATCTGAAATCATTTATTTAGACCATCAACAAAAACTACAAGTTTCTGCTAGTTTTGGGATTACTGTTGCGCGCTATCCAATTCACTCTAAAGAAGAAGTTGTACGTCAAGCTGATCAAGCTTTATATTTGGCAAAAAGAAATGGGCGTAATCAAGTACGCCACTTTTTTGAAATTAAAACGATAGTACCGAAGGAACGTCGCCAGACGATTTAGTTTTTGTTTGGATTTGCTTCAAATTTTTTACGGTAAAATAAACTGGTGATGATCGTGATCGTACACAAGGCAAAAATATAGTACATCGCACCAATATCACTATACAAACTCAGCCATTGAACCAGTGGAAGTGTTAAGCCACCTGCAATCGCATAAGCGACGTTATAAGAAAAAGAAATTCCCGAAAATCGGATTTGAGCAGGGAACATTTTTATCATGCTATATGACACCACGCCGACAGTGCCTGAAAATAATCCCAAGAGCATATATAAGCCAAATATTGTAGAGGAATGAACATGCCCTAAGCTGAGATAAAAAATAGCGGCGATCAAGGCAACGCCCAATGAGCCCAATCCAAGAATACGTCCTGCGCCAAAGCGATCGGCCAATAATCCAGCGAGAATACAGCCTATCATTTGCATAAGAATCGCTGCACTTTGCATTTGAAATGCATCAGCACGTTGGAAGCCGAATGAACCTGTCAGTAAGTTTGGCATGGCTAAAATAATCACCACCACACATCCAGTCAAAAACCATGTAAATAGCATGCCGATCATGACAGCTGATTTATGTGACGCTAAAACTTGTCTAACGGGTAACTCTTTTGAAAGTTCCTTTTTTGCTTGCATCGCTTTGAAAACAGGCGTTTCTTTAAGATACGTTCTCAGATATAAGGCAACTAAGCCAAAAATACCGCCTGCAATAAATGGAATACGCCATGCCCATGCATGTATTTCAGCTTCACTAAATTTGAGTGAAATGAAGAGCGACATGAGTGCTCCGAGTAAAATACCCAGAGATAAACCTGCGGTCAGTAAACCATTGGCAAAACCAATTCTCTTGTCAGGGACATGTTCAGAAACAAAGGTCCACGCTGCGGGAATTTCTCCACCAATTGCAATGCCTTGAACTACGCGCATCAATAATAGAAGCAGTGGGGCTGCTAAACCGATTTCTGCATAAGTGGGCATGACTCCAATCATTAAAGTAGGTAATGCCATGAGTAAAATAGATAAACTAAATAATCGCTTACGTCCGACGAGATCGCCAAAATGTGCCATGACGATTCCGCCCAAGGGCCGGAAGAAATAGCCCGCAGCGAAAATGCCATAGGTATTCAGCATTGCCCAAAAAGGACTTAATGTCGTAGGAAAGAATAGTTCTGCAATGATTTTTGCGTAAAAAACATAAATGACAAAGTCATAAAATTCGAGTGCGCCACCTAATGACGATAAACCTAGTGTACGTTTGTCTTCCGAGGATAGACGCGTTTGTTCGGTCATAGACAGCTTCCCAAAACTTCAATGAATAAAATAATTGAATTCTATAGCTTAAATTTTTAGTTGAATAATTAAACTCTATTGTGATGTATAAAACAAATTATTATCATTTTTGAAATATTTTACGTCAGTTTGATTTATATAAAGAGCTTACTTAAGCTCGAAGCAACCAAGGAATAATAGTGAGAACAATACCGATAGAACTCAGAGTCAGCGTATTTTCCATAAAATAAGGAAAGATCATCAGTATGATTCCTGCAATGAAAGGGACAGGCATTTTTTGCTTTTTACCATAAATAAAATAGCCTAAGCCAATTGAGCTAAAGATCAATCCTAGAAACAATGCTGTTGTATTCATAAACTTATTTCTCGATGTGATGTGCTTTTTTACCAGATACGGATTAAAGTAAACTGAATAAATACTCTTTAGATGGTGCTTTGTATCACTGGAATGTTTCTCAATATTACGACGTATATTTGCTGTTTAAGTGAATTGGAAAGTTGTGTCTGAGTGTTAAACTTTAGCGATTAAATTGAAATATCTAAAAGATCATTATGAGTACGATTTTACCAGTCGCCCAACGTGGTGAAGCTATTTTAAAATTAATTGCTGCACCTGTAGCTGAGACTGAGCTTTCAAGCACATGGTTATTGGAGCTTTCTAAGGCAATGCGTAGCACGATGCTAGAACGAAATGGTGTAGGAATTGCAGCACCGCAAGTTTATGTGTCTAAACGTGTGATTATCGTTGCTTCTCGTCCTAATCCACGTTATCCCGATGCACCTGAAATGGATGCTATCGTCATGGTGAATCCTGAAATTATTCAAAAATCAGTTCAAACCGTGCTTGGTGAAGAAGGTTGTTTAAGTGTGCCCAATGAAAGAGGTGAAGTTGCGCGCGCTGAACAGATTACTGTGAAATATCAAACTTTAAATAGCGATGAGATCACTCAAACATTTCAGGGTTTTCCTGCGCGGATTGTGCAACATGAAGTTGATCATTTGGATGGCGTGTTGTTTGTGGAAAGGGTGTAGTTGGTATTCAATTCGTAATCTTGTGATTTATTTGTAGTCAGATCTAGATATTGCCATGTATTACTCAATGCTAGATTTGAATATTGAGATCTAATTAGAACACATTTATCAGAACAGCTTTTTAGATTGGGGTGTATAGAATCGATGAATTAGATGGTGAATTAGTTTTCTACTACCCTTTCTAAGCAGCTACCAAGAAAAAATAAGAATAATATAAATCTGTAGCTTTATGACACCTCCTGTCATTTTCATATTTTATCTTCATCTTTCAATTCATTGATCACTTTACTAAAGCTAATTTAAAAGTAAGTATCAAAAGGACGTTTTGTATGAAAATAAATCCTATTCCATTTAATCGTAAACAGAAGATAAAGGCATTAAAGCGTATTTTTAGAGCTTTAATATTGGGTGAAATAAAATTGAATGAACTTAAAAAGCATTACTTTGCGATGTTGCATTTAGAATGTTATTTAGAAAGATTAAATAGTGTGTAAAATTAAAATACACTCATAAATATTTGTTTTATTGTGTAATTTTTTGTGTAAGCAATGTGTTATATTTCAACTATAAATCCGACAACACTTCGATATTATTTTAAATAATTTGAGAGTATTAATGAAACGTGATGATTCTACCCATGAGCGTTTAGCCGATCGATTAGCGAATATTTTAACAAAATTAAATATGGGGTGTCAGTTAAGTATACAAGAGCTCGTTTCAGAGTTTGGAGTAAGTTCTAGGACTATTTCGCGTGATTTTGATCGTATTAATGCTTATTTACCATTACAGCGAGACATTGAGAACAAAAAGTATTATTTGGATTCTAACTATTTGGGAAAAATAACTCCCAAAGATATCCGTAATTTTGCACAACTTTCAGGAATTAGCCATTTGTATCCATCATTGGATATCACTTTTTTACGTGAACTTTTAGATAGTCGTTCACAACAAATTTATAGTGCTAAAGGCTATGCTTTTGAAGATGTAAGTCAGTTTAAAGCGTTATTTAAAACTGTTGGAAAAGCCATTCAAGAACATAGCCAAATTGGCTTTCTATATAAAGGAGAGCCTAGACTGGTTCAGCCTTATCGCTTGATTCATCATCACGGCAGTTGGTATTTAGCTGCAGTCCGAAAAGATCAATTACGAACTTATCGTATTTCACATATTCAGCTTATGAACTCTCCACATGAATATTCAACATTTGTTCCAGATCCAAAAATTGTAAAACTCGTAGAAAATGATGACAGCATTTGGTTTGGACAAGATAAACAAGAAGTTATTTTATCTATTGATAGACAGATTGCATTTTATTTTATACAGCGTTCGATCTTGCCTGAGCAACAAATTGTCAAAGAGCTAGAAGATGGAGGATTGTTAGTGTCTTCAAAAATTAATCATGATATGCAGTTGTTACCACTAATAAGATTTTGGATTCCACATATCAAGATTGTGAATCCTGAAAGATTACAGCAAGAGTTGGAAATCGGTTTAAAAGAATACTTAGCTATTACATGAGAAAGCATTAATTAAATTTTGAAAATAATGAATTATTTATCATGGTTTATTAAAGACTTTAAAATTAAAGGTAACAGAAGTAATGAAAAGAATGATCAAAGAGCTTTTTAACGTAGGAAATGAAAAGCAATCTCAGAATATTGAGGCAAATATTTTGAGTTTGGATAAGGCTAGAGAGCGAT
Organism: Acinetobacter sp. WCHAc060025; assembly: GCF_004209355.1. NCBI lineage: Bacteria > Pseudomonadati > Pseudomonadota > Gammaproteobacteria > Moraxellales > Moraxellaceae > Acinetobacter > Acinetobacter sp. WCHAc060025. Next base: position 23,903 of record NZ_SGSX01000027.1, on the reverse strand, counting down.
TGCAAAAATTTCAAACAGAACGTGAAAAAGATAGTGTTGTTGATGAATTACCTGAAAAAAAGGAGTTTCAAGATTCTGTTTTTCAAATAGTACAACCGATAGTTACGTTAGATAATGATGTGATTTTATCAGCAGCAACTCGTATTCAATTGGATGAAGGCTTAGCTAAGTTAAAATTCCATAAAACAATTTATGAAGATTGGAACTTTGGAAGCGTTGATAAGCAAGGACGCAGTGTAATTCTAAATTTCTATGGTGCTCCAGGAACAGGAAAAACACTGACAGCTGAAGCCTTTGCTGGAAGTCTTAGTCAGCCAATTATTAAGTTAGGAATTGCTGAACTAGAAAGTAAATTCATGGGTGAAACTTCTAAAAATATTCAGGCTGTATTTAAGGCTGCCTCAGATGCTAATGCTGTTCTATTTTTTGATGAAGCAGACACTTTATTAGGAAAACGTTTATCTTCAGTGACTCAAGGAATAGATAATGAAGTTAATGCTATGCGTTCAACTTTATTAATTGAACTGGAACGTTTCAATGGTATTGCTATTTTTGCGACAAATTTCGCTAAAAATTATGATGAAGCATTTAGAAGTCGGATTAGCCATCATATTCATTTTGATTTACCTGACTTAGAAGCTCGTAAAAATCTTTGGGCAATAATGTTGGTAGATCAGATTCCGTTATTAGAACCTAAAGATGAGTTTATACAAACTGTATCAGAAATATCTGATGGTTTTTCTGGAAGAGAAATACGTACTTGCATGCGATTAGTACTTCCGAAAGCTTTATTAGAAGCTGAACAAAATAATGAAGAAGCTAAAGTTAAGCTAGAGCAGTTGCTGGAAGTTATTGAGCGTATAAAGAAAGCGAAATTAGAAGTTGCAAATAGTGAGACGAAATTAAGTGCTAAGGAAATTAGTACAGCAAAATCATTGTTAGGTGTAAATAAGTAATTAGGGGATAAACATGGGTTTTTGGAGTTCAGTTGGATCAGCATTTTCATCTGCTGCTAGAAGTGTGGGGTCAGCAGTTTCATCTGTTGGTAGAGGTGTAGCATCTGCTGCAAGTGCTGTTTGGGATTCTGCAAAAAATGTAGCAAGAAAAGCAGTGGACTGGATGGCTGACGAAGCTGAAAACTTCGTAGGTAAGGTGAAAGATGTATGGAAAATGACAAAGCCATGGGTTGAAAAAATCGCACCATATATTTCAAATGGAATTGCATTACTGCCATTTCCTTGGGCTGGAGCAGTTGCAAAAGCAGTGGAGAAAGGTATTCAGGCACTTTTAGCTTTGGAAAATAGCCCGATATTAAAGAAGATCGAGCAGGCTATTATTTGGGCTTCAAATGCCGCAAAGCATTTTCGAGAAATGTATTTGACGCCTAAAGATGTTAAAGAAGTTGAACAACGCCAACAAGATTTGCAAGAAGCAATGGACGCAATGAAAACCGAGGAACAGCGTCAGTCTATTCGTTTTGCAGCAGTAATTAATGATTATGTTTTAGTACAAACGCGCATTCAAGAAATTTTAGAAAATGATACGGTGAAAGACTTTTCACATTATTTACGTTTACGCGCAACCCAAAAACTTCTACGTGCTGCTGAAAAAACATTAAATACTGCTCGTAGTTTAGATGAAATTACAGCAGATGATTCATTCTTATTACGTGTAGGTGCTGATTTACTTGCAGAGAATCCAAATCTTACTAATGCAGATACAGAGAAATTAGATAGTATTATTAAACGTCGTTTTAGTGGTAAATCTCTAATCCCATTTGTTTTTGAAGAGTTGATTTGTGCTTGGGAAACTAAATTTCAAAATATGGAAGCTAAATGGAATCAATTGAATAAAGAGGTTGCTTCATTAAAACGTCAAATCAAACAACTTGAAGTCAAAATGCAAATTGAATCCTTAACATCAGCAGAAGAAATTGAATTAGCAAATTTAAAAAATGATGCTGCTAGTACTTCTCATCAATTAATACAACAAGCTGAAGAAAATCGTGCAATGCAAAGTTATGTTCATGCAGCAGAAGGCTTTCTTCAAGTATTAGAGAAAACAGCAGAACAGTTTGAAGAAGAAGGGCGAGACTATATTGTAGATGATGTAGCAGCTGTGGGGCGCTTATTAATTGAATGTGCTCAAAATGGAAAACAATGGAGTGAGTTGACAGAAGATGAGCAAAGTCTAATCACAGATTACGCAAATATTTTTGCAGAAGACAGTAAAAAGCGTACTCAAGAACTAGTTGAGGCAGAGGTTTAATTTATGGAAATTTTGAGTTTTCTACTGCCTTTTCATCTATCTCCATTTAAGTTAGATATTTTACCTAGTATTTTCTTTTTTGTAATTTGGGGGCTTTTCTTTTTTACGATTTTGAAAGTTTATCAGACAGCAAAGCCTGAGAATTGGGAAAATAACTGGTATGGTGGTAACAAGAATAATAAGTCTAAAAAGCTAGATGCAGAACATGGTTCTGTTATGGAAATCAGTGAAGCAGTCGCAACCCCATCTGAGAAGTTAGCAGATATTATGCCTGGCATGATTTTGATAATTGGATTGTTGGGTACATTTTTAGGCTTAGGTCTTGCCTTGGATAAAGCATCTACAATTTTAACAGGTGCGAATGCGCTGAGTGATATGGATGCATCGATGGCAAACCTTATGCAGATGCTTGAAGGGTTAGGTACTAAATTTAAAACTTCTACTTGGGGATTACTTGCTTTTATTCTTTTAAAAGTAATCTTATCTAAAAATGGCTATGAAGAACGTCGTTTACGTTGGTCAATTGAAAAAGTGAAATGTGAGCTTGATATTGTTCGAGATCAAAAATTACAAGAGGAGAGAAATAATAATAATAAGCTGATTGAGTGTATGCAAAGTATAGCTGCGCAATTTGAAAAAACGGTTGAGAAAAATCAATCTGCTAATCAAGATCAGTTGCAACTATTAACTAACCATAGCCAAGAAACAATTAAAGTTATTCAGTTCAGTCATCATGAACAATTGAAACAGTTGAATTTTAGTAATGAAGAAAATGTAAGCTCATTAGCATCGCAATCTGAACTTATAGAAAAGTTAATTGTAAATACACAGCAGAATCAAGTTTCTACTTTAGAGCAAGTAGGAAAATTCTTGTTATCAGTCGAGAAAAATAGTAAAGATCTTCTTTTATTGATGACTCAAAATCAATCAAGTCAGCTTGATACTCTAAACCAACAATCTGTTTTGATGGAAAGTAAATTTGATGTTTTAGCCCAGCAATCTGGGACGTTAATTCAATTAATTGAAGATCAACATAAAGAAACAGCACAATTACTTCATGAGAATGTTGCTCAGAGTACTCAAACGCGTAATGCTATGGTTGATTTTATTAATAAGAATGAAGAAACAGTTGTTAAATTAGGACATGCCGCTGAAGGAATGTCTGAGGCTGCATCAACTATGGGAACTTCAGCAAGTAAACTGCAAACTGTTATTGATAGCTTTAGAAAGAATATGGAAGAAGTCATTTCTTTAATGAAAAAAGATTTGAACTCTACAATTTCTAATATGAATACTAGCTTTAGCCAAAATATGACGAAAATGTCGGACAATTTGAAGACTTCTATTGGAGATATGAGTACAAGCTTTAAGAAAAATATGTCAGATATGTCTCAAGGTTTGAGTTCAGCAACAAGTGATATTTCTAATGCGGTAAATAGTTTATCTACCAGTGTTGATAAAACGATGAATGATGTAACTAACACTATTGGTAAGTCAATGGAATTACAGTATAAATCTTCAACACAATTTACTGTTATGAGTAATAGTCTTATTGAAAAAGTAGAAGGTATGACTGGATTAGTGAATAAGCTATCTGGCGATATTACTGGTGGATTAAAAGCAGTATCAGAAAGTAACCGTCAAGTGATCGGTTTGGGCAAACAGCTTTCGCGATTAACTGAAACCGTAGAGGGTACATTTGCTGAGTCATTACAAAGTATAAGCTCAGTTACGAGTTTAAAACCTACTTTGGATAATTTGGCTTCTAGTATTCAATTACAAAAAGAGGTTTTACAAAAATATGAGTCTAATAACTCACAGTTCAATCGATCTAAAAATAGTAATGGGAACAATAAAAATAAAAAAGTAAATAACTCAATAGCGAATCGTTTGTTGGGTTTTAACGGAGCAGAGAATGAAGGATAAACCAAGTGAATGGGTATCTATTTCAGATCTCATGGCTGGTGTAATGGCTGTTGTTATGCTTCTTCTTGTAATGTCTGTTCTGCAAAAAACGTATGCTGAATTAAAGCATAAGCAAGAGTTAGAGCAGGGTGGAGCAGCTCAACAGAAAAGAATTAGTGAGATGTTAACTGATTTAAAGAATTCTGTTGATGCAAGTGATGCGAGTAATCTAATTTCCTTTGATATTGCTGATGGTAAAATTACCCTAAAAGAAAATATTTTTAATGTAGGGAGTGCTTGTATTACTCCATCGGCAGCCCAAACGTTTAAACGCCTTGATAAACGTATCATTAGTTTTTTGAGGGAAAATCCTAATGCTTCAGTCTATGTCGAAGGGCATACGGATAATTCAATTGTCAAACAGCCCGTACTTGATTTTAAGGAAAAATGTACGGTCTATGACGATAATTTTACGTTATCTGCTGCACGAGCGAGGGAGGCAAGAAAACTATTGATTTCAAATTTGAGTGTTGAAGATGCTAGACGTGTAATTGTTGCTGGGTATGGTGATTCTCGTCCTTTAAAAGGTGTTGATCCATCAGATGGGAGAAACAGACGGGTAGAAATTCAATTCGCAGTAGCTTCTGAAAGTAAATCATGAGCTAATACAGGTAATGTCTGAGATTTCCAATAACTCTTGGGGATTAACGATTTGGTATTTGACTGAATGAGAAGATGCCCTTAGGGGCATTTTTATTAAGCTGAATTTTTAAATTATCTAAAAAAATCAGTCATTTTTGCTAAATAAATACACGTGTTGTTGATAAATTTTCCATTAATAGAAAAGACTGAGCATTACTCAGTTGTACTAGTTCAGACCTGATCTGACAGTTACCCATTTTTTAATGGTGACTGTCAGTTTAAATTTGAGCTAAATTCTTCTCAGCCCAAATTCGTTTTCCATCAAGTAATGTTTCAAATGGTGTTCGACCATTGCACATTTTGCCCTGATGGGTTCGTTCAGTATTATAAAACTTTAACCATTCGTCTAGGTCTATTTGTAAGTCTTCCAGCGAACTATAAAGTTTCTTCCTGAAAGTGATTTGATAAAACTCCTGTAAAATTGTCTTATGAAAGCGTTCACATATACCATTGGTTTGTGGGGATGCAGCTTTCGTCTTTGTATGGTCTATATCATTGACTGCTAAATATAATTCATAATCATGATGTTCTATCTTTCCGCATGAGCAGCATTGCTGCGCAAGTGTTCCTCTATCTGTTGGGATACGTAGCATTGGTAAGTCTTGTGATTGATAAAAAGGCAGTACACGATCATTCAATAAATCAGCACAAGTAATCGGTGTTTTAGTTGTATAGAGTTTACAGTGTTCAACTTTGCTATAGGTATCAATAAAAGTCTGTTGATAAATACGACCAACGCCTTTTAAATTTCCAACATAGAAAGTGTCTTGTGAGCCTAAATAGCCTGGATGAGCTGTTTCAATTTCACCACATGCAACATCGTCTTCATGTTTACGTTCTAATGCGGCTATTTGCTGATCATTCAGCTGAATACCTTCTTGAGCAACTTTCGCTTCTAATGCTTTGAGCCTTTTCTTAAAGTCCTCTAGATCATGGCGAAGCCATATAGATCGAACTCCACTACCTGATACAAATATGCCTTGTTTATGTAGTTTATTGCTTGTTCTGTGTTGTCCATATGCAGGGTATTGAATGGCATAATCCATAACAGCCTTTTCAATATGATCATCGACTCGATTTTTTAAATTAGGTACACGCTTGGATTTATTGAACAAAGCATCCATATCACCTGATTCGGTGAGTTCTTGATAGCGATAAAATGTATCTCTAGATACATCCATCACTTTACAAGCTCTGGAAACATTTTGAAGTTCTTCAGCTAAATTGAGTAAGCCTACTTTGTGTTTAATGATTTGATTGTTAGTATGAATCAAGAAAGTTACCTTTGTTTTGTTAAGATTCGACACCTTTATCAAAACGGGTAACTTTCTCTTTTTCAAGACCTGTGTCAGATCAAGTCGGAACTAATACAACTCAGTCAAAATATAATATTTCTTAGTAATTTGAAAAAGGTTGTTATGAAATTTCATTCATCTAAGATTTAACCTTGTTACTATACCAGTCCATTATTTTGACACGTTTATCCCAATATTGTGCTCTGTTGTAAGCAGAACGGATTCGATTTTGAGGAACATGAGCAAGTTGACGTTCAATTGCATCAAAATTAAATAAATTTGACTCATTGACTACAGTACTAAATAAAGAGCGGAAGCCATGCGTGGTCATACGGCCAGCATAGCCAGCACGTTTAATCACTTGGAGGATAGATTCACTGCGCATAGGTTCTTTATTATTCAGCCGATGAGGAAATAAAAGTTCTCGATTATGCGTTAAACGAAGAGCTTGTAGCTCACTGATCATCAAATCAGTTAAAGGCACACGATGAGCTAAACCATTTTTCATACGCTCAGCTGGGATATCCCATTTACGTTCAACTAAATCAAACTCATCCCAACGAGCTTGAAGCAACTCACCAATACGGACACCTGTAAGCATAACCAATATTATTGCATGATGGGTTTGAGCATCACTTGGATAAGCTCTTACTTTTGATAAAAATAGGGGGATTTCACTAGCAGGCAAAGATGCTAAATTCGTCACACGTTTAGACTTTAAGGCATAAACTAAATCACTCGCAGGATTATCAAGACGATAACCATGTGCTATTGCATACTTCATCACCATGCCACATCGAGATAAAGTGCGTTTAGCAACCTCTAAAGAGCCACGCTTTTCGATAACTTTAATATTCTGCAAAATTTCAGGGGCTTGAATCAGATTGATTCGTTTGTCACCAAGCGTTGTATAAAGTTCATCTAAAGAAGCACGTACATTACTAATATGCTTAGTAGACCAAGTTTCCTTTTGATTGTTAAACCACTCTTCAGCAACTTCACGAAAGAGGGGCTTTAATTCTTCATGAATAGAAAATCGAGAGAATTTATACTTAAGTTCGTTTGCAAGTTCACGCGCTTTTTTCAAACTTAATTCTGGATAGTGTCCTAGAGATTCAGATTTACGTTGACCATGTACAGTGATTCGTACATTCCAATATTTATTCCCTTTAGGTGTCACGATCAAAGATAAACCATTCAAATCCGAAAGACGATATTGCTTATCTTTAGGTTGAGCTTTTTTGCATTCGTTATCAGTAAGAGCCATAAGTTTTACCCATTTGTAGTCGTGGTAGTTCGTGGGTAAATTTTCCCAATAATTACCCGATGAGGGCAAAGTTTGGGTCAAATAGCTTCGGATACGGTCGGACAGTAGAGCCAATAAAAAAGCCTTTAAACATTGAGTTTAAAGGCTTTTTTACATTCAGTCGGACATCTCTGAATTGATGGCGTCAATTGAACAATGTTTATAAGATATTGTTTTAAATTGTCTTTTAAAATTATTAAATGAAAGGGATACATAAAGGGATACAAATTAATCCCTCTTAGAATCCCCACACAACAAACAATACTAATTAAAGCTTAATTATTTTGTTCTAACAGTACTTGTTTAACCACTTTCCACTTTGAATCTTCAAGAGCCAAAATATATCGAAATTTATTAGCTGGAAAGTTATTCCCTGCATCTTTGCCACCATACTTTACATCAGCATAATTTCTACTAACGAACTCCAACTGACCATTATCTAACTTCTTCATAGATTCGATAAAACGGTAGTTTGTAAAAGCATTTCCACTTTTCCAACTTTCTTCATTATTATCACCTAAAGCATCATCGTTGGTCACTAAAAATGGTCGAGATGTAGAGTATCTTGATACTTCTGATATATAAGATGAGAGTGTACCTGAACCACCTTCACAACCTTTGTCCCCACTCCAAAGAACGTAATACGTTGAACCTGTATATTCTTTTTCTGGTGGATATATGCTAGCAATGTCTTTTATATCAATGGGGCTAGTAGAGCAAGCTACAGCATTAATATATTGATTCATCATTTTTCTAATAATTTGTTTATCTTGCAATTCATTTGCAAATGCATTACTTGCGCAAAACCCAATTAAACCAATCAAAATTTTCTTTAACATTAAACCCTCAAAACATCTCAATAAAAATGCGTATTTCAAATTATTAACTGACATATATAAACAAAAAAATATTAAAATTCAATAATAAAAATCCAAAATATGAAGCTATCAAAGCGTTCCTACTCTACTTATCTTGTTTATGGACTCAAAAAAAATGTTAGGTTTTGTCAGGTTCTTTAGGGCATTCGGAAATTCAAAAATACTTGAAAAGTATTGTATAAATTATGCTGTTTACGTAATGCTCCGAAAACTCTTTTTTTATGGACTCTAAAAATTAGTAGCAGATAAGATTTTTCGACATCTAACGTGTGTATAAATTCCTTTTTTGAAATGCTCCAAAATAAAACGGAACGGTAAGAATAGGGTAAGGTTTTATCGGTATCTAGAGATAGCCGAAAACTCATAAAGGGCATGATTACGGCAAGATTTTATTGGAATCTAACGTGTCCATAAATTCGATTATTTGATTTTGTTTAAGGTATATCGGAAGTCAATCACCACAAGATTACAACAAGATTTATAAAATTCCTTTAGGGGCTGAAAAAACTTTTCTTTTTATGGGGTCGGAAAATTATTATTTTCATAGAATCACAAATGACAAAACCGACAAAACCTTTTGAGTTATGTCAGTTTTGACAGTGCTATTTAGGGGAATCGTAAATTTTTGGGTTAATTAAATACCGCTTACTTGGTCGCCCTCCACGAGTAGTTGATTCAATCTCTTGTTCATTGAGCCATTCATAATCGACTAATACTTCAAGGGCTTCATTTATCGCATTTATCTCTGTTAAACCTTTCCAACTTTTACGATAGGCTTCTCTTGAGCTAAATCCATCTATACGCCATGAATCACTTACTTTAAGACCCTTTAATTTCATTGCTAAAGCATGGGCTTTAAATGTACTTGAATGTAAAACCATGCCATAAATGCGCCGTGCGTGGCTTTCTAGGTAATCACACCATTTAATCGCCATTTCTACACAGTTAAGACTTATACCGCCTATACGTTCACCTAGTTGCACAGAATCTACAAGATGAAAGATTAAAGCCAAAGAAGGCATTAATTTACCAAACTTCGATAAATGTTCCTGAATGATTGCGTGTTCTTCATTGGGAATAGTCATACCATTTAATTGAGTCGACCATGCTTTATAGGCTTGCTGTGCTTGTTCGGTAAAACGAAAATAAGGTCGAGTATTAAATTCATCACTTGGTTGTGCGCCTAGCTTTGTTAGCTCATGTTCATTGAGTTCATCAAGTTGTTTAAACAAATTAAATACAGCTTCCTTAGCTTCTTTATTGCTCGTCACATCAGCATATTGCCATTTTTCAATATCAGGGTAGATAAGCAACTGAAAGCGTTGTAACAAGCCATCATTGCCCATACCTTTGATTGTCTTTTCTAAATAGCTCATTAACTTATCAGGTTGGATACCGCCTAAAACTGACAGACAGTGATTTTGTATAAATCCTGAACCTCTCGTAATTCGGTCAAACTGGAATGAACTATTACCGTTCCATCCCTCAAGATAAAATGCTCGTCCTGTATCAGTATCATTTTGATCTAGGGAACTGAGTAAGCCGATAAGCTCATCACGAATGACTAAAATACCGTTTGGATTACTTCTCTCTAAATCAGCCAATGCTTCGGGTGTAGAATCATTGGTAAAGTAGCGTTTTAATACAGGCGGTTGTTCTGCTTCCGCTTGCATGTCTGCAATTTCTTGAGCAAGTATAAACTTGTCTTGAGCTTCTTCAATTTTATCTAATCGCTTAGAAAGTAGTTTTTCAGTCGATTTAAATACAATTCCTTTCGCAATGCTTTCCTTTTGCTCAAGCTCAAATTGTTCTTTAGCCTGTAATACTAGTCGATCTAAATGCCTTGTGCCTGCGCTTATAGCGGGTGACTTTTTGCTACTCGGTGGCGCAATAATACCGCCCCATAAGTTCGGGACTATTGAATAGTCATCTAACTGCTTCGGTTTTACTACTACTCGTGCGCCAATCAATGCACCAAGTGAAGTAAGTAAACACACGGCGACTAGATCAAAAGTCATGTTATCCGCTCGTTTTGCTTCATCTTCACAATAGTTATATACATCGAGTGGAAGCATATCTTTTGTGATTTTCTTCACTGGTAATAATTCAGATTTGATTTGTTTGGGTTCTTTCCAAACTTCCTGAAATATTGGTAACTCTTGAATTGCATTATCTATAAATGCTTGTACCTCTTGCGCCGTGTCATATTGTGTAATTTCCATAAAACTTCCATCATTTCGATATTGGTCTATAAGCTGTGCTTTTTGGCTTTGTGTTATTTCGAGCAATATTTCTTTGTTCTGTGGTCGAGTCGGGATATATAGCTGTTTGTAGCCTGCATTCCATAACTGTTTTACGACCGCTTCAATGGTGTTTGCATCCGCCTGTTTTAACACTGTATTCGTTGTTTTACACATATCAGGAAGTACAGCCAAAACAGTGGCGTAATATGTTTGAGCAAGTTTAAAAAATGCCTGTAGCTCATAGCAGACAATGACAGGCTTATCTTTTTCTAGTTCGCCGAAGTAGGAAAAACCATAAGCAAGCCCATCAGGCATGACTTGTATGCGCTTCTCTTGCTGTATTACAGCACATTGAATCAATTTCAATTGACCGTTATAGATAGGCAATATCATCGGGTTGTCATACTTCACGCCATCTATATCAATGACAGCATTATCAATATAGATGGGTTGGTTAGGGCTTCCGTTTGATTCAATGACAGGGTGATGCATAAATGCGCCGTCCTGTGGATTAAGTCTTATACAATTTGCTAATATATCTCTAGGCTGTTCTAAGCTCGGGGTTTCTTGATATGCAGTCATTTATACCCTCTCAAATTTTATTCATTGCAAAATCTAAAATAGAACACAACATAATAAAAACTATGCCGTAGCTAATGCCTTGTACTAAATCTTTAATAAAAGTTTTCATGCGTCCACCTCATTTGAGTCTTGAGTAAGGTTTTGCATTTTTGATTTATGCCATTCAATGATTTGCATATAGTCGAAATAGACTGGCGACTGGCGTGAAGTTCCCGCCTTAATCTTTTGGGGGAAGTCAGGGTCTAATTTAATAATGTTGTTGAGGGTTTCACGGCTTACATCAAGAATTTGGCAAGCTGTTTTAAATGAAATTCGAACTGGATATATAACCATTTTTGCACCTGTATGCGTTAACTTGATAGGTGCATCAAAACAAATTTATATTGGTGTCATACAAGTGTCAGTATTAAAAATAATAGTGATACCTCTTAGTATCACCTACAAGTGACACTAATATTATCTATTTGATTTATTTGACTTTGTATTAGTTATAGCACAAATTCTTTTTACTAAATTTGTTTGCGTTAATCCTTTTTTCTTTAGAATATTTGTTATGGCTGGTGTATGTTCCATGTGAGGATATGCATTGTTTTGATATTTTTCCTCCCAAACTTCAATAGCTATTAATAATTCAGGTGCGTGATTTGGGTTATCAGGGGCTAATGATGGATGTATATCTTGATAGGCTTGACTCTCTTTCAACTTTTTAATGATTTTATCTTTTTCTAAAAGCTGAATATTCAAGCCTTCAATTTGTTGTTCAAGACGATCAAGTATTAAATTATTTGTTTCGGGCATTCTATCTTTTTCTAAAGGTTCTAAGTGCTTATTAAAACCATCTATAAATTTTTCTCTCGTAGCTAAAAAATCTTTTAACTTCTCTGACTCTATTACGAAATAATCAGCATAAATTTCATCAAATATATTGCCACGTACTGCCGACCAAACAAAATCTAATGCTTCTTGAAATTTTGGGTTTTCTTTAAGCCAAGGCACATAATCCCACTTTCCATCAACAGATATTGGAGTGTAACCCGATAGGAGGCAAGCAACTTCTTGAACAGTAAAAGTACAATTTTTATAATAAAGTGGATATTCATCCTGTTTTTGATTTTCTTCTGAAAGACTATCCTTTAGATAAATATCATCTGAAAACTCTAACTCATCAATATGATCAGCTATCACAAGTGAACATTCTTGCTCTAGTTGCAATAAATAATTTTTATCCCACACATTATTATTTTGTACTTGCGCATCAAGGTCATTATTAAATCCATCTATAATTATCCCATTTTCAGACAAAATACTTTTAAGAAGTTTTTTCTCAATAACCATGTCAAAATTAGAATTGATATCAAAATAATTAAAACAGCGTTGTAATGACTCTACAAATGCAGAAATAATAAAATTTTCTTGATCATTTTTAATATAGGTTCTGTGATCTTCTCCTAATAATTCTTTAACTTCATCTATAGTTAATTCGTCGATATTTTCAAACTTTTCTATTGGTAATTTTTTATTCTTAATTAAATCAAGTATTTTTTTTATTCTAAAGTAAAAATCAATAGATAATTCTCGAAATAATTTTAAATTGTATAAATCAGATAGCTTCCAATATGAGGAAGATAACAATGTAGAAATATTCTTTTCATGGAATGTAAATGCTTCTTCAAGTTCTTCATTTTCACTGATTTCTAATAAAAATTGATTAGTATCAGTAAACTTTCCCCAATTATATTCATCATTATCATGAATAACATAAAATTTATCACAAAAATAAGTTGCTATATCTTCCTCAAATTTCTGACTTAGTAAAAAAGTCCCAACATATCTTATTGGAGTATTTTGTGTTTTTGCTAATATTGATATCACATCAACTATTGAAATATATTCTTCTAAATTTTTCTTGGCTAAATCTAACAGTTTCACTTACATGCCTCCCACAGCATCCCCAAAAAAGTTGATAAGCCAATCGAATTGGGTATTCGACTTTCACTCCGTCGAGCTAGGCTTAACAAACTAAATATAAACGATATTTAACTAAATGAGTGCAAATTTTGTCATTTAGCTTTCTTAAATTGAATAATACTTTGATCTGCTATTTCTTCTAAATGGTTCGCATACCATTGCATCATATTTGCTCTGTCCTGTAAGTACTGAGCCTTGTTATACACACCCGCTACACCATCCTTAACGTGTGCTAAAGCCGACTCAATATGACGTTCATCAAAACCACGATTATTTAAAAGCGTACTGGCAATATGCCTAAAACCGTGCGGTGTTTGTCGTCCCTCATAACCCATACGGCGCAAAGCCATAATAAAAACAGTGTCCGACTTTGGCTTACTCTTATCCGAACGACTCGGAAATAAAAACTCAGAATCCGTTTCATAACTTTTTAATTCTTTTAGAATTGCTATGGCTTGAGTCGGTAAAGGCACAATATGCTCACGGCGTTTCTTCATGCGTTCTTCGGGAATATTCCATACAGCATGATCAAAATCAAACTCATCCCATTTTGCACCACGTAACTCACTAGGACGACAAAACAACATTGAAAGTAACTGCAAGCCTATGCGAACATCAAGCGTGGGGTAGTTATTGATAGCTCTTAACAATGGCGGTAATTCTTGCTCACTCACATGAGCCATATTTTCTTTTTTACCTTGTTGCAAATACTTCTGAATCCCCTCTAAAGGGTTGTAATCAATTCGACCTGTGACCTTTGCATAATCATAAATATCACGACACATTGCTCGCATACGATTTACTTGTTCATAGATGCCTTTTTCTTCTTGTATCCCTTTGAGTAAATCCATCCACTCTTTAGGCTTAATTGTGGTGTATAAGCGTTTACCAAAAACAGGGAATATATGCTTTTCCAATGCGCCTTTATTTCTTGTCATGGTGTCAGATACCCATGAATTAAGTTTCGTGTCTAACCACTCACGAGCCAATAATTCAAAAGTTGCATTATTTTGTTCTAAATCTTGACGTTTGCGCTCTTGTTTGGAAATGATAGGGTTCTCACCTCTAGATACATCATCTAAAAGTTCTTTTGCTTTCTTACGTGCTAACAGTCCGCTTATTTCAGGATAACCGCCAAGCCCTAACCATGACCATTTACCATCGGGCTTCTTATATCTGAGTTGCCATGACTTATTACCATCACTTTTTACTCGAATATATAAACCATTACCATCAAGCTCACGATATTCTTTTGATTCAGCTTCAAGGTTAGCAAGTACCGTGTCAGATAAAGGACGGCGTTTTATTTCAATTCTTTTCATTAGTCTTGTATCCCTCGGATTCAATTTTTTCTCAAGGATACACGTTGGGATACATGAAGCGCAATACTATATGCTTTTATGTTTGGTTATGTTTAGGCAAGAAAAAAGGCTTAAACCCTTAAGATTCAAGCCTTTTTTCTTTAAAACTTGGCATATTTTGCTAAGTTTTGGAAGATATATGGTGGAGATGGCGGGAGTTGAACTAAAGCTGTAAGTCACTGATACATATACACCAAATTATACGTAAGTTCATTCCGTATAACATCTGTATAACAAGTGGCTTTGATCAACATTAATTAACATTGAAAATTAAGCTTAGTTTTATTGATGTTTTGGGAGTTGAACTCAGGAATAATATTAACATAGAAATAAAAAAGGCGCTTATTCTGCGCCTAATTCTTTTTTCATTTTATTCAGTGATTGTAGGGTGTAGCCCTTATATTTCTCAGATTCTCGATCTGGTGGGTATTTTTCAAGATAGTGCTTCTTGAATGTATTTACCGCCATACCAAGTTCTTTTGCAACTTGACGCATTGAAAACCATTCCATTAAACAGCCTCCTTTTCTTCACCAAATAAATATGCTCCCTTGAATTCGCCTTGTTCCATCCAAATACGGACTTCTTCTAAACCAAAGATTTCAGACAGCAAGATTTTCAACTGATTAACATCAAGAGTTAATTGGCTTCTACGTGTCACGACTGTAGAAATTTGAGATTTTAAAATTTCTGTAGCTGTAGGGACTGGCATTAACACAGGTACAGGTTTTTGCTCAACAGGCTGATCAGCATCAAAACTTGGTGCGACAGCTGGCGTATCTATAGGTTTAGATATGATTTCTGATTCAGAAGATGCCAGCATATAAACCAACCCATCATCAGACTCAATCACTTGTAATGGATATGTTTTTTTAATTCGATACATGGCTTGATGAACTTGTCTGTTGGTTAGACCAAGTTGACTTTTAATTTTATCCATACTTAAACCAGTACCTGAGTTTTCTAATAACTCAACCATACCTTTACAAATGTCACGTCTTTCTGGTACTGGTTTATTTTCATTAGCTAGCTCAACTGATTTGGTAACTTTTACCTGTGGTTTATTTACCAATTCAGGTTTAATTTGTTCGGCATTTGCCAAGAAAAATACACCTTCTTCACTTTTAAAATCAGTACCAGTCAGTACGTCTTTGACTGTTTTTATGCTTAATCTGCAAATCGTCATCAATTGTGAAATTGACAAACCAAGTGGATCACTTTTTAAAGCATTTACAACTTTATCTTTAGCTTGCTCAAATGCTTGTGACTCATTATGTCTTTTTAATTCTGCTGCTGAATTCATCTCACCAACTCCACATTTCAAAATTAATAAATAAATATCCGTTCAAAAACAATGTAATTTCTAGCCACAAAACGATTACTTCCATTTAATCCTCCAGTGTTGGCCACACTATTTTTTTTAATGTGGCCAAACTCGATTAGCCCTGAATTTCCGCTTCACGACGATCTGCAGCAGCTTCGATTTGTTTTTTATTCTCAAGAGTTAATGCGCGAGACAAGTAAGGATCGTTTTCGATTTCTCCCCAAACCTGATTTATTTCATCTTGTGTTTGGCATTTGTTGATTCTAGCAATGGCACGTTCTACAGGCGTAGGCTCGTCAAAAATATCAGCTTGGCTTAATATTTCTTTGCGTTGTGCATAGGCAGTCAAAGTTTCTTGTTGATGCTCTGGTGTCATTTGAGCTTTATTTTCAGTGATGCGTTGTGCAATGTTTTCAAGTTCAGTGACATCTTTAGCTTCTTGGATTTGACCAATCAAACCGCCTTTAATGTTGCTACTTTTAATTTCATTAACTGCAGGTTTTGCTTTGGCTTCCAGCTCTTGAATTTTTTGTTCAATTGAACTCAAGACATAGGCTTTGTGACCATCTGTAAGATCATCATTAGCGTGAACATGTGGAATGATTGCTTTTAAGTCACTCACATTTGTGAATGTCTGAATGCGTACAAGCATTTCTTTTCGAATTTCTGTAGACGTTGGCTTCCGCTCTTGTGTAACTTCTGCTACAGGTGCTTCCTCAGCTGGTGGCGGTGCATCTTCTTTTTCAGGCTCAGGCTTTTTTGATTCAGTTGCCTCTGTTGAGTCAGTAGTATCAACATCTGTAACTTTGTATTTATCTGCAGTAGCTTTATAAAGCTTAATTAATTCATTACGCTCAGATTCATCAGATAAAGCGTAAATACTGCTTTCCAATTCTTCCAGTGCTTCTAATGAACGAGCTTTTAGAATCAAGCTTTTGATGTGTTTAAAGTCAGATGCATTAACAATAGTTGCTTCTTGTACTGGTGTTACATCAATCATGCGATCTTGTTCTTCCTCAGCAGAACGTAAGCCCATCAATAATTCAGGTGCATACACACGACCAAAGAATGAAGCAGCACGATAGCGAAGCATTTGCTCAGACATTGTTTGCCATTTGCTGCCTTCCTTAGTGTACCAACCCTCTTTAACAGCCATTTCAATTGTGATTTTTGAAGAGTCAAGACGCTCACCAGTTTCTTTCTCAAACGCCCATGCAACACAGCTAAAATCATGAACTTTCAGTGTTTTGGTGACTGTTTTCTTTTGGCGGTTTTCCCAAGTAGTTTCTGAGTACTCAACCTCTTTTTCGCCTAGATCTTCAATTTCAAAGCGCAAAGCAGAAAAGCGACCACTGCTATTGATGCCAGCCATAATATATTGTGACGACCAGCTAGGGCGACCATTCACAATATATAAATTTTGCATAATCATAAGTGGATCTGCCCCCATACGATTAGACATATTTAAAGCAATAATACAATTCGGCAATCCATTCGGATTAGGTTCTTCACGCCATTGCTGGTTGCCGTACTGATCTTTACCAGCCTTTTTCTGAATCGTTGCGCGATATTGCTCAGGTACAAGAGTAGAGCTTGAAAGCATTTTCGCAATACGTTGTGAAAGTTCAAAAGCTTCAAGATTTAATAAGCCTACTGATTGATTTGAGTGAGCGATTTGAGCTTGTGCGTTCATGAATAAAATTCCTTAAATTTGAATAAAAATCGGTAAAAAATGAATAAAATTAGTGAAAATCGGTTTCTAATGCTTGTTTGACCATATAAGACGGTAAGCTGATTTCTTCTAAAGCAAGGGAATAGCCATCCCATTCGTTGATCAGAAGCGATTCAGCAAGTAGTTCTTTAGATTTGTTATAGCGATGCTCACCGCAGGCGATGAAAGTCGGGGACGCTTTGTACTGTTTTGCTAAAAATGGGGCAGTATTTTCAGCAACTAGATAGATAAAATCGGGTTTATCTTCTGTGTTGTAGTACTGCTGGAAGCCCTCGCGGTACATAGCGGCAGATAAGTCATAACCGTAGTTACCACATGCTTTCGAGAAGTCAAAATAACGCGCATCCTTTGCGGATTTAACATCCAAAATTAAACCATTCGGGAAGCGTGAGCAGGGTACAATGTGATAGTCGGGACGTACACGAAGCTGTAGATCAAACACAGGATCAGTAAAGAATATGCTTGCCTCAGCCATGCCATAGTTGTTTTGCATTTCTGTGTACATACTTAATGACATGAGATTGTTAGCTATACGTTTAGCACCAGCCAATTGTTCAGCCGTGATAATGATTTTGTGACCATTTTCAGCGTTAAATGCATTCCACCATTCAACACGTGCGATTGAATCTTCTGACGGTTTTTTAGCGTTAATCATCGCATCTGTAGGTGGACGTGGCGCATCATCAGGAAACACAACAAATTCGTTATTAAACTGTTCAGGTTCTAAGAATAAAGTGTGTGCCAAAGTACCAAAATCTAAGTGCTTTTTAGTTTCTTTCTCATGCTCTTTGATGATGTTATGAGAGTGAAAATGTGCAGCACTACGAAGCATGTCTTTAAGCTGACTTGAGCTAAATTCAGGGCGTGAGTGGTATTCATCATTGCTCATTTTTTCAATGAGCTGTGCAGGTGTTGAAAGTTCGATAAATGCGTTCATTGTGATACTCCCTGATAATAAGCATCTGAAAAGTCATGAGCCAATAAATTGCCTGTTCCAGAAGTCCAAACAATTCCAAACACGCCATTAAATTTGAATCTTAAAATTTCATCTTGGCAGGGTTTAGCGAGTACATCCCCGCCTTGATCGACTACATAATTTTCAAAATCTTGTAGGTCATTTGGGCTTTTTAGGACACGTCTACGTTGGTATGCTCGTTGGCTTTGGTAACGTGAACGAAGTTTTTTCCATTCATTCATTAGTCAATTCCTAAAAAGGCTTGCCAGTAGTGAGCTGAAAAATCAGGTGGCTTGCTGTGCAATTTACACTTGTGCCACCCATTCCTGGGTGTTCTTTATTAATCGCTTTAACAAGCAACTCTTTGATCTGATCTTTGGTTTCAACATCATCCTTTTCGCGCTCAACAATCATTGCGTCAGCTTGTTTGTAGGCAAGCTCTGCAATGTTTTCCATATCTTTCATCCCACCATTTGCATACAAACCTTGCAAAACAGCTATGGCGAATTGATCTCTTAAATTCATATCATTTCGCTCCTTTCAATTGAGCTTGAATGATTGCCGCTTGACGGTCCTGTTCGTTTGCACAACCCTTTAATATAAGGATTGCAGAGCCACCGAAACAGGTAGCTAAGATCATGATCATTGAGATGTTTTGTAATGCGCCTTTCCAACCAGTAGGGCGTTGTTCTTCTAAGGTTGGGTGTTGGTACAGACGCGCAGATGTAGCACTTTTGTTTTGATTAAATAGCGGTGTATTGCTGTGTGATGTTTGTTGCTTCATAATTATCTCGCTTTACTTAAAACCGCCGAAGTTTCAGACCCGAGGCGGTTTTTTTGTGGGTACGAGATAAATATTAGGCATTCCTAATAAATAAGTAAATAGGTAAACCTAATTTTTTTATTATTTTTTTATTATGCAAAAAAAATACCCCAATAGGAGTATTTAATATACAAAATGATTTTATCTAATTTAAATAATCTTCATCAACTAAAAAACCCTTGGCATCACCTAAAAAAATTGATTTCAATTTATAGACTGTTATGAAGTTCCAAATATTTTCTTTTTCATAAAAAATTGGATTTACTGCTACAAAATCACCTTTTTTTAAGTTTGCATTTATATCCCCACACTGGGTGAAGATTTCCTCATGACCACTCTGGGTTATTATCGCGACAGAAATATCCAAAACAGGTTCACCCAACCCCATCTTAGCAATTGCGTCATTATAAGCAACATCAACAACAAAGCCATATAAGGGTACGTTTTGTTGTATTTCACATGCGTAATTAAGCCTAATAAACTTCATTAAATCCAAAGGATTATCAAACACCTTGGGTTTTCCATCAGTGATTTCTTTAATATTAAAATATGTTCGAAGATATAAAAATAATAAATAAAGTAAAACCAATAGACCAATTACTGCCAAGAAATAAATTAAATAATCCATAAGTACGCCTTATTAATATTTATAATCTCTCATATGTCTTACCATCACACCTATTATTGTAATATCATGATTTTTCGAAGATAATTTAGGATAATCATCATTTAAAGGCACTAGCTCAAATTGTTCACGGCCAAATTCATCATAACCAGTTACTTTGTATTTCTTAAAAGTAGCTTCATTAGTTCCATTTCTAGCAATAACATAACAGCCAGGCTTTGCCATTAAAGCCGCATCAATAATTAATTTATCACCTTGAATAAAGTCAGGTTCCATACTGTTTCCAGTTACAACTACACTAAATATTGCATCAGGATTAGATCCATCATAATCAGTATAAGTATAACTAAGGGGAATCAAACCATCATAAGCGACTTCTTTCCACATCCCTGCTTGGACGAAATCTAGTACTGGTATTTTCTTTAACTCCAATCTTGCGAATTCAATATTTGAAGAATCCGCTTCTTTTTCTTTATCGAGAGGTTTTCCAACACCTGTTCCCAACCATGCAGAGTTAACTTTTAGGAATTTAGCTGCTTTGATTAGGTTAGGACCTTCCATGTTTTGTGATTTACCCGTGAGCCAATCACTTACTGATGGCGGTTTAACACCAACAGCCCGAGCAAGCTCAACCCCCTTAATTTTTTTAGGTGGTAAAACTTCCATGGCATATTTTAGACGTTCAGCGAGTGTTTTCATTAGGGAATCCTAACATGAATAAAATTAGGTATTCCTATTTACAATAAATAAGGAATGCCTAATAATGTTGTTGATTTAGGAGAACAACATGACAGATAACCAACTTATTGAAGCTTTAGGTGGACCTGCTGCTGTGGCTCGTATGCTTGGAATTGCTACAGCTTCAGTTAGCGGATGGAACCTTATTCCAGATAATAGAAAAATTAGATTAGCTGTAATCGCTGAAGACAAGGGGATTTCAACACGAAAAGAGCTTTTTCCAAGTAATTATCAGGATATTTGGATCGAACTTCGCCCTACATCAGCGAATTAAGGTGATGTCATGACAGAGAAATTAACTGAAAGCATCACATTCAAATGCACATACGAAGAAAAACGAGATTTAGAAGCAATTGCTCGTTCTGAAAAATTAACGCTTTCAGAGCATGTAAGAAGTCTAGGCATTTCAAATATCTCTACGGTTCGGGAACGAATTAATAATCTCGCATCACTGATGCGTTTGACCACAGATACCGTAGACACGCCAATTTTTGAATTAACAACAGAACCACTACCAAAACCACAGGCAACAAAAAAAGCCCAACTGTGCGACCAGTTGAGCCTTATTTGCCATACCAATGAATTGATATGAGGAATCTACATGACCAATGTATCACAAGTTAATTCATTACACGAGAGGTTTAGGAGATGAATACAGCAGTAGTTATTCCATTCCAAAAGCCTCAAGTGAACGATCAAGAGGTTAAAGGCATGTATAGCGATAGATTCAAGAACGGCTATGTCATGTCTAGCCGTTTATATCGAAGTGAAGTACGTCCGTTTCTAAGTGATGCAGCTAGAAACGTTTATGCAGAGTTGGAAGATTGCATAAATGGACACTTAAAGGAGACGGATCATGTAAGTCACAGACAATTACAAGGTGGAAAGTCAAAAGGTGCTAATAAACTAGGGTCTGCAACAGTCAATAGTGGAATTAAAGAACTAATCTGGTTTGGTGTAATCACTGTAGTCGAAGAAAATAAGAAAATCGGGAACAAATATCAAATCAATGAAATCTCATTATCGCATTATTTTGAGGAATTCAGCGCTTCACTAATAAAAGCACTGCGCTTCAGTAATGAAAGCACTTCAGTAAGTGAAGCACTTTCAAAAGTGAAGCAGTCCGCTTCAATTAGTGATGCGGAAAACCCGTCTAGCGCTTCAGTAAGTGAAGCAACAATAGATATTCTTTTAGATTCTTTAGAATTAAAAAAAGAATCACCACCTGTGGATAACTTTAATTCTGAAATTTTCGACAGCTCAGTCGAATACCATCACGACGATCAAAAAAAATATTCGTTCAGAGAATTGGCGAATGTCTACACGATCAAAAATGATTTCATCAAACAAGCTCAGAAGATCAAATCTGATCTGACTGACGATGATTCAATTTCTGAACTCAAAAACTTTGCACAATGGACAACGACACGTGAAGCGACAACAGCGCAAGGCTGGATGAATTATTGGATTTACCGAATTCAAAAGCTTAACGAGAAAAAATCTAAGCCTAAAGCACCAAAAACAAAGCGTTTAAGCGATTGGCAGATTAAAAACTTAGCAACTGAGCTGTGTAGCTACAGCCCATTTGCAGGTGAATTTTCTAATCACGGCGAACAGCAAAAGCCTTTTGAAACTCGGATCACAGCAAATCTACGAAAACCGCAATACGTTGAAAAATATTACAAATATTTGAGCGAACTCGGCTATGCATTCGAAATGGGAGAGTTTGTATGAAAAACCAAGCAAAACCTGATGACGCAGGCTATGTCGAATCTGACGGAACGTACTGGAAATGCGAGAAAGGTCAATGGAAGTTTTGGCGTAAGGGGTGGGGGTGGTGTCGATACGTTGGAATCGTAAACCAGAAGTTTTTAGACAAATTTATTCAGCTTTAAGGAATATCGTATGACATTGAGATGGAGTGAAAAAGTTCTAGAAGCACATTTAAAAGCGCACAGGAATAGGGCAAATCAATCGAAACAGCGCTTAAAAACACAAAATGATGCAAAGGTACAGCTTGCAAAAAAGAATGTCATACAAGCGAAATCAGAGCCAAATAGCGAATACAGTGAAAATCAGGTTTTGTATTGTGAAATTGCTGCAACCCCACCGTCTGTAAATCATTATTGGGAGCGCACACCGAATGGAATGAGGCTAACAGACAGAGCAAAAGAGTTTCACGCTGTTGTAAGAGCAGTTGTGCCAGCTTTGAGGCTTTCATCTCGATTAAAAATTCAAATTATATTTCATTTCCCAACTAAGCAAAAAAGAGATCTTGATAATCACTTGAAAGGAACTTTGGACAGCTTTGAGAAGTGCGGATTTTGTGAGGATGATGAGCAGTTTGATTTGATACTTATTGGTCGTGGGAGTGTCATAAAAGGTGGTTTGATTCGGGTAAAAATTTGGGAAATTGAGGGTGAAAATCTATGGACATGATTGTTGATTGTTTAATAAATATGGACTCTCCTCGCGCGCGCGCGCGTTTTCAAAACACTGAGACGAAAAAAAAGGTCAAAGAATATCGCGTGAAGATGCGCGGTTATAAGCGTCCAGACTTCAACAGAATGATCCTAGATTTAAGATCGCTTGGCTGGACACACGAAACTATCGCATTTGTTCTACCAGTTTCAGGCTCATCAACAGTTAGCGAATGGGCGCGTGGTGGTGTACCTAATTTCGATAATGGGGATGCATTTGTTCTGCTTTGGCAGACAGAAACAGGGCTACAACGCTTTCCGCGCGAGGACGAATGGGAGACATATCGGTACACAGTCGGTCAGTTAGATATGTTTGAAGATGGAGGCTTGTGTGATCAGTTAATCAATGATTTGGATGAGGAAATTAAGAAATGAGCAAATTTAAGGTGGGGGATCGGGTTTTGTTTAACGGTGGAAAATATACTGTTAATTACGTAGCAACTAGTATACGTGGTTATGTTTATTCTTTTGATGAATTAGAAGGGTGGCATCTGGAAGATCATATAAAACCGATAATCAAAATTAAAAACGGGGTGGTTTGTGGATAAGTTTAAAGAATACGTTGTCTCAAAGTTCCCTAATAGATCGCCAAAAATCTTGTTTCAACTTGAGCGAATCAATCATTCTGAATACAAATTTGTAGTGTCTGAAGTTCAATTGATGTGGGAGTTGTGGCAATCAAGACAGGCTGAGATTGATGAGCTTCGAGCAAACTTAGAA
>NZ_SGSX01000026.1:0-35455 GCF_004209355.1 Acinetobacter sp. WCHAc060025 | reverse complement strand
GAACGCTGAATTAGAACTCATTGAGAAACGAATAAAATCCATGAGAATTCTTAGCTGAATTAATAAACAAAATCATGAAATAGGGCTATCAATTTAATGATATGATAAATATGCTATAAATTTATACTTTTTCAGGATTTTCAAATAATTAATACAAAGCTGCTAAGGCTTCTGTTTCAAAAAAGATATTCGTTATTTTTATGTGAATATATGCGCAAATAAATCTCAAAAACATTGAAATTCTCTGTAAAAGACTGCATAAATAGAGATATGAAATAGCATAACAATGCTGTTCTACTCATAAACATATTTTAAAATAGGTAATTTCAATGGAAGTTCGACAGCGCGGCTTGATCGCCGGTATTTTGATGGCAACTTTGGCTGTAGCACCGCTCGCTGAAGCAAAACGTGCAGGTGGCGGTAAAAGCCATGGCATGAGCCGTTCTTCGAGTTCAAGTCAGTCTTATTCTCAACCGCGACAAGCTACGCCTGCTCAACAGCCAATGCCTGCTCAAACGGGTCAACAAAAGTCTGGTTCGGGTGTAGGTAAAATGGTTGCGGCTGGTGTTGCTGGTGCGGCAGTGGGTGCAATTGCTGCCAATGCAATGGCTGATGATCATAATGCGACGCAAACCAATGATGCAGAGTTAGCAAAACAGCAAGCAGCTCAACAAGAAGAGCAAAAAGGTGGCATTCCAAGTTGGATTTGGTTAATCCTAATCGCAGGTGCTGCATTCTTCTTATTCCGTAAATTCGGTGCTAAAAAAAAATTAGCGGGTAACAATCCATATGCACCAAATAGTTCAGGTCCAACATCTGCGCCATTTGGTCAAAACAACACTGCACGTACGTCAAATGACAATACCAATATTTTTGGTCAGTCAGTGAATGGCGGTACAGCTACACAAGCACCATTTGGCGCAGCATCTACACAAAGTGGTAATCAACTTCCTGATGGAACTGAACCTGCTGCTTTCTTACGTATTGCGCGTCAACGTTTCAACCACATTCAGTCAATGAACTCTGCAAGCAACATTGCAGAAATTCAACGCTACTTAACCCCTGATCTTTACCAGTCTATGTATAACGACATTATGGAAAATCAAGATCAAGACGTTGCTGAGTTCTCAAACTTAAATGCAATGGTGGCTGATAGCGCAACTGAAAATGGTCAATATGTGGTAAGTGTTCGCTTTACAGGTACTGTAAGTGAAGATCTGAATAGCCAACCTACACCATTTGCTGAAATTTGGCACTTTGTTAAACCGGCGGGTTCTAGCCAAGATTGGTTAGTTGCAGGTATTCAACAAGCTTAATTTTTAGCAATAAATAACAGAAACCAGTGATTCGTCACTGGTTTTTTTATGGCAATCTTAAAATCTTTATAAGCGACATAATATCTTAGCCAGTACAAATTGAACAAAATTACCCACACAGATTTTTTGTACGACATAGATTTAAAAATGAGAACATTGATCGTTCTTTCCTTAAATATTCCTTTGATAGTCGTGTTGATTATTATGGAATGAATAGCTGAATTAATTTATCTAGGGTCTGTTGATATTTAAATAGCAACCACATTGATTTTATATAAAAAATCATATAGTTACTGCAAGCACTCTATTGAAAATATCATTCCTAAACTATTGGTATTAAAAATGATTTTTATCTGAGATTAAAATTAATACAGCAAATGTCAACATGCCCTAATAAAAATCAATAATTATACCAATCCGTTATATTAACTTTATATAAATTAGCCTCTTTTGCTTTTTTGCACCAATTGCTTTAAACGTGGTGATGCTATCGCGAGGCGATATGGATGTTGCTGTTGAACATGAGGAGTATACTCCGAAGATAGGAGATCTTGCGAAGCCTCGCTTCTCATGTCCAACAAAGGATTTTTGTCACCTTACGGAATACATTCCTCACCCTTCAAAAGTGAGGCATCAACTACATAAAGCAATTTAAACTTTTCAATGTATGCTGAGTCTGTGCAAACCTTTAACTTATATGATCTAACTTTTATCGTATGGTATTACTATCAAACTCAATCTTTCATCTCATCAATACCGATATAACTCAACTGATCTAAGCTCTATGGTTTAAATAAGAAAAGAGAAACTGTTTTATGACAATAAAAAAGCCCTGAATGATCAGGGCTTAAAGTACATCATTCAAACTTAACGTTGTGGTAAAGGAATGTATTGAGAGTCCGTACTTTGTACCTTACGCTCACCGACTTTGACAGCGACATTGACCTTTTGCTCACCACGAACCACTTCAACTTGGATCGTTGAATTTGGTGCTTGTAAGGCAACATAATTGATCAAATGCGACGTCGATGTAATATCCTCATTATTGACCTTCACAATGCGGTCACCAACTTTAATTCCCGCTTCCGCTGCTGGACCTTTTTTCAAAACATCAGCAACGACTACACCCGCTTGACGAGGCTGTAGAACATCCTCTTGAGTCGGAGGAACTAAACTAATTCCCATCCAACCACGGATCACTCGACCGTCTTTCAAAATCGAGTTTAAAACTTGCTGGCAAATTTTGGCAGGAATGGCAAAACCAATCCCCAAAGAACCACCTGATTGCGAGAAGATTGCGGTATTTACACCGATCAAATTCCCTGCAACATCGATTAAAGCACCGCCTGAGTTTCCTGGATTGATTGCTGCATCCGTTTGGATAAAGTCTTCATACGTATTGATACCCAAATCAGAACGTCCAGTCGCAGAAATAATCCCCTGCGTTACAGTTTGTCCCACACCGAATGGATTACCAATCGCTAAAACAACATCACCGACTTCATTCCCACTCAACTTAAATGGCAAAACAGGTAATTCGGTCAATTCAATTTTAATCACCGCAAGATCTGTATCAGGGTCAGTACCTATCACTTTCGCTTCAGCACGACGACCATCACGTAGAGCAACAACAATTTGATCTGCCTGAGCAATGACATGATTATTCGTTAAAATATAACCATCAGGTCGTACAATCACACCTGAACCCAAGCTATTTTCATTAGAGCCTTTATTTTGTTCTGGAATTTGATTGCCAAAAAACTCACGGAACGCTGGATCATTGAGTAAAGGGTGGTTTTGTTTCACTTTTTGCGTTGTAAAAATATTCACAACTGCGGGTGCAGCCACTTTTACTGCGGCACTATAGGAAACTACTCCGCCTGTACGAGATGTATTGACCAAAGGTTCAACTTTTTCAGCAGGCATTTTCACACCATCAGCAGCAATCGGTGCTTTAGGTTGTTGAATTTTTTGCCAAACCACAAAACAAATGATGACCAGTATCAGTAGAATCCAAGGGAGCCAAGTAAATGAACGCCGCACGTTATTATTCCTCTAAGAATTTTTTAATTCGTTGATGCAAAAGCAATTTACATATTGTAAAGCAATTCAATAAAGAAACATAAAAATCCTTAAGAGTTTTGTTCAGCTTTAGTTACAATTCAAAGTATGTTTTGATGTTTTAAATAAGATTATTTAAATGAAGGTT
This sequence comes from Acinetobacter sp. WCHAc060025, assembly GCF_004209355.1. Classification (NCBI taxonomy): domain Bacteria; kingdom Pseudomonadati; phylum Pseudomonadota; class Gammaproteobacteria; order Moraxellales; family Moraxellaceae; genus Acinetobacter; species Acinetobacter sp. WCHAc060025. The sequence goes on along the minus strand of NZ_SGSX01000026.1, from coordinate 31,930 downwards.
ATTCATGGCTTTACTTAAAGATATTATTCAATGGTGTGATCAAACCTTAGAATCACACGAATTTAAAGACTATGCACCAAATGGTTTACAAATCGAAGGTAAAGCTGAAGTCAAAAAAATCCTATGTGCTGTCACGGCTTCACAAGATGCGATAGATGCTGCAATTGCCCAACAGGCAGATTTACTTTTAGTTCATCATGGTTATTTTTGGAAAGGTGAACCCTACCCGATTACAGGAATGCGTGGTAAACGAATTAAGGCTTTAATTCAAAATGATATTTCTCTAGTTGGCTACCACCTGCCTTTAGACTCTCACCCGACTTTAGGTAATAACGCTGAAATTGCCAGAATCTTAGAATTAGAAAATATTGAAGCGCTTGATCCGAGCGAACGCAATCCGATTGGTAATATTGGTTATTTAAAAAATGCCATGTCACCTGAAGATTTCAAAAATTTTGTGTCCGAAAAACTACATTTTGATGCGATTCATTTACCTGCCGAAAAAACAACAATTCAAAAAATTGGCTTTTGTACAGGAGGCGCGCAAGATTTTATTGGTAAAGCTGCAGCAATAAATTGTGATGCTTATATTTCAGGTGAAGTCAGCGAACGTACTTTTTATGAAGCCAAAGAATTAGATGTTCACTATTATGCATGTGGTCATCATGCGACTGAGCGTTATGGTGTGCAAAGACTTGGGCAAGCCATCGCCGAAAAATTCGATATAGAATATAGTTATTTTGAATTAAACAACCCGATTTAAATCGGCTACAGTAATCAGGTTTAAATGACCAATGCTTGGTACACATGTTGATGTGAATAAACAGCATTGGTCATGAAATTAGTTATTTTATTTTTAACAATTTCTTTATTCGTAATTAATCGAAATAAATTGTGTATTGTTATTTAACATCCTGCACAATTGTTTATAGAATCCATTACAATAAAGCCACTTAATTTTAAAACCCAGCAAATTGCAAGGAATTTAAAACATGACAACCATTACTTTACCTGCGCTACCATACGGCTACGAAGATCTTGCTCCTCACATCAGCAAAGAAACTTTAGAATTCCACCACGACAAACACCACAATACTTATGTTGTTAACTTAAACAACTTAATCAAAGGTACTGACCTTGAAGGTAAAACTTTAGAAGAAATCATCGTTGCTGTTGCTGGCGATGCTTCTAAAGCAGGTGTTTTCAATAACGCGGCTCAAGTATGGAACCACACATTCTACTGGAACTGTTTGGCTAAAAACGGTGGTGGTGCTGCGACTGGCGCTTTGGCTGCTAAAATCGACGAAGCTTTCGGTTCTTATGAAAAATTTGCTGAAGAATTCGCTGCTGCTGCAACAACTCAATTCGGTTCAGGTTGGGCTTGGTTAGTTGCTGACAAAGTAAACGGCGAACTTTCTATCCTTAAAACTTCAAATGCAGATACTCCACTTGCTCACGGTAAAGTTGCAGTATTAACAATCGACGTTTGGGAACACGCTTACTACATCGACTTCCGTAATGCACGTCCAGCTTACATCAAAACTTTCCTTGAAAGCCTTGTAAACTGGGACTATGCAAATGCTAAATATGCTGGTCAAGCTGCTGGTGTTGAAAAATAATTTCAGTCTGAAAAGACTCAACTGAATATCAGTTGAATTATTTTACAAAAATCGCTCTTTTATAGAGCGATTTTTTATTAGCATATTAAAAATATTTCCCAATAAAAATGAATATCGTATAACAATGACTTTACAACCCTACGTGATTCAAGCCAGTTTTGGACGTATCGCTTTTATTTTTATGTGCATGATTGCACTACAATTTATTTGTCTTAAATTTCTAGAATTTTCAGACTACGTCACGCCCCTTTTCATAATTGTCGCGATTGTGCTTTTAATTGTATTTCCCTTTAGTATCTACATGTTATGGATGATTATTCAGCGCAGAACACCGCGTATTATTTTTAATTTAGACGATTTTGAAGTCATTCAATATAGCCGTAAAGCCAAAATTAAGTATGCTGATATGACGAGTTTCAATTTAGAAAGACACGAAACCCATTATCAAGTAACAGCCTATGAACCTGAACGGAAATTATTTCTATACAGTGCTCATCCTATTCAGGTCGTTGATATTTTTGCTAGGACAACAACTGAATCAATATTTCAAGTTCAACAAGGATTATTGATCAGCAATGAGCAAATTCTTGAAACTGCGATGTTGCTCTATATTCTTTGTCAAAATAAAGCCAAAAGTAGACCTGCTATTTTCCACAAGCTCAACAACAAACAATTTAAATTCACCGATTATCTCAATCAGAAAGATATTGCTAACTTTACATACGATCAAAAACTCAATAAAAAATTTAATGCCCGAAAATAAATCAATTCAATGTACTTTACATTTACATAGCAACTCATCAATATTCACCTATTTACAGATTGAAAATTGATGTTCTTCTAAAATATTTTATTGAAGCATTTATACTTGAACTAAATCATGACTATACCGAATAAAAAACCATTCCCAACTTACACCATAAAAGCCAATCCATTCAAACTATTACTGTTCTTTTCTACAATTATCACAATCCAAATAGGATGCTTTAAATTTATCGAATCATCGGACTATATAACCTTCGGGTTCATTTTTGCTGTATTAGGTCTAATTTTCTTTTTCTGTTTTGGACTCTACCTATTTTACTTACTTATCAGATATGGTCGTCCCCGTGTCTGCTTCATGCCTGAATATTGCCAAATTCAAATGTATACCGTACATATCAGTATTCCCTACAAACAAATTTCTTCAATCAATTTTAATAAAGTCGAACAAGAACACCGTGGCATAAAATGGGGACATGATTACCAACTCACCCTCTATTTAAAAGATGAAATTGCACAAACAAACATGTTCAGAAGGAAGACTTTTCAAGTTAAAGAGCAAGTCATAGCGTCACAGTTCATATTTAGAAATCAAAAAATTTTAGAAATGGCGATAATTTTTACTGCAATCGCTCGGATGACACCTAAAAAGCGTATAGAAACCATTCAACAACTCAGTGATCGAAGTAGTCACTATGACCATCTTATCTCAAATAAAGAATTGGAAAATTTTAAAAATAATCAATATATAAGCAAATATTTCAAATCTGGACAATAAAAAAACATTTAAGGCTTTTTTGTTATAAATATACTTGACCACTTTGACATTCATCCATAGAATGCGTTTCAGATTCTCCAATAGCTCAGTCGGTAGAGCGACGGACTGTTAATCCGCAGGTCCCTGGTTCGAGCCCAGGTTGGAGAGCCATCTATTCTTCCATAGCTCAGTCGGTAGAGCGACGGACTGTTAATCCGCAGGTCCCTGGTTCGAGCCCAGGTGGAAGAGCCAGATTCTAAAAAGCCCACTCATTGCGAAGTGGGCTTTTTTTATCAACATATTTTTATCTTTATAAATCGCCTCTTTCTTTTAGGTCATACATATAAATGTTGGCTGCACTCCGAAAGAACACGAGTTTAATTGTATCTAAATAGCGAATATGGCTGTCTGCACATAAATCTTGAAATTGTGTGTCATAGGGACTTTTAAATTGTAGCGTTGAAAATTCATCAAAGTTTTGTCGAATTAAATATTCAAGATGATCATCTTTTAACGTGATCAAGTAATTACCACCTACTTTGGTTACAGTCGCATATTGAGAGTTGAGATTCACAGCATTCCCCTCTAAAGGGACACCAATAATGCCTTTACCTATTGAATCATGCACTTCAAAATCACCTTGAATATACTCAATAATCGTTTGTGTACTTAATGGTTTTTGAGTGGGTGTCGGAAAAACTTTATAAATCTCTGCCCACTCCTTTTGATCAATCAATTGTGTAAATAAAACTTTTCGGCAAATATCCTGTTTATCAACATGCTGTGTTTGATTCTTTTTTTGAGAATCATTTGATGCAGTATCTTCTGGATGTGCACGCCATTGGCATGAATTTATAAATGCAACAAGAAATAAAGGAAGAAGAATTTTCATAAGCATGCTTTTATTTTTATGAATGATCAAATATTTATCAAATAATACTTTTTTATGATCAATTTAACAATTTTTTCTTGACCCACCTCTAATTCATCCCTAAAATGCGTTCCAGATTCTCCAATAGCTCAGTCGGTAGAGCGACGGACTGTTAATCCGCAGGTCCCTGGTTCGAGCCCAGGTTGGAGAGCCAAATTCTAAAAGCCCACTCATTACGCAGTGGGTTTTTTCTTGCCTATCTTTTGTTGATTACTTATGTCTTTTGATTCTCATCAGGCTTTATTCCTTTTTATAGGTAGTATTGCAACACTTGCTTTGCTAATCGCCTGTTTTGGTCAACATTTATTTAGAAATAAAAACTATTTTGCAAAACCCGTCATTACCCCTTTTGAGCAGAAAATGTTTTTACGCCTGAATGAAGCTTTCCCGCAACATCATGTGCTTGCTCAAGTTGCATTTAGTGCGTTGATTGATACAGAACAATTCAAACTCAGATCCAAATTTAATCGCAAAGTGACTGATTTTGTATTATTAGATAATCAACTTGAAGTGATCGCGATTATTGAGCTAGATGACCCTACACATCTAGGAAAAGAACAACAAGATGCTCAACGTGATGCAATGTTGAATCAAGCAGGCTACAAAGTCTATCGTTATACAGAAATTCCGAGTTGTCGAGATTTAAGAAAAGACATCCATTAAAGTTTGTTGATAAACGTTGTTATAGTTTTATAAAAGCAACGAAGCAATACACAAATACACGATCACCCCTGTTGCATCACAGATTGATGTGACCAAAGGTGCTGAAGCACTCGCAGGATCGAGTTTTAAGCGATTGAGAATAAAAGGCAAACTCATACCAATCAAACAGCCCAAAAGTACAATGCCCACCATGCTGATTGCCAAAACCAAAGCAACCATCGCATCTCCTCGAAAATAGCCAAGCACTGAAACTGCAAGCGCCATTGTTCCACCTAAACAAAGCCCAACCAAACTCTCACGACCGATCAAATACAACCAATCTTTTAGCTCTACATCTCCGATGGCTAATGCACGTACCATCAAAGTAGCAGACTGTGAACCTGCATTTCCGCCACTTCCAACCAATAAAGGCAAGAAAAAAACCAACACGATATTGGCAGAAATAATATCTTCAAAATGTGCAATTCCAAAACCTGAGAGCAAGCTACCGAATACTAAAATGACCAACCAAAACACACGCTTTTGATATAAATATAGAATGGGAGCAGATTTGATACTGACATGTCCTGAAGACATTGCAATTGATTTTAAAAAGTCTTCTGTGGCTTCTTCTTTGGCAATATCCATTGCATCATCATAAGTCACGATCCCCAATAGTCGATTATTTTCATCCACAATCGGCAAGGCGATAAAATCGTAATAACTGAGCTTTTCAGCAATGCTCTCTTGGTCTTCGTCACTGTAGCCAACAATTAAATCACGACTCATTATTTCAACAATTTTCTGTTGAGGCTCTGCGAGAATGATTTGTCGCAATGAAACTACACCGAGTAGTTTTTTATCTTGGTCAATCACATAAATCAAATAAAGTGTTTCACGATCTTTGGCTTGCGTTCTAATCTGTTCAATCGCTTCTACCATGTTCAAATTTGGTGGCAAAGCCACATAATCTGAACTCATGATCGCACCCGCAGATTCCTCAGGATACTTGGCGAGTTGTAAAATATCCTGTTGAATTTCTGGGCTTAAATACTGACTCACTTGCTGTTGTAGCTTGTAATTCAGTTGTTTAAACAAATCAGTACGATCATCTGAGTGCATCTCAGATAATATTTTTACTAGCAATGGCGTATTTAAATGTTCAGCAATTTGTAATTGTTGTTCTATCGATAAAAATTCAAAAATATAAGCTGCATTAGGAAGATATTCGATCAGCGTCAATTGTTCATTTAGAGATAAACTAGATAATAATTTCGCAATATCAGCATCATTGATTTGACTGATTTTATTTTGAATAAGTTCAAATTGATGGTTCTGTATAGCGCTTTCTATTTCTGCTATAAATGCCAAAGAAAATTGCATAAAATCATCCAAAATCAAAGTGCTATTTACATAAAACGTAAAAGCCAAAAATTTAATTTTTGTTCGTTATGGATTGAATCATGAAAGATTCAATTCAAATGTCTGTCCGCTATTGTACTGTCGAACAGACATTTTAAAACCCTATTATCCCAAAGTGCTTCATTCAACTTCACTGGATGCCTGTTTAGATTTAAAAATAGAACGAATCAGCACATACATAAAAGGAATAAATAATAAGACCAATACCGTACCAAAGATCACCCCACCAAGCACACTCACACCAATTTCTTGACGACTGGCAGCACCTGCACCAAATGCGAATACAAGTGGAATCACACCCGCACCAAATGCCAAAGAAGTCATCAGAATTGGACGTAAACGTAGCCCTGCACCATCAATCGCTGCTTGAATCGCCGTCATACCTTTTTCTTGTGCCAATGCAGCAAATTCAACAATTAATATTGCATTTTTACATGACAAACCGATGGTGGTTAAGAGCGCGATTTGGAAATAAATATCGTTTGGAAAACCAGTCAATTTACTAAAAATGATATTTCCACCGATACCTAAAGGAATTGCAGCAATCACGGCAGTTGGAATCGACCAACTTTCATATAATGCAGCTAAACATAAGAATATAAAACCAATAGATACGAGATAAAGTAACCAAGTCTGACCACTGGATTTTTGTTCTTCAAATGACAAACCACTCCATGCAACATCCAAGCCCTCTTGTTGGCTCACCATATTTTCAATGTCTTTCATCGCTGCGCCAGAACTCGAGCCCTTCACTGTATCTGCTTGCATTTGCAAAGCGGTATAGCCTTGAAAACGATTAACCACATCTGGTCCGCCTTCCCATCCGATCGTTGCAAAATTACTGAAAGGTATCATCTGATTCTGCGCATTTCGAACCGTCCAAAATTGTAAATCTTCAGGTTTAGAACGAAATTCTGCATCACCTTGCATCATGACCCGTTTAATTCGACCCCGATCAATAAAGTCATTCACATAACTTCCCCCCCATGCTGTAGACAGGGTATTGTTAATCGCCGTTTGAGTTAAACCATTTGCTAGAGCAAGCTTTTGATCTACATGAATTTTCAGCTTCGACTTATCTGGGTTTGATTTTTTATCTAAATTTTCAAAATGACTAAATTGCTTGGCACTTTCTTGGAGTGTAGAAAATTGTTGATCCAAGTATTTACGATCTTGACCATTTATATCCTGCAACCAAAACTCTAAGCTATTGGTATCCCCTAAACCACTCACAGAAGAAGGTAAACTCACAGTAATTCTGGCATTGGTTTCCTTATTGAAATATTGAATAGCACGTTCACGAATCGCCTGTGCTGAATTTTCAGCATCATCACGCGCATCCCAATGCTTTAATGCCACAAAACCAGTTCCAAGATTCTGCCCTGTTCCTGAAAAATTTCGACCATAACGAATCAAGACAATATCAACATTTTGCTTTTCTTTTTCTAAGAAATATTTACGAATATTTTCACCAATCACTTGGCTACTCGACATCGGCGCACCATCCGCTAAACGGAACTGAACACTCAACATGCCTTGGTCTTCACTCGGAATAAAACTGGTTGGCAATGTACGATAAATCAATGCAAATATTGCAATTAAACCTATGAAAATAGTGAGAATGACCCACTTTAAATTTAAAGTTTTTTGAATCAAACCAATATAAGATTGCTTCAAATTGTCGAGTTTGCTGTTAAACCAAATCGCCCAGCGCATCGGCTTAGGATTAGGTTTTAAAATAATAGCGCACAATGCAGGCGTTAAAATCAAAGCTACGAATAAAGACAGCATCATTGCTGCCACTAAGGTGATAGAGAATTGTCGATAAATCACACCTGTTGAACCACCAAAAAATGCCATCGGAATAAAAACAGCAGTTAATACCACGGTTATCCCAATCAATGCACCTGTCATTTCTTGCATAGATTCAATTGAAGCTTGTTTGGCTGTCAACCCTTGTTCATGCATCAGTCGTTCGACATTTTCCACCACGACAATCGCATCATCGACCAATAAACCAATTGCTAAAACCAGTGCAAATAACGTTAAGGTATTCACACTCATACCCAAAACATACAATACGGCGAATGTTCCGAGAATCACGATGGGCACAGTGATTGTGGGAATCAGTGTTGCCCGCCAACTTTGTAAAAACACGAACATGACCAAAACTACCAAAGCGATGGCTTCAAATAAGGTTTTAACAACTTCTTTTATCGACTCTTGAACAAATGGTGTGTTATCACGTGGATAAACGATCTTATAACCTTGGGGTAGTTTTTCAGAAACCTTTGCCAACTCTGCTTTAATCAATGCTGATGTTGCTAAAGCATTTGCCCCCGAAGACAGTGAAATCCCCATACCCGAGGATGGATAGCCATTAATAGTGTTAAATGATTGATAATTTTCTGCGCCCAATTCAATTCGAGCGACATCTTTGAGATAGACATAACTACCATCAATGTTGGATTTGACAATAATATTTTTAAATTCATCTACAGTTCTAAGGCGAGAACCTGCGGTGACTTTCGCATTTAAGTATTGATCAGAAGCGACAGGTAAATCCCCAATTCCTCCTGCAGCAACTTGCGTATTTTGTGCCTCAATTGCTGCTCGAATATCACTTGGCATCAATTGATATTGTCGAAGTAGGTTTGGATTTAGCCATATACGCATTGCATATTGAGAACCGAAAACATCAACTTCACCCACCCCCTCGATTCGTGACAATTCTTGTTCAATATGATCTGCTAAATAATCACCCAGTTGAATATTGTTACTTTTACCTGTTTCATCATATAGACCGACCACCATAAAGGTATCACCTAATGATTTACTCACTGTCACACCTTGGCGTTGCACATCATCGGGCAAACGATTAAGTACACCATTAATACTATTTTGAACTTGTACCTGTGCGGTATCAGGATCTGTCCCATTTTCAAAACTTACACTGATTCGAGCACGACCTGAAGAATCGCTACTCGAACTGAAATACAATAAATTATCCAAACCCTTAATTTGTTGTTCTAAAACCTGCGTTACACTCTCCTCTACCGTTTCAGCATCTGCCCCTGAATAGGTGGTAGAAATAGAAATTCGTGGTGGTGCAATATCTGGATATCGTTCTACAGGTAAATTCAGCACAGAGAAAATACCCAATGCCATCACGATAATAGCAAGTACACAAGCAAAGATAGGACGTTGAATAAAAAATTTTGAGAGCATCAGACTAGGTTCCGCGTCAAGTAAATGAGGAAAATGTCGGACTAAGTATTACATTCCTTTTATATTGATCTTGTGTGACTTGAGCTAAAAACTCAAGAAAAAATAACAGAAAACTGAATTATTCATTTAATTATGAAGAAATTATGAAGTTTGTTCAAAATTTAAAGCGCTACACACGTATAAGCACTGCTAATTTTTCATCAAGCTGTCATCTAAATGTCAACTTTCATATTCATATTGATCTTCATAACGACACAATAATTTGAGAAAAATATGCTAAAAAGAACCTTGCTCATCACCAGTCTTGCGACCTTATTCACCGCTTGTAATGATGATAATGATGATTTTTCAACATCAACAAAAACTGAATACAAAGAACCTAAAATCATCATTGTCGGACATCGCGGTGCAAGCGCATTACGCCCTGAACATACTTTAGAAAGTTATCAAAAAGCCATAGATGACGGCGCAGACTTCATAGAACCAGATCTTGTTTCGACCAAAGATGGATTTTTAGTTGCGCGTCATGAGAATGAAATCAGTGGTACCACCAATGTCAGCACACTGAGCCAATTTGCAGATCGTAAAAAGACCAAAATCATTGATGGTGCAACGTTAACAGGATGGTTTACCGAAGATTTTACTTTAAGCGAGCTGAATCAAATCAAAGCCCGTGAGCGTATTCCTGCATTACGTCCTAAAAATACACAGTATAATGATAAATTTTCGATTCCGACTTTAGAACAAATTATTGAACTGGCAGATAAACATTATCAAAAAACAGGGAAAGTGATCGGTTTATATATAGAAACAAAGCACCCAACCTATTTCCAGAAAATCAATTTAAGCTTAGAAGATCCCGTACTCAAAACTTTAGCCAAATATAAATATACCAGAGACATTGCTCCTATCTATTTACAATCATTTGAAGTGAGCAATCTCAAATATTTTAAAGATCAATTAGCTCTACACAAATCTTTGAAAAATGCCAAAATTATTCAACTTTATGATGAAAAAAACCTAAGCCCTGCCGATTATGTTGCGCAAGGCATTAAAACCACCTATGGCGACATGGCTACCGCTGATGGTTTAAAAAATGTTGCTCAATATGCCAATGGTGTAGGTCCTTGGAAACCCTATATTTTTAATGATACTTATACTGCTCCTTCCGCATTTGTCAGCAATGCTCATGCTGTAAATTTGAAAGTACATCCATATACTTTCCGCCCTGAAAATAACTTTTTGGCAGATAATTTAAAATGTAGCACTGCAACAGCAGATGCCGCAAAACGTTGCGAAACTGGTGCAAGCAAAGAGTTTGAAATGTTCTTTAAAGCAGGCGTTGACGGTGTGTTTACTGATGATCCGGGACTTGGTCGCAAAAGTTTAGATGCTTATTTAAAGGCAAATCCTGCTGTAAAATAAATCTTTATTCTGCGCAAATTTATAAAGCAAGCTATAGCCCTCTAGCTAAAGCTTGCTTTATTTTTTCTAAATTTTGGGTGTTATTCATAATAAGTTAATGCCCCTTTAAGCTTAAAATAGTACACTTGTTCAAAAATTTGAAAGCTTTGATTTTATGAGTGACTATTCTCCTTTTAAAGGTACGACAGGTTTTAAACGTATCCTGAATGCGACGGGATATTCTTTAGCAGGTTTTAAAGCTGCTTTTCAAAATGAAGCCGCTTTTCGCCAAATTGTTTTAATTAACGTCATTTTAATTCCCATTACATTTTTCTTAGACATCAACAACGTTGAACAAGCGTTGATGATTGGTGTTTGTTTATTGGCAATTATTGTTGAATTATTTAATTCTGCACTTGAAGCTGTAGTCGATCGTGTTTCTCTAGAACGCCATCCCCTTTCTAAAAATGCCAAAGATATGGGAAGTGCTGCGCAATTTGTAGCTCAAGCGATTATTTTCTTTACTTGGGTGATTATTCTTTTTAAATAAAGATATTTTATATAAGCAATATTTCTATTCAATCAAATATATGCTTCATGCAACATCAAAAAAGCCGTCATCTGACGGCTCTTGATTTAAATCTTCAAATTATTTATGCGCAGGAATCTGAAGCTCATCATCCGTTGCTAAGACCACTGAAAGTAAAATTGGCACAGCCAAAATCAATGGCACTGTGAAAATCCAAATCATCGTAGTCAATTCTGGTGCAACCGTGAAATGTATCCCCAAACCGACAACCAATAAGATCGCCAATAAAACGCAGGCAAAACGAATCACAAATTTTGAAGACATTTTTAACCCCAAATACTTTTAATATAGATCGAGTATACATCTTAATTTCATGATTGCTTATAAAGCCATCATGATTCAAAGATTTATATAAAAAATACCGATTGAAATGGTCGAATTTAAATAAGACTTATCTAACTTCAAAAGATTTTTCAATACATACTCTTCCGTTTTTATATGGATTAAAATCAAAGGTTATCGCTACTTTTTTGTAGAATTGATATGTATAAAACCCTGTGTTTTTTCCATCCAAATACTGATCTTCGACAGGAAAAGTAATTCCTAGCGCATGATTATTTTTATCACAATAGAGTTCCCCATAAGGATTCTGTTCAATTAAAGTCCAACCATGTTTAAGTAAATTTGGTTTTATTTCATGATCATAAACTGTTTGATTAAATGCATTTTCTTTAGACAGCAAATAATAATATTTATCTGCACGTATCGACAAAACTTCATAAAGCGTTAGATCGTAATTCCTAAAAATATCTTGAAAAGACTGAAAGTATTTTTGTTCTGGTGTATCAACATACTGTTGTAGCTGATCTAAATTTAAGCCGTATAATTTATTATCCCTCACGCACCCTGTGAGAAGACTTAACAATATAATGATACTTAAAAACTTAACCATGTGCTGCCTTACATTCAGTTGTTTCTTGATGGTGATCATCTGACTTATAATTTGTCATCCAAATATGTACGACATTTGGGTTTAAACTCCCGCTAAAATAATCACCATTTCTATCTTTAACGACTTTTTCATTTGGATAATAAATTTGGATTGCATCATGGCTAGTATCAGAACAATAAGACCAATAATAACCATCTAAATCATAATTATAGTCCCATCCGCGCTGCACGATCTTTTGTTTTAACTGATTTAAGTCTGCAATCGTTATATCTTTTTTATCAATTTCCAAATTGAGTAAGATCGATTCTGTATTTGTTTGTCCATATACAATTTTATAAGGATAATCTTGGAAAATCGCACGAGCCTCCTGATAAAATCGATTTGATTCATAGTTTGTTTCGCTACATCCAACTAAACACAAACTCAAGCTAATTATAATTTTTTTCATAGATTTATCATTTTCAAGCAACATAATTACATTATCAGAAATGATTTTATTTGTCAGCACAAAAACACCAGCCGCAGGGACTGGTGTTCACAAATAGAATGTTCAATCCAATTAAGGCTTCTCACCATTCGCCAAACGCTGTTCAATCGCATCCAAAACTGCCGGTAGATCAGCAATACTATCAAGCACATAGTGTGCGCCTGAAGCATTCATTTTTGCATAAGCTTTTTCTTTTAAACGAGTTTGTTCAGTTGCAGAAAGTGCAGACCATTCCTCAAAGCTTAAACCGACTTCATTACCACTCACAGCCAAGCCAACAGTCCAACAACCACCATTTAAACCTTCTTCAATTCCAACCACCGTGTCATCGACTTTCACCACAGTTTTAATATCTGTTACATCCAGTTCAATCAAGTTTTTCCACAACATTTCAGGATATGGGCGACCATGTTTCACATCACTTGCGGTGATAATGCAGTCTGGTACATAACCTTGATCTGCCGCATCTTGTACCAATTGACCAATCATCATCGACGCATAACCTGTATTACTACCAATTTTCACACCGCGCGCACGAATATCTGCAAATGCCTCTAATGCACCCGGAATCAATTTTGAACAGGTTGGAATGCTTTTTAATTGATACGGAATAAAGTCTTGATACAAACGGTCAATATCTGCGATAGCCACTTCTGCACCATGTGCTTGTTTCCATGCCTCTGCAACACGTGGCATTTTTAACACAGCTGCAATGTGATCACGTTTTTCTAAACCCATTGGCGCACGTGCTTCTTCAATTGAAATTGCAACTTTGTTATCTGCAAATAGCGCCATGAATGCCAAAATTGGTGCACGTGAACCAAAGTCTACTGTTGTACCTGCCCAATCGAAAACAATTGCTTGTAATGCTGAATGTGAAGTGTTCATAAATTTGTCCTAAAAGTTTGTGTATTAAATTGATATATAAATAAATTGTGAAAATAAAATTAAGCCTGACGATATTGCTCAATCGCTGTTAAAAGTCGTTCAATATCATCCAAATAAACCTCACCGATATTGCCAATACGGAAACAATTTAGATCAGTGACTTTGCCCGGATAAATCACGAAACCTGCTTTTTTTAGATTTTCATACAAGGCTTGGAAGCTAAAATCATCTTCATTTGGATAAAGGAATGTGGTGATAATTGGAGATTGTGGTGTGTTTTGATCTAGAACCATTTCAAAACCAAGGGCTAGCATGCCTGTCGCTAGGCGTTGCTGATTATGCAAATAACGCTGATAACGAGCCGTGACACCGCCTTCTTGTTCCAACTCGAGCAAGGCTTGATAACATGCACGTACCACATGGGTTGGCGAAGTAAAACGCCATTTACCACCCTGCTGTTCCATGGTGTTCCATTGGTCGTATAGATCTAAACTGACTGAACGTGCCAAACCCTTGCATGCCTGTAATTGCTCTCGTTTTGCCAAAATAAAACCAAAACCCGGTACGCCTTGAATGCATTTATTAGCACTTGAAATCAGGAAATCTATGTCTAATTCTGCAATGTCCATTGGAACACCGCCAAAAGAACTCATTGCATCGACGATCCACACTTTATTTTTCGCTTTGACAATGCGTCCAATCTCTTGAATCGGATTCAACAAACCTGTCGTCGTTTCGCAATGCACACATGACACATGAGTTATGCTCTCATCTTCAAGCGCTTTTTCAATAACTGCGAGTTGGGGAATTTGCATTTCAGGATAGCGTAATTCCACCACATCAATGTTCAGGCAACGTGCCATTTGCACCATGCGCGCGCCATAAGCACCGTTATTGATAATTAAAATTTTGCCATCTTTGGGAATCGCAGAACCTAAGACGGATTCAACAGAAAAACTGCCGCTACCTTGCATCAACACCGCACTATATTGCTCAGGTTGTGCTGTCGCCATAGCCACCAAACGACTGCGAATATCCTGAACCAAAGCGTTATATTCTTTGTCCCACGTACACCAATCACGTTGCATCACACGGCGCACGGTTGTCGAAGTTGACAAGGGTCCCGGTGTCAGCAATAAGTATTTATTCTCAAGTTCCTGTGTAGCTTTGTTTGAAATTTCATTTTCAAGTTCAATTTTTGCGTTCATTTCGCCTAACCTTTGTCCAATTTCTTACAGTATAAATCAATCTGGTTTAAACCAGATTACAAAATATAATTTTCTAACATTTCTTTCATAAAACCTGCGCCTGTGGTCATGCCCTTTCCTGCAATTGCACTGACAAGGAAAATATTGCGTTCAGCTTCTGTCACGCATGCCAATTCAGTTGGATGGGTCAGGTAATAACCATTCCAACGAGATTCAATTTCAGGGAGTTGCAAACCGATGTTTTCTTTGCAATATTGCAAAATGAATTGGTTAATTTCTTCACGTTGATTAAATTGTGGTACATCTTCAATTGGATAATATTCATGGCTATCGCCCAAAATAATTTGTCCAAATTGATTTTGTTTAATCAGAATATGAATGCCGTATTTTTCTACCAAACCGATTTGTGATTCGTTGCGTAAGTCTTGATGGCTCGGACAAATTTCAAAAGCAGGATAACGAGAGATCGACAAGCCTGAATAAATCGACGCTTTGAGATTCACGTTGAGCGGTTTAGTCAGTGCCATTTGCAAAGCACAACGCAATAAACCTTTTTGTTGTAATAGATCGGGATAGAGCAATTGCGTGACTTCACCATGACAAATCAGAACTTTATTTGCCGTGAAGGTTTGCCCTGTCGCTAAGTGAATACGTGCCATGTCTTGGCTCGACTGTGTTTGTACTACACATGCATTGCACTGAATTTCCACGCCAATTTTTTCAGCATATTGCAATAAACGCTGACCGATTAAATGTGGCTCAACTGAATAATCTTCATGAAACACCATACCTCCACGTAGTGCAGTTTCAGGGTTTAAATAATCATATTGATCAAAGAGTTGTGGTTTTGATAATAAACTCACAGGAATCTGATAATCAGGTGCAACTTGAGCAAATTCGTTTAACACTTGCCATTCAAGTTCTGTATTTGCCACATACAAGCCATTACGCTGTTGAAATGAAATATCGGTGTGTGCTTGAATTCGTTGATAAAATTCACGGGTTGCCAAGGCATATTCACGCCATTTCGCATCGGGACGACTAAGCGTAGACGTTCCAACCATGCCAAAGTTACGGCGTGTTGCACCAATAGCTTGGGCATCTTTTTCAAAGACTTGCACTTTTAATCCTTGCTCTGCTGCTTGGATTGCAGCCGATAATCCTAAAATGCCTGCACCGACAATAATTAAGTCAAATTGTGCTGTATTCATGCCACTTTTCCACCTTATTTGCTTTTTTCAGGATGCAAAATCCCGAGCGCCTGAAAAAAGCGTTTAATTCATTTGGTTTAAAAATTTAGAAGTTAATGTTGAATGATCATTCTGTTATCAATGACTTATGAATGAATTTGCTCACGCCATCGTTGGCTTGATGCCATCATTTTTCGAGTCAGTAACCAATGCAACAACTTGACGGTACATGATGTCAGTAAAATCAAAATACTCATCGCAACCGCAGCCACGGTATCTCCTGCATCATCCATATTCAGTACCGCCACCGAAGCCAAATTGGTATCAGGTGAGTAAAGGAAAATTGCAGCTGAAACCGTAGTCATAGCATTGACAAATAAATACACCGACACATCACACAGCGCAGGAAACGTTAAAGGCAAATAGACTTTACGGAACATTGTCCAATGTGAAGTCCCCAAACTTTGTGCTGCATGATCAAGTTGATTTGGAATCTGTTGAATCGCATGAGTCAGCGTCATATGTGGCACAGTGTAATAATGAATAATGGTGGAAATCACCAACAGCGTCATCGTACCGTACAGCAAAGACACAGGGTTTTGCGGTGCATTGAAGAATAAGATATAGGTAATACCCAACACCAATCCCGGCACAGCCAAAGGCAATAATACCAAGACTTGTACATAATTTTTCAGCAAAGGATGTGCTTTAAAACGTGCGCTGAATAAGGCAATAATGAAGATTAAAATCGTACCAAAAACAGTGCTGAATAATGCTAATTTGATCGAGTTAAAATAGCTTGCCCAACCGCCACCATCGACATAATCAAAGCGATAATGATTGAAGGTCAGTGACAAATCATAAGGCCAATAGCGAATGAATGAGGCAAGAATCGCAGTGATGATGATCAGTAAAATACCACCTGAAATTACACCACAAAATACGGTTAAGGCTTTTTCAATACGAGGATTGGCACGTAGACGATAAGGCTGAATTTGGAAATTTTGATAACGTTCCTGACGACGACTTTGATAACGATCAAAGATAAATGCCAACACCGCAGGACACAGCAATAGAATCGAAATCACCGCACCCATATTCATATTTTGCTGACCAATGATCTGCTTATACACATCCAACGCCATCATATTGAATGAACCACCGATCACTTTGGGAATCCCAAAATCAGTAATCACATAGGTAAATGCCACCAAACAGGCACTGACTAAACCATAGCGAATCGCAGGAAAAGTCACCGCCCAATGCGTTTCTAAAGTATTTTTACCCAAAGCATGTGAAGCTTCAATCAAGCGTTGATCTATATGACGAAATGCGCCCATCATTAACATCACCATGGCAGGAAACAGCCAAAAACAATAACTGATCAGAATGCCGAGTGGTCCATAAATCTGCACCTCGCCCATGATGCCCTTGAACACACCTTGCTGACCGAACAAATACACTAAGGCCAATGAGGGCAATATCGAAGGTGCAAGAATCGGTAAAAATGCCACTGTTTTAAAGAAGGCTTTGCCCCGAATATTGCAATTGGTTAATGCAAATGCATAAACACTCGCCAAGCTGACTGTGATCAACATTGCCGTGATCGCAATCCACATTGAATTGAAAATGGATGAGATCAAAGCAGGATTAGAGAAATAAGCAGCAAAATTTTCAAAACCGATAAATTGATGCTGTTCATTTAAAAATGCGCTTTGCATTAACAGCATTAAAGGTGCGATTAAACTCAAAGTTAATAGAATCGCTGCGACAAATAACACTGCACTTGAAAGCAATGAATAACGTGATCGATGCGCTGTCTGCGTTTTTAATAATGCATCGGCAGCAGATTGATTTAACATCTCGCATGCCCTCGTGCATCAAATACATGCAAAGCACGAATTGGCACTTGTAAGTACATGTCATCTTGTACAATCGCCATCTGTTGATGATCGACATCGACTTGTAAAACTTGCTCATCTGAAACATTGCCATCCGAAACACTGCCATCTGATGCATTTTGATTTTTAATCACACAAAATAAACGACGTTTTGCACCCAAAAATTCAGTGTTGACAATACGAACAGCTAAATTTAAATATTCATTCGATGGTTCATTTTCAGTCACAAGTTTGACATTTTCAGGGCGAAAAGCGATTTCGAATTGCTCATCTTTGGCAAATGTTAAATGCGGAAATTCAATCTGTGATTGCTCATCCATTTTCAAATGATGTGCATCGACTGCCACCGCCTGCATAAAATTCATCGAACCAATAAACTGCGCCACGAAACGGGTTTGTGGTTTGTAATAAATATTATGTGGCGTATCGAGTTGCTCAATCACGCCTTTATTCATCACCGCAACACGATCAGAAATGCTTAACGCTTCTTCCTGATCATGCGTGACCATGATCGCAGGCAGATTGAGTTGACGTTGAATATTACGAATTTTTTGACGTAGATTTAAACGCACCAACGCATCCAAAGCGGATAATGGCTCATCCAAAAGTAAAATATCAGGATTTGGCGCAATCGCACGGGCTAAAGCCACACGCTGTTGCTGACCACCTGACAATTGATTGGGATATTTTTCTGCAATGTTCGGCAATTCAATCAGGTGCAATAATTCATTCACACGATATTGGATTTCTTGTGTTGTCCAATCTTTCTTATGCAAACCAAATGCAATATTTTCCGCCACGGTTAAATTCGGAAATAACGCATAGTTTTGAAATACGATGCCACATTTACGTTTTGCTGTATTGAAATGAGTAATATCAATCTCTTGCTTAATCACTTTGCCATAATCAGGCTGTTCAAGCCCTGCAATGATGCGTAGCAAGGTGGTTTTTCCACAACCCGATGGACCTAAAAAGCTGACAAACTCACCTGCTTTGAGGTCAAGATTGATGTGTTCCAATACCCGACTTGAACCAAATGATTTTTGAATATCAATCGCTTCGAGTATGGTTTTCGACTCCGCCATTTTAAAAGTTCTTAAGGTTGAGAGCAGATGCCCTGCCGAATTTGGCATGGCTTGCCCTGTCCTGCTATTTTGTAAATGCGACGGAATTTGCATATTGCACCTGTTTTTTAATGCTTAATTTGGAATATCTTGTTGAAAATCATTTGTTTTAAATAAATCATTTTGAATAATTAATTCTGAATGATTCATTACTTTTCAAATTGTGCTGACCATTGTTTTAAAATTGATTCACGATGTTCGGCTGCCCAATAAAAATCATTTTTCACCAACTGCTGTGACAAATTTTTCGGGAAGTCTGCATTTTTGCTGTGCACTTTTTGATGAGCCACCATCGAGAAGTTTTGTGCATAAGCTTCATTGGCGGCTTGGCTGACGGTCCAATCAATAAACTTTTCTGCGCTACTGAGTTTTTTCGTGCCTTTGACAATCGCCGAGGCTTCCATTTCCCAACCTAAGCCTTCTTTTGGATAAACAATTTCTAAAGGTGCACCACGAGATTTAAGTTTAAATCCCGGATAACCAAATGAAATACCAATGACCGTTTCTCCTTGCGCTGCCATCTTGCAAGGCTTCGAGCCTGAATGGACATATTGAGAAATGTTTTGATCGAGTGCCTGCATATATTGCCAAGCTTGCTTTTCACCAAAAATCTGCATCCAAGCCGTAACATCCAAATAGCCTGTACCACTCGATGCAGGATTTGGCATCACGATTAAACCTTTATAAATAGGTTTAGTCAGGTCTTGCCATGTTTGCGGGATTGGTAATTTTTTCTTTTCAAGTTCTACTTTATTAACACAGACAGCCGACTCCCAAGCGGTCATCCCTGTCCATGTCGGAATGTCTTTTTGGCTATAAAAGTCAGTTTTCAATTGTTCGACATTTTTTGGACGATATGGCTGTAATAAGTCATTTTTTTCCATGACCAATAAACTGGTCAATGCCAATCCCATCACCACATCGGCTTGTGGATTTTTTTGTTCTGCTAATAATTTTGCGGTGATCACACCTGTCGAATCACGTACCCATTTTACTTTTAATTCAGGATGCGCTTTGCGTAATTCCCATTGATAACGCTTGAGTTGATCAGCTTCAACGGCGGTATAAACCGTGATTTGTTCAACATCGTTTGAAGTTGACGATGTAGTACATGCGGCACTGACGCAAGCCAATACAACACTTGTGCCAATTGCGAGGAGCTTCTTTTGCTGCTGTTTTAAATACGGGCTCATGGTGACATTCCTAACGAATGCTGCTTCTTGATAAGCTGTATTTCAACAAAAGTTTGTGACAGTTTAATTAATCTGGTTTAAACCAGATTAATTATTTTATCCGTTTTTCTAATTAAATTCCTCTCGAAATTTGATACGCGGAAACGTCCTTCGCAACTGTTTGAGGCAAGACTACATAATTAAGTTAATGTTTCTACGACATAATTAATCAATATTCGGTAGTTGACGAGTTTTGCGAAGGACAATGGTTTTGCCTACTTTTCCCAAAAGAAAAGTAGGTCGAGCCGAAGGCTAATCCTGAAATTAAAACTTTTGAAGTAAGACTCCGTCACAACTAAATCTTATCCAAATTAAATTACAAAAAATTTTGTACACTCACATTACTTTATTCTGACGCTTCAAAATGCAAATCAAGCACATCATGCAGCCAATATTCTTGGTCAACATCGGTAATCACTCCATTTTGATCACAATTGGTACGACAAATATATAACCCCATACTGCCGACATTGACATGCAAAGCCTTGGCTTGTTGCTCCGACAAAGCAGTTGGATAAAGGCTGATATGCGCACGGGTTAATTGACGTTGATAATGTTCTGCCATCAGAATCGTGATAGAATCTTCTAAATTTTGTTCTAAAAACTCAGGAAATAAACTTGCATTAATCCGTAAATGTTCCACTACCGCAGGGCGACCATTGATACTACGACGTCGCCACATCGAATAAATGTCATCGCCCACATTCACTTTTAAATGTGTTGCATCCCAAGCCGTTGCTTGTACCAATTCCGCAGAAATCAATTCGGTACTTGGTACACCGCCCTGTTCCGTTACATATTGGTTAAAACTTTTGGTCGATTGTGGACAGTAAATAATGCGCGGTGCACGCACAAACCAACCACGGCGGTCTAAACGATAAATCAGTCCATCCATTTCCAAAGCCAACAAAGCTTCACGCACTGCAACACGTGTAGTTGCAAACTGCTCCATCAGCACACGTTCTGAAGCAAGTCTGGTATTGGCACTCCATTGCCCCGATTCGATCTCATGCGCAATCGCATCTCGAATCACAATATATTTAGGAACACGTGAAGATGTTTCTTGGACAGACATACTGATTTATTTTGTGAAAATTTCTACTAATATACCCAAATATTAAGTCGATGCGATGACATTTATACTTATTATTTTCCTTTGTTAGTCTTTTTCAATCTTCTTATCATTTGCTGTTCTGCAATATGATTAAGTGATTAGATTCATCAACAATTGCATCAATTCGACTTGCGAATTGCATTCCATTTTATGGAAAATATTTTTAAAATATGTCCGCACCGAATTGAGTGTAATATTCATTTGTACTGAAATTTGCTCGAGCTTTAAACCATTCACAAACCACTCACAAACCTCAATCTCTCTTTTAGAAAGCTTATATTTATACTTTAAAGTTTCATGCTCTAAAACATACTTGATTTTATTAGGCTGAATATTTTCATCTTTTAAAATTAAATTTTCAGTAAAGCTCAACATAATTAGCGGACGAATCCCAAAAAATGACTTTTCCTTTTCAGAAACTAACAAATTAATTCCGAACTGAATATTTGAATTTTTGGTAAAAAAAACGGAGTTTTTAAATTGCTCTAGCTCTTCTGGTTTATATCGAAAAGTCTTTTCAACTTGGTAAAGATAATCTATAAACTGATTTTGGCTACAGGCTGACAAAACCAACTTATTATTTTCAATTTTTATGTTCTTATTATTTTGAAGAAAAAAATTAGCCTTTTGATTTAAATGTACGACTTGTCCTGATAAATTTAATAAAATGATAGGTTGCTTTAGCAGGTCTATTAAATTATATCCAACAATATTATCATGAGAAAACTCATATATGTTTTTTTGAGACATCACAACACGTTTTAAATGCGGTAATAAAGTATCTAAAAACTCAAGTTCTGTTTGATTGAGTGGTTTTCGTTCTCTCGTTGTACTGATACTCAAAAAGACACACAATTTTTCATTCCAAATCAGTTCATGTGTAGCAACATATCTAAGCCCAACTGGAAGCAAAATTTTTTGATATAAATCTGAGTTTTGAACAAAATCTTCACTCACATGCGTATGACATTGGTACCAACCTTTTCTATTGGGATCCAAAAATTTTTCCCAACGCGGATCATCTTCGATTGGGTAGCGTATATAATCTAATTCAGTACTTGCATAATATTCTTTTGGATAGGTTCCGTGACCATTACTAAAAGACACAGTATTATAATGAAGATCGATTGCTTGAATATGAACATAAGAGGCATCTAAAATTTCCAATAATCGTTTAGAAAAATTTAACCATCCATCTTTATCAATCGATATCCTACAAATTAAATCACATAGCTCATTATGGTAAATATCTATTAAATTCATTGTATTAATATAATAAAGTATTAATAGCCACAATATATTGTATTTTTTATGTAAATACAACTGTATTTATAATCATTTTAAAATAGAAAATATCATTAAAAAGCATATAATTTAGTTATTTTATTTTTTGGTAAAAGTATTAACATTAAAAATTAAAAAATCATATTCGATATTAAACACTTAAATTAAATAATAAAAAATATTTAAATAAATAATAATACCAAGACGATCAAGATTTAACGATGACCGTCTGGTATTTTTAAAATTTAATTTTTTCCATTGGTTTTAGGCAGTAAAGCTGTAGCTAAACCAAGCAATGGGATAAATGCACATAATTTAAATACCCATTGAATACCATGCTGATCTGCAAGCATACCCAGTGCTGAAGCCGCGATCCCACTGATTCCAAACATTAAACCAAACATCATCCCCGCAACCATTCCGACACGCCCAGGCACAGCTTCTTGCGCATAGACCACCATAGCAGCAAAAGCAGATGAAAGGATTAATCCTGATAGCATTGCGAACACAATCGTCCAAAACAAGTTGGCATACGGAAGCATTAAAGCAAAAGGCACCATACCTAAAAATGAAATCCAAATAACGGCTTTACGTCCAATTTTGTCTCCAATCGGTCCACCTGCAAAAGTACCGACTGCAACAGCAGCTAAAAATGCAAAAAGATACAATTGTGCGTGCTGCAATGAAACATGAAATTTATCAATTAAATAAAAAGTATAATAATTACTTAGACTTGCAATATAAGTAAACTTTGCCAAAATCAATACAGACATTACTACCAAAGCACGGATTAAAGTTCTGCCATTTAATTTGTATGCTGTGGACGCAGCACTGCTGACAATTTTTTGCGCATATTGAACTGACCACTGACTGACTTTAAATAGAATACAAATGGCGATAAATGCAAAAATCATAAACCATGCCATCGCATATTGCCCATATGGCACAATAATAATGGCTGCCAATAACGGACCGATTGCCGAACCTGAATTGCCGCCAACTTGAAAAATAGATTGAGCTGTACCAAACTTTCCACCTGAAGCGAACCTGGCAACCCGAGATGCTTCAGGGTGAAATGTTGAAGACCCGATTCCAATTAAAGCAGATGCAATCAATACCACTGTAAATGTAGGTGCAATTGCCAATAATCCAATCCCCAACAAAGTCACAACCATCCCCATTGGTAATAAATAGGGTTTCGGATGTTTATCTGTATATAAGCCAATCCAAGGTTGTAACAACGATGCTGTAATTTGATAGACCAATGAAATCAGCCCAACTTGGGTAAAACTCAAAGAAAAATTTGTTTTGAGTAATGGGTAAATTGCGGGTAAAGATGCTTGGATCAAATCATTGAGTAGATGTGCAAATGCGACAGCGCAAATAATTGAAACCACCATGATCTGCTTTTTATTTTGATCATCTAAGCGATTTATCGAGGACTGAGTAGAGGCTTGCATGAATTTCGCCCTAAAGTTTTAAAGAGTATGCTATTTTAATTTGTCATTTATACATGTAAGTTCCAATAATCATCGAATAAGTGACACAGCTTATACGGTCTTATGATTTGAGGTCTTTATGATTCCAGACATTGAATATTCTCATAAACTTATGATTGGGCTTGGCTCTCAACATGCTTATCGCAGCATTATTCCGCCACATACACATAGCCGTGCGCAATTGTTATATGCATCTGAGGGCGCGATTCGAGTATATACCCATGATCATGTTTGGATCGTCCCACCCCAATGTGCCTTATGGATTCCTGCACAAGTTGAGCACAGTGTGGTATCTCTCAGTGAAGTACAATTAAGTACTGTTTTAATTGATAAAAAAGCTGCTGATTCATTGGGCGAGCAATGTTTTATTGTAAGAATCAGCAAGCTTTTACGTGAATTGGTGTTGCGCTTTAATCAATTGGATAATTTTCACATTCATGAAAGCACACAAACTGATGAAATTGAACAGGCTTTACAGTTATTGATTTTTAATGAAATTAAACAAGCTTCTAGCTTTCCGATTGTGATTCCATGGCCCAAAGATGCCCGTTTAATTCAGATGTGTGAAGCCCTTATGGAAACTCCGGATAATCCTAAAGATTTAAATCTTTGGGCAGACCATATTGGAACAAGTAGCCGCACTCTGATTCGTCTTTTTCAAAAGGAAACGGGGTTAAACTATCGGGCTTGGGTTCAGCAAATGCATATCGCCTTAGCTTTAGGAAAACTTTCTCGTGGTGAATCTATTGCTAAAATTGCATCAGCTTTGGGTTATAACAGTTCCAGTGCTTTTAGCGCGATGTTTAAGAAGTATTTGGGTGAATCACCACAACATTTTAGGAAAGATTGAGTGATTTCAATATTATGTTTTCAAATTAACTCATAATTTACGCCATAAAAAATCCCCGCATAATGCGAGGATTTTCATGATCTGAGATCGAGATGATATTACATCATTCCGCCCATACCACCCATGCCGCCCATATCAGGCATTGCTGGTTTGTCTTCTGGAATATCAGTAATCATACATTCTGTGGTTAACATTAAACCTGCTACAGATGCAGCATGCTCAAGTGCAGAACGTGTTACTTTCGCTGGGTCAAGGATACCCATTTCCAACATGTCGCCATATTGTGAAGTAGCAGCGTTATAACCGAAGTTACCTTCACCATTTTTCACAGCATTGATTACAACTGAAGGCTCGTCACCTGCGTTAGATACGATTTGACGAAGTGGAGCTTCGATCGCACGACGTAGAATGTTAACACCAACAGTTTGGTCATCATTCGCGCCAACTACGCCATCAAGTGCTTTCGCAGCACGTACAAGTGCAACACCACCACCTGCAACTACGCCTTCTTCAACCGCAGCACGCGTTGCATGAAGTGCATCGTCAACACGGTCTTTCTTCTCTTTCATTTCAACTTCAGTTGCAGCACCGATTTTGATCACTGCAACACCGCCTGCTAGTTTAGCAACACGTTCTTGAAGTTTTTCTTTATCGTATTCAGAAGTAGATTCTTCGATTTGTGCACGAATTTGAGTTACACGTTCAGCAATTTGATTTGCATCACCAGCACCATCAACAATCACAGTGTTTTCTTTAGAAACTGTGATTTTATGCGCTGTACCTAAATCTTGAAGAGAAGCTTGTTCAAGTGACATGCCTACTTCTTCAGAAATCACAGTTGCACCTGTTAAGATTGCAATATCTTGAAGCATTGCTTTACGACGGTCACCAAAGCCAGGCGCTTTAACCGCACATACTTTGATAATACCGCGCATGTTGTTCACGACAAGAGTAGCAAGCGCTTCGCCTTCAACATCTTCAGCGATGATAAGAAGCGGTTTACCTGTTTTTGCAACAGCTTCAAGAACAGTGATTAACTCACGAATATTGCTTACTTTTTTATCAACAAGAAGAATGAATGGGTTTTCAAGTTCTGCTGTTAAAGTGTCTTGTTTGTTCGCAAAGTATGGGCTGATATAACCACGGTCAAACTGCATACCTTCAACCACGTCAAGCGCATCTTCAAAGCCTGAACCTTCTTCAACTGTGATCACGCCTTCTTTGCCCACGCGCTCCATTGCTTGTGCAATAAGTTTACCAACAGTTTCATCAGAGTTTGCAGAAATCGAACCCACTTGTTCAATTGCTTTGGTATCAGAAGCAGGTTTAGCCGTTGCTTTAATGTTTTCAACAACAGCTTTAACCGCTAAGTCAATACCACGTTTCAAATCCATTGGGTTCATGCCCGCAGTTACAGATTTGATCCCTTCATTCAGGATTGCTTGTGCAAGTACAGTTGCAGTCGTTGTACCATCACCCGCGATGTCATTGGTTTTTGAAGAAACTTCACGAACCAATTGAGCACCCATGTTTTCGAATTTGTCTTTTAGAGAAATTTCTTTTGCAACAGTCACACCATCTTTAGTGATATGTGGCGCACCGAAAGAACGGTCGATCACAACGTTACGACCTTTAGGGCCTAAAGTCACTTTAACTGCATCTGCAAGTACGTTTACACCCGCGATCATTTTTGAACGCGCTGAATCACCGAATTTTACGTCTTTAGCTGACATGCTAAACTCCAATTTTCTTTAATTTTTAACAATCTGATTTCAATATTTACGATGATTATTCAATTTTATATTTGAAAATGAATCATCAAATGGTCTGAATTAACCTTCTAGTACCGCTAAAATGTCAGATTCTTTCATAATTAAAAGTTCTTCGCCGTTAACTTTTACAGTTGTACCTGCATAAGTACCGAACAATACTTTATCGTCAACTTTTACATCTAATGCACGTACGCCATTATCAGTCACTTGACCATTACCTACAGCGATGATGATGCCTTGCGCAGGTTTTTCCGCTGCAGAACCAGGAAGTAAAATACCACCAGCAGTTTTAGTTTCTTCTTCAACACGACGAATTACTACGCGATCATGTAATGGACGAATGTTGCTCATATTAAACTCCATAGACATCGTCAAAATGTCATTGATTACTGAGTGAAGATGACTTCTTATTTAGGGCGTGTTGAACTTTCATAAATGGCTTGCGTTGTAGGTTAAAATAGATCAAACAAGACATGAAACGCAGAGAATGGTGGTTCCATTTTATAGTTTCATAACGAAGTTTGAGATCATTTTAACCACAACCCTACGGGACTAGCGTATTTTTACGGCTACATCGTTGCAAACTACTCATTTAGAATGACTAAATTTCGTATTTCACGCCTCGTATCATCAAAAATACGCGTTGTCGCAAACATAGACGAATGATCAACACGCCCTTGGTCATCGACAAAATATTTGTATGACACATTTGTGGGGATGGAAAAAATAGCTTCAAGGGGAACAAGCAATTTTTTTTATTAAATTTGTGTTTTTTTTATTCTATTACATCAAATCAAATCAAAATCAGCCCGGAGAAGATTCTCTAGCAACAAATTCTTGCAACTGCTCATCAAAAAAATAGTGCTGAAAAGTGCTATCACGATGGATCACGTTAAAACTATTCGGCATATTTTTATGCAAGCGACTCGATATGGCTGTACCTGCATGGACTTCATAAACAGGATTATTCAAATTCAATTTAAATTCTTTATTCAAATCATAAACAGCGACCAAATGTAAATGTCCGTGCAAGAGAGCAAATAACTGGTGTTGCCCCCATTCTTTAATCGCAAACTGTCCCAAAGCAGGACAATCTTTTAAATGATGATCATCATTGGTCGTATAAAAAGGCTGATGACTGACGATAATTTTAAACTTATCTAACGGTGCATTTTCTAATTGCTGATTTACATGTTGAATTTGTTCAACTGAAATAGAACCCCGCGTATGATAGCGACGACGAATACTATTAATACCGATTAAATAAAAATGTTCAGTCGATAAAGTGCTTTCCAAACTTCCAAAAAAAAGCTGGTATAAACCAAATGGGCGAAAAGCCCTGTTCCACAAATGATAGAGTGGAATATCGTGATTCCCTGGAACGACAAAATAGGGAATTTTTAAAGATTCAAGAAATTGCTTACAAGCGAAGAATTCTTTAAATTTAGCACGTTGCGTCAAATCACCACTCACCACCACAACTTCAGGTTGATGTAGTGCACAAAACTTTTCAATTGCACGAATACACTCAATTCGCTCAGTGCCAAAGTGTAAATCAGACAGATGCAGCAGCATGTGGCACCATGATTTTCAAAGCATTCTTTTCTACATGTAAGGACAATGGTGTGGTCATTGAAACTATTTCTCCATCGACTGCAACGGTCAGTTTAGGCTTTTTTGAATAGACAATGACTTTTTGCGCACCAAAACTATACACATCTGATGCATTTTCTAACTTGCCACGAATGGTTTGAAATAATGTTTTAAATAAAGTTCGCTTATCCCCTTTGGCAATCACTACACCTGCAATTTCACCAATTTCAGCACATTTAGAAATTTTCAATTTCAACTCTTTCAATTGCAATTGGTTATTTCCAAAGAAAATCAAAGGTGTTTTAACGGGATACTTTTGCCCATCAACTTCAACCTCTAGTTTTAATTCTTTACGATCTCGGATCAATACATCTAAACCCGAGGTATAGGCATTTAAAGGAAAGCGTCCAAACTTACGATTATATTCCTCACGTTTTTTGATAAATAAAGGATACAAACCCAGACTGGCATTATTTAAATAAATTTGATCATTGATACATGCCACATGTGAGGCTCGTGGCTCACCAGTAGCGATAACTTTTGCGGCTTCGAGAATATCTAGCGGAATATGTAAAACCCGTGCCACATAATTAAAGGTGCCTAATGGCAAAATCCCCATTGGAATCGCTTGGTTCAACATTTGTGAAGCAACAGCATTCAGCGTACCATCACCACCTGCTGCAACAATCACACCTTGTTGTGAATATTCAGCATGTCGTTGATAAATTTTCTGCATTAATGTTTGAATATTTTGCTCTGATGCAATGTCAAACACCTGTATTTCAAAGCCATATGATGTCCAAATTGTCATCAATTTTTCATAGATATCGTCTTTTTCATTTGCATGAAACCCTGATTTTTCATTGTAAATCATCGATAATGGTTTAAGATCTGGGCGCATAATCTTGATTATTTTGAAGTATTCACTCTAATTTCGTTGATTTTATAGGCAAATAAAAGCACCTTTATGTAAAATTCGAATTAATACCATTTATTTAATCAATGATAAAGCAAACACTCAATGGATTTATAAATATCTGTTAATAAATATTATTCTCAATTAAAATATCACACATAACTGTGGTGAATAGTGCCAAATATTCGACAAATTATCCATATAATAATTTAAAAACAATAACTTATCCTTTTTATTACGTTTGGTATCTTTTACGGCTTTAGTCTTATTTTTTCCATGAATATATGGTTTAATACAGCCACTTTTTTTTCATATTTATATTTGGATGGAGTACCACTTCATTCAGATTGTTATTTGTACACAAAATAGTACATATTTTAAGATAGGCCTCACCATGACCCAAGTGAACGCACCAGAATTCGTTCGTCATCCCAAGCTCATTGCATGGGTTGAAGAAATTGCTAAATTAACTAAACCTGCAAAAATTGAATGGTGTGACGGAAGCGAAGAAGAAAATCAACGTTATATCGACTTGATGATCGCGAACGGCACTATGCAAGCTTTGAACCAAGAAAAACACCCTGGTTCATATTTAGCGAATTCTGATCCGTCTGACGTTGCTCGTGTTGAAGGTCGTACATACATCTGTTCTGAAAAACAAGAAGATGCTGGTGCGACTAACAACTGGGAAGCTCCTGCTGAAATGCGTACTCGCCTTAACGGTTTGTTTGATGGCGCTATGGAAGGTCGTACAATGTACGTTGTTCCTTTCTCTATGGGTCCTTTAGGTTCTCATATTGCTCACATCGGTATCGAATTAACAGATTCTCCGTATGTTGCTGTAAGCATGCGTAAAATGGCTCGTATGGGTAAAGCCGTTTATGACGTACTTGGTACAGATGGCGATTATATCCCTTGTGTACACACTGTAGGTGCTCCACTTGCAGCAGGTCAAAAAGATGTAGCTTGGCCTTGTAACCCTGAAAAATATATCGTTCATTATCCAGAAACTCGTGAAATTTGGTCTTATGGTTCAGGTTACGGCGGTAACGCTTTGTTAGGTAAAAAATGCCTAGCATTACGTATTGCTTCATCTATGGGTCGTCAACAAGGTTGGTTAGCTGAACACATGCTTATCCTTGGTGTGACTAATCCACAAGGCGAAAAACACTACATCGCAGCGGCATTCCCTTCTGCATGTGGTAAAACTAACTTTGCAATGTTGATTCCACCAGCAGGTTATGAAGGTTGGAAAATCGAAACTGTAGGTGACGATATTGCTTGGATCAAACCAGGTGAAGATGGTCGCTTATATGCAATCAACCCAGAAGCTGGTTTCTTCGGTGTAGCACCGGGTACAAATACTAAAACAAATCCAAACTGTATGGCGACACTTCATAAAGACGTGATCTATACAAACGTTGCTGTGACTGACAATGGTGAAGTTTGGTGGGAAGGTCTTTCTAAAGACGTACCTGCTAACCTTACAAACTGGAAAGGTCAACCACACACTGGTGAAGAAAAAGCTGCACATCCAAATGCGCGCTTCACAGTTTCAGCAGGTCAATGTCCTTCTATTGATGCTGACTGGGAAAATCCAGCAGGTGTTCCAATTTCTGCGTTCATCTTCGGTGGTCGTCGTGCAGATACAGTGCCTTTAATCTCAGAAGCATTTGACTGGGTTGATGGCGTGTACAAAGCTGCAACTATGGGTTCTGAAACAACTGCTGCGGCTGTTGGTCAACAAGGTGTTGTTCGTCGTGATCCATTTGCGATGCTTCCATTTGCTGGTTACAACATGGCTGACTACTTCTCTCACTGGTTAGAGCTAGGTGAAGAAGTTGCTGAAAAAGCAAAAGCTGCAGGTAACAAACTTCCAGGTATCTACAACGTGAACTGGTTCCGTCGTGATGCTGAAGGTAACTTTGTATGGCCTGGTTTCGGTCAAAACATGCGTGTTCTTGAGTGGATCATCGATCGTTGTGAAGGTCGTGCAACTGCTGTAGATACACCAATTGGTCGTGTTCCTACATTTGAACAATTGAACTGGACTGGTTCTGATTTCACTAAAGAACAATTTGATCTTGTAACTTCACAAGACAAAGATCAGTGGATCAAAGAGCTTGAAAGCCATACTGAATTGTTCAACAAATTAGGTGATCGTTTACCTAAAGCACTTAAAACTCGTCAAGATGAGCTTTTAGAAGCTGTTAAAAAATCTGCTTAATTTTAATTAATTAAGTTTAAAAAGACCGCTGAACAGCGGTCTTTTTTATGTTTTAATCATTATTACTAAAAATAAAAGCCAATGAAATGAAACAAACTCAAAACATTACTACAGCACAGCCTTATTTAACCATTTTGCCTGATAACGAAGAAGTCTTTGCAAGCTCTGATAAGTTTCTTGCAAAACATATGCTACCACTCGTTTCAATTGACCTCTCTGCAGTTAACCCGAAATGGCAAGGGTTGATTCACCTAGTAAATCCAGTCGAACCCGCCGATTCGTATATAGGCGACTACACTCCTGAATATCACAATGAATTTGCAGGACAAAATTGGTTTATTTTGCAACTCGATGAAAATAATCATTATCAATGGTTAGGACAACGTAGATATTTTATTT